>DATFTG010000259.1:0-11500 GCA_035262265.1 Gemmatimonadales bacterium
CGGCCGAGCGACGATTTGCGTGGGGCGATCGCGGAAGTGGAGGTGGTGGTCGATGCCGCCGACGCCAAGAAGGCCGAAGCGGGTCGCGCCCGCGGCGATGCGATCGCGGCGGGACATCTCCTGGCGCGCGAGCTGCAAATGCAGCCCGGCAACATCTGCACGCCGACCTATCTCGCCAACCAGGCGGAGGCCTTGGGCAAGGCGCACGGCTTTGCTGTGACGGTGTTCGGGCCGGAACAGATCCGCAAAGAAGGCATGGGTGGTCTGTTGGGGGTATCGCAGGGGAGCGCCGAGGAGCCGCGGTTCATCATTCTCGAGTGGCGCGGCGCGGGCGATGCGGCTCCGGCGGTGATCATCGGCAAGGGGATCACCTTCGATTCCGGGGGTATCTCGATCAAGCCCGCCGCGAACATGGAAGAAATGAAGTACGACATGTCCGGCGCCGCGGCCGTGCTCGGGACATTCGAAGTGCTGGGGCACCTTCGCCCCAAGCTCAACGCGATCGGTATCGTGGCCGCGAGCGAGAACCTCCCGTCGGGGACGGCGCTGAAGCCGGGCGATGTCATCAAGAGCCACTTCGGCAAGACGATCGAGATCGTGAATACCGACGCCGAGGGACGGCTGGTGCTGTGTGACGCGCTGTCGTATGCCCGGCGCTACAAGCCTGCCGCCGTCCTCGACGCCGCCACGCTGACGGGCGCGATCGTGATCGCGCTCGGCACCCAGGCCGCCGGTCTCATGGGCAACGACGACGCGCTGGTCGAAGAGGTGCGCGGCGCGGGAGAGCGCGCCGGCGAGCGCTGCTGGCCGCTGCCGCTGTGGGAGGAGTACCGCGACCTCGTGAAGTCCGACATCGCCGATGTGAAGAATTCCGGGGGACGCGGCGCCGGGTCCATTACCGCCGGCTGGTTCCTGCGCGAGTTCGTGGAGGGCTTCCCCTGGGTGCACATCGACATCGCCGGCACGGCGTACACCGAGAGCGAAGCCGCCTACCAGTCGAAGGGTCCGACGGCGTTCGGCGTGCGGCTGTTCACCGAGTTCCTGCTGCGGCGTACCGGGACGTGATGCGGCGGAGCCTCCTCCTCGTGGGGGCTCTCGTGTGTGCGGGCGGGCGCGCGGTGGCGCAGGTCGATACCACCGCGAAGCCCAAGCCCAAAGCGGCAGCCCCGGCGCCCGCCGGCGCCGACACCATCCCGGGCGCGGACACGACCGCGAAGCGGGATACCACACCGCCCGATACGATCGAGCACTTCCTCCCGGGCTTCGCGCCGGCAGTGCCGGTGGGTCCGCTGCCGCGCGGCGAGCGCTGGCGATTCACGGTGGACTCGCTCGTGCTTTCGAACATCACGACGCTCGGTGATCTGTTGGCGCACATTCCCGGCGTCTATGCCGTGCGCGGCGGCTGGTTCGGGGCGGCGGAGATCGACGTGTACGGCGGTCAGGGGCCGCTCGGACTCGAGCTCTACTGGGACGGCGTTCCGTACCTGCCGATCGGCCGCGACTCGGTCTGGCTCGACCCCGCCCGCGTTCCTCTCGCCCCAATCGAGCGGATCGACGTGCAGGTGTTGCCGTCGACGCTGCGCGTGTACCTCGTGTCCCGCCAGCCACGCTCCACCATTCCGCGCACCGAGGTCCGCATCAGCACCGGCCAAGCGTCGATCGCGCAATACCGCGGCGGCTTCGCCAAGCGGTGGGGCTCGGGGTTCGGTCTGTCGCTCAGCGCCGACTACCGCAATATCGACGGCTACGTCGAGTCGTCGACGACGGGGTTCAACGACGTCGACATCTGGGTGAAGCTCGAATACGAGCGCTCGCCGCACTTCGGGGTCTCGGTGCAGACGCTCAGCTCGCAGTGGACGCGCGGGGGAGCGACGGGACTCGTGATTCCCTGGAAGCAGCGCCGCATCGATCAGCTGTTCCGCGCGTTCGCCGCCGCCCGAGAGGACGGCCTGGGACCGCGCGCCACGCTGACGCTGTCGCGCGCCCAGCTGAGCGGGGACACCGTGGTCCCCGATCGAACGCGCTACCAGGCGCAGCTCGAGCTGTCCGAGACGCGCTCGCGCGCGACGCTCGGCGTGGTCGCGCGGCTCGGCGACGCCGCCCGCCCGTTCCGCGTCGACGGCTACGCGGCGTGGCATCCGCTGTCGTTCATCACCCTCTCGGCCGATGGCCGTCGCTCGTCCTACGGTGCCAAAGGCCACGGCAATCGCCTGCACGTCGCGGGCTCGCTGCACCTGCCGCTGGGATTCTCGGTGCGCGGCGAAGCCAGTCGCGTGGAGGATTTCGACGTCCCGGTCGATGCGGCCGACTCGTTCCAGGTCGCGAGCGACTACGCCGCGTATCTGCGGTGGGACACGAAGCCGATCACCCTCGAAGCAGGGGAGGTGCGACGCGATCCGTTCCGCCCACAAGGGTTCGCGGCCGGAATCCTGCCCGTCGCTGCCCTCGGGTCGCTGCCGCGGAGCACCTATCTGTCGGTGTTCGTCGGTCTGCGGCCCGTCCCCGGGGTGCAGCTCTCCGGATGGTACTTCGATCCGCGCATCGGTGGCGGCGACTTCGAGCCGCCGACGCACGCCCGGGTCTCCGCGACTTTCTTTTCCAAGTTCTGGCGGGTCTACAAGAGCGGCGTGTTCTCGTTGCGCGGTGAATACGCGGTCGAGAGCTGGAGTCGCGGTCTCGGCGGACGCGACTCGAGCGGCGCGCAGCTGGCGCTCGGGCCCGCGACGTTCGCCGAGACCAACATCCAGCTGCGCATCGCCGACTTCACGGCCTACTGGTTGACGCGCAACTACAACGGCATGCGGGCGAGTTACGTGAGCGGCCTGGGATATCCCAAGCGGGCGCAGTATTACGGAGTGCAGTGGTTCTTCAACAACTAGATACGAATGCTCCCCGCACCTCTGCTGCATCAACTATTCTGCTGCATCAACTATTCTGCATTCATCATTCTGCATTCATCGGTTCCCGGAGATTGACCTAAGTCTTTTGCCCGATTAACGTTAAAGTCTGTGCCGCGCAGCATGACGGGATTCGGAGCCGCCGAAGGGAAGGTGGCAGGCGGGCGGCTGCGGATCGAAATCCGCACCGTCAATCATCGCTACTTCAATCCGCAGCTCAAGCTGCCGTACGATCTCGCGGGAGTCGAAGGAGAGCTGCGCGAGCGGCTGCGGGCGTTGCTCGAGCGGGGCCATGTGGCGGTCTCGGCGCGCTGGGTCGAGCAACCGGAAGCGCAGGCGGCGGTGATGCTCGATCTCGATCGCGCCAAGCAGGTGGTCAAGGCGCTGCGGGAGTTGAAGAAACAGCTGCGTCTGAAGGGTGATCCCGATCTCGCGTTCGTTGCCCGGCACCCCGACGTGCTGACGTATTCGGGAGACGGTGCGGTCGTGACGTGGGCGGATGTGCAACCGGTCGCCGAGCGGGCCGCAGCGGAAGTGCTGGCGATGCGGGAGCGCGAGGGACGCGCGCTGGGAGCCGACTTGAGCGCCCGGCTCGACGCGCTGGAAGCCGGAGCCAACGTGATCGCCGCCCGGGCGCCGGAGCGCGTCAAGAACGAGCTGGCGCGGTTGCAGAAGCAGGTGGCCGAGCTGGCGGGCGCCGTGCAGATCGATCCGCAGCGGCTCGCGGTGGAAGTCGCGCTGCTCGCCGACCGCGTCGACATCGCCGAAGAGCTGGTGCGGTTTCAGACCCATCTGGCGGCGGTGCGCACGGCGCTCGCCGGCAGCGCCGCGGTGGGGAAGCAGCTCGGGTTTCTCGCGCAGGAGCTGCTGCGCGAGATCAATACGATGGGATCGAAAGCGAACGACGCCGCGATCACCCAGGCGGTCATCGCGATGAAAGGGGAGCTGGAGCGCTTCCGGGAGCAGCTGGAGAATCTGGAGTGACCCCGCGGATCGTTATTGTCTCCGCCCCATCGGGCGGCGGGAAGACCGTCGTCACAAAGGAGCTGCTCAAGCGATATCCGAAGGTGTTTGGGTACTCGGTGTCCGCGACGACTCGACGTCCGCGACCGGGGGAGAAGGACGGCGAGGCGTACCACTTTCTCCTACGCGCAGAATTCGAGCGTCGACGCCGGAGCGGTGCGTTTCTCGAGAGCGCTGAGTATGCCGGAGAGCTCTACGGGACCTTGCAGGCTGAGGTCGAAAAAGTACTGGCGCGAGGACTGAACGTTCTCCTTGACATCGAGGTGCAGGGAGCGCAACAAGTCCGTACGACATACCCGAACACGATCGCGATCTTCCTGTTGCCTCCCAGTGCGGCGGTCTTGCTCGATCGGTTGAGGGGACGACAAACGGAATCGCCGGAGGCGATGACGCGGCGAGTCGAGATCGCGGTGGGTGAGCTCCAAGCCGCAGTCGGGTATGATCATATCGTCGTGAACGAAGACCTCGGGCGGACGGTCGACGCGGTCTTGACCGCGGTGGAGCATCCCGAACGAGCGCTTCATCGAACAGGCGAGATGCTGGACCACTTGAAAACGTTGATGCTCGGGTTGCAGGCGGAAGCGCAAAAACTGCATGATGAACTGAAGGAGCCCCGATGAGAATCGTGACGCCGATCGAAGTGTCGAACCAGACCCAGAACAAGTACCTCGGGGTCCTCGTGGCCGCGCGGTTCGCGCGCTTCGTGAACGAGTTCCCGCGCGACCGTTCGGTCGAGTTCGAGCAGAAGCTCACCACCAGCGCCCTGCACGAGCTGGTCCGCGGCAATCTGAAGTACAAGCTCGTGCGGCGGCGGCGGCAGCAGGAGACGTGATGAGCCTCGCCGGCCGCCACGTCGTCCTGGGCGTGTCGGGCGGCATCGCCTGCTACAAGAGCTGTACACTCGCTCGCAAGCTCACCGAGCACGGGCTGGTCGTCGACGTCGTCCTCACGGCGGCGGCGACGGAGTTCATCCGCCCGCTCACCTTCGAAGCGCTGACCGGACGTCCCGTGCTCACCTCGCTGTGGGAGCGGGATCGGGCATTGGCGCACATCGGCCTGGCGAAACAGCCGGAGCTGGTGATCGTGGCGCCGGCCACTGCGCAGCTGATCGCCCGGGCGGCCATGGGAATGGCCGATGATCTGCTCACCGCGATCCTGCTCGCCCGCTCGGGGCCGGTGCTCGCCGCTCCCGCCATGAACGACGCGATGTACGCCCATCCCGCGACGCAGACCAATCTGCAGACGCTCGCGGCGCGCGGCTGGGAGCTGATCGGTCCCGAGCGCGGCGCTCTCGCCGAAGGCCCGAGCGAGCGCCCCGGCCGCATGAGCGAGCCGGAAACGATCGTCGCCGCCGTGCTGCGGCGGCTCGGCGTCGACTCGCGCTGGACGGGGCGCAAGGTGGTCGTGAGTGCGGGGCCGACGCGCGAGCACCTCGATCCGGTGCGCGTGCTCACGAATCCGTCGAGCGGGCGCATGGGATTCGCGCTCGCTGAAGCGGCGCGCGATCGCGGCGCGCGTGTCACCCTGGTGCTCGGACCCACACCCCTCGTTCCGCCCGGCGGCGTCGACGTCGTGCGGGTCGAAACGACGGAGCAGATGCAGCAGGCGCTGCAGACCGCGCTCACCAGTGCGGACGCGCTCTTCATGGCGGCCGCGCCCGCCGACTTCCGGCCGGCGAAGACCGAGACCCGAAAACGCCCTCGTGGAAAAGGGCGCCTGTCGCTAGCATTGTTGCCGACGCCCGATATCTTGGCGTCGCTCAAGCGGCCCGCCAATTGCCTCACGGTGGGGTTCGCGCTGGAAACCGGGAACGGGGTCAGCCGGGCCCGGGAGAAGCTGCAGCAGAAGCGGCTCGATTACGTGGTTCTGAACGACGCGCTAGAGCCCGGCGCGGGGTTCGACGTGACCACGAACAAAGTCACGCTGCTCTCGCGGTCGGGGGCCGATGTCCCGCTCCCGCTGCTCGACAAACGTGACGTGGCGCAGCGAATCCTCGACGCAGTGGAGCACGATTTGTCGTGAGCGACGGGCGGGCACTGGCGCGCGCCTATCTGGAACAACAACGACTCCTCGGGACGGACGCGGTGATGGTGCCCGCGGACGGCCAGGAGGTGCGTCCTCCAGCCGCGACCCCGGGCTTACGCCCGGGGTCAGGTGATTCACCGTCAAATTTCTCCGATGTGGTTCCCCCAACCCCGGGCGTCAGCCCGGGGAACATGCATGTACCTGGATCATCGGACCTACCACCGAGCGGTCTCACCTTCGACCCCCCCGCCCAGGATCTCTTCAGCGCCGATCCCATCCAGCGCGCGGCGACCCTCGCCGAGATCGCCGATCTCGTGGGCGGATGCACCAAGTGCCGGTTGTGCGAAGCACGCACCAACACGGTCCCCGGTGAAGGAGCGGATCGCGCGCGGCTCGTGGTGGTCGGCGAGGGTCCCGGGAAGACGGAAGACGAGACTGGTCGCCCGTTCGTTGGCAAGGCCGGGGAGCTGCTCACCAAGATCCTCTCCGCCATCGGCCTCGAGCGGGAGCAGGTATATATCTGCAATGTGGTGAAGTGCCGGCCACCCGAGAATCGCACCCCGCAATACGACGAGATTGCCGCCTGCGTTCCGTACCTGTTTCGGCAGATCGAGCTCTTGGCGCCGAGCGTCATCCTCGCGATGGGGAACACCGCGGCGCAGACTCTCTTGAACACGAAGCAATCGCTCGGCGCGCTGCGGAGCAAAGTCCACCGCTTCCGGGGTATTCCGGTGATCGTGACCTACCACCCCGCGGCCCTGCTCAGAAACCCGAACTGGAAGAAACCGACCTGGGATGACGTCCGCATCGCCCACCGTCTCCTCGACGGCTGATCTCGAATTCCCGGGGCGCAAGGCGCCCTGGAGCAACGACGCCGAGCAGGCCGTGCTCGCCGCGATGCTGCTCGACCAGGACGCCGCCCTCAAGGCGGCCGAGCTCCTGGACGATTCGATGTTCTACAAGGAGGCGCATCGCATTCTGTTCCGCGCGATGGCCAGCCTCACCGAGAAGGGCGACGTCATCGACCCGGTCACGCTGCGCGAGGAGCTGGTGCGTCGCGGCGACCTCGACCGCGTGGGCGGGATGGAGTACATCGCGGCGCTGCTCGACGTCGTGCCCACGGCAGCGAACGTCGAGTCGCACACCCGCATCGTGCGCGATCAGGCGGTGCTGCGCCGTCTCGTCGAAGCCGCCACCGAAATCATCCAGGACGTGTACGAGCGGAAGGGCGAGTCGGGCGAAGTCCTCGACAACGCCGAACACCGCATCTTCCAGGTGGCGCAGTTCCGGCGGTCGGAGGATTTCTCCCGGCTCAAGGAGCTGATCTGGCCGACGATGGAGCGGATCGAGCAGCTCCAGGGAAGCCACGGCGTCGTCACCGGCGTGGCGAGCGGCTTTCTCGACCTCGATCGGCTCACGGCGGGCTTTCAGCGCGGCGACCTCGTGATCATCGCCGCCCGCCCCTCGATGGGCAAAACGTCGTTCGTGCTAAACTGCGTCCAGCATGCCGCGATCGAGCACCAGATCGGCGTCGCGGTGTTCTCACTCGAAATGTCGAAAGAGGCGCTGGTGCAGCGGCTGCTCTGCTCCGAGGGGCTGGTGGACGCCCAGCGGTTGCGGCGCGGCGCGCTGCGCGACGACGACTATCCCAAGCTCGCCCGAGCCGCCGGCCTCCTCGGGACCGCGCCGATCTGGATCGACGACTCAGCCGCGCTCACCCCGCTGCAGATGCGCTCCAAGGCCCGGCGCCTCAAGGCCGAGCACGACATCGGCATGGTCGTGGTCGACTATCTGCAGCTGATGCAGGGACCGTCGCAGTCGGAGAACCGCCAGCAGGAGATCTCCTACATCTCCCGCTCGCTCAAAGCGCTGGCCAAGGAGCTCGACGTGCCGGTCGTGGCCCTGTCGCAGCTGTCGCGCGCGCCCGAGCAGCGCACCGGGGAAGGCCGGCGCCCGCAGCTCTCCGACCTGCGCGAGTCGGGGGCGATCGAGCAGGACGCGGACCTCGTCTGTTTCATCTATCGGCAGGAGATGTACGAGGGCCCGCAGGACAAGGACGGCAACAGCATCGAAGGACTGGCGGAGCTGCTCATCGGCAAGCAGCGCAACGGACCGACGGGGATCGTGGAGCTGTACTTCAAGAAGGAGTACACGCGCTTCGACAACCGCACCAGTCGCGACGCGCCTCCCGGAGCGACCGTTGCCTAAGTCGTCCTCGGTGTTCCGGTGCACCGAGTGCGGGGCGGAGCAGCCGAAGTGGGCGGGGCGCTGCGACGCCTGCGGCGCGTGGAACACCATGATCGAGGAGGTTGTCGCCAAGGCGAGAGGGCGGTCAAGGCGGTCCGGCGGACGGGCGGGCACCGACATCATCCCGACCGGCCGACCGCCGGTCCGCCTGTCCGCGGTGGGTGGGGAGGTGGTGGAGCGGTGGCGCACCGGCATCGACGAATTCGACTTCGTCCTCGGCGGCGGCATCGTTCCCGCCTCGGTTGTCCTCGTCGGCGGTGAGCCGGGGATCGGCAAGTCGACGCTCTTGCTGCAGGTGGCCGCCCGGCTCGAAGCGGCCGGCGTCGCGACGCTCTACGTCTCGGGTGAAGAATCCCCGCAGCAGATGCGACTGCGCGCCGCACGCCTGCACGAGGATGCCGGGGCAGTCCGGGTCCTGGGCGAGACGCACCTCGAGAGCGTGCTGCACCACGCCGCCGCCGGCGGAGCGCGCGTCGTGTTCCTCGATTCCATTCAGACGACGTACACCGAGGAGCTCGAGGGCGCTCCCGGCAACGTCGGCCAGGTCCGCGAATGCGCCGCCCGCTTGATGCGCTTCGCCAAGGAATCGGGTCCGGCGGTGTTTCTGGTGGGTCATGTGACAAAGGGCGGCGGCATCGCGGGACCGCGCACCCTCGAGCACATCGTCGATACGGTGTTGTACTTCGAAGGGGAGCCGACGCTCGATCACCGTATCCTCCGCGCCGTGAAGAACCGGTTCGGGTCGGTGGACGAGATCGGCGTGTTCCGCATGACGGCGTCCGGGCTCGAGCCTGTCCCCGATCCCGCGGCGACGTTCCTCGCCGGGCGCCACACGGGAGTTTCGGGCTCGGCGGTCACCGCTCTGATGGAAGGCACGCGGCCGATGCTGGTCGAGGTGCAGGCGCTGGCGTCCAAAGCGGGGTTCGGGACGCCGCAGCGGGTGGCGACGGGTCTCGACCAGCGCCGTCTGGCGGTGCTGCTCGCGGTGCTGGAACGCCGTGGCGCGCTTCCCGTCGCCGCCCTCGACGTGTTCGTCAACGTGACCGGCGGCGTGCGTCTGCTCGAGCCGTCGAGCGATCTCGCGGTGCTGGCGGCCCTGGTGTCGAGCGTCCATGACCGTCCCGCCCCCGCCGACGCGCTGTTTCTCGGAGAAGTGGGTCTCGGCGGGGAGGTGCGGCCCGTCTCGGGGCTGGAGCGCCGCCTCGCCGAGGCCGAGCGCCAGGGGTTCACGCGTGTCTTTCTATCCGCCCGATCGAGAGTCGCTGCCGGGCTCCAGGTCGAGGCGATCGAGCATGTCGGTGAGCTCGCGCGCCGGCTCGTTGCCTGACGTCGGCGTCGTCGTGGTGGCGGCCGGTGCAGGCGTGCGCGCCGGTCCCGGGGAACCGAAGCAGTTCCGCTCGATCCGCGGCGTGCCGATGCTGCTGCGAGCGTTACGGCACTTTCTCGATCACCGCGACATTTGTCGAATCGTGGTGTCGCTGCCACCCGCAATGACCGAGCAGCCCCCGGACTGGTTGGAGGCGCTGGTCGGCGAGCGAGTAGCGGTAGTGACGGGCGGAGCGACCCGTGCCGATTCCGTGCGCGCCGGCCTGGACCTCCTGGACCCTCCGCCCGCGGTCGTATTGGTGCACGACGCGGCGCGGCCGTTCGTTTCGGCGACGACGATCGCGGCCGTGATCGAGCGGGCGCGCGCCGGCGTCGGCGCCGTGGCCGCGATTCCGGTCGCGGACACGATCAAGGACGTGGACGACGACGGCAAAGTGGCCCACACGGTATCGCGCGCCCGGTTGTGGCGCGCGCAGACGCCGCAGGGGTTCCCCGGTCGCATGCTGGTGGAGGCGTATCGACGCTGGCCGCAGGCCGGTGCGCCCCCGACCGACGACGCGGAGGTGGTGGAGCACGCGGGATACACGGTGGAGGTCGTGCAGGGCGCCGCGCGCAATCTGAAGGTCACGTCGGAAGACGATTGGCGTATCGCCGAGCTGCTGGCCGGCGAGGAAGAGTGAAGGCGGTACCGTTCACGACGCCCGAGGAAGCTCGGGCGGCGATTCCAGGGGTTGTGCGGCATCTGCGCGCCGGCGGGTTGCTCGCCTATCCCACCGAAACGGTGTACGGTTTGGGATCGCGGCCCGATACGCCGGAGGTGCAGGCGCTGGCGTCGCTCAAGGGGCGGGCGGCGGGGAAACCGTTCCTGCTGCTCGTCTCCAGCCGCGAAATGGCCGAGGCGCAGGGGCTGGCGTTCAACGAATCGGCCCGGGCTCTGGCGCGGGTGTTCTGGCCGGGACCGCTGACGCTGGTGTTGCCAGGTGGCGGAGGCCGGCTCCCCGATCTCTTGCGGGGACCGGAAGGGGGCATTGCCGTGCGGTGGACGTCGCATCCACTCATCGTGAACCTGGTCGCGGAGCTCGGGGAGCCGCTGACATCGACGTCGGCGAACATCCCGGGATCGACGCCGGCACCAGGGGCGGAGGCCGTGTTGCGCGACTTTCGCGACGCCGTCACGAGCGGTCGCCTGCTGGTGCTCGACGGCGGTGTGCTCGGCAATCGTCCGCCCTCGACGGTGGTGGATTGCACCGGGGCGCTGCCGCGCGTCATTCGTCCCGGCGCGGTGTCCGTCGCCGAGCTGCGCGCGGGGGCGGGGATGCTCGCTCCATGAAACGGATCCTCTTCGTCTGTACCGGCAACATCTGCCGCAGCCCCCTCGCCGAGGCGTTGCTGAAGCGCGCTCTGCACGAGCGCGCGGTCGAGGACGTGTCCGTCGAATCGGCGGGGACCGGCGCGTGGGACGGGGCGCCCGCTTCCGAGGGCGCCTACCTCGTGGCGCTCGAGCGGGGGCTCGACCTCTCCGGCCACCGCGCCCGGTTGCTGACGCGGGAAATCGTCGAGGACTCGGACGTGATCCTCACGATGGCCCGCCACCACCGCGCGCGCGTGCACGAGCTGGGAGGAGAGGGGCGCGTGCACGTGCTGGGGGAATACGTCGGAAAGAACGGAGAGGATGCCGAGGTCGGCGACCCGTTCGGCGGAGACCTTGAAGTGTACCGGGACACCTGCGCCGAGCTGGAGGCGCTGATCGCCACGGTCGCCGACCGGTTGGCAGCCGAGGCGCGGCGTGAGGATCGGCGGTAGCACGCGGCTGCTCGCTGTCCTCGGCGATCCCGTCGCGCACTCCCTTTCTCCTGCGCTGCACAACGCCGGCATCACCGCCCTGGGGCTCGATGCCGTGTACGTGGCACTGCGCATACCGCCCGCCGCCGTCCCCGACACCCTCGCCACCCTCACCGGCCTCGGCGTCGCCGGCAACGTCA
>DATFTG010000260.1:0-7468 GCA_035262265.1 Gemmatimonadales bacterium
TTCGGCGCCGCCGGCGTCGTGATCGGCCTCCTGGCGGGATCGGCCGACGTGGCGCGCTATGTCGCGCTGATCGGCGTCGCGACGCTCCTCGTCTCGGCGAGCCTCGCCATCGGGCTGTGGATCGGGATCGCCGCGCGCAGCCGGGCGCGCGCCGTCGGCTTCGCCGTCCTCGTGTGGTTCGTCCTCGTCGTGGGCGCCGATCTGATGGCGATCGCGCTGTTATCCATTCTGCCGGCCCCCGCGTCGAGCTGGAGCCTCCTCGTCCTGCTCACCGCGAACCCCGTCGATTCTGCCCGGGCCCTGGGCCTGGGGCTGTTTCAGGCGGACGTCGTCGCCGGACCCACCGGAGCCGCACTGCACCGGTTGCTTGGCGGACCGGGCGCGGTGCTCGTCCTCACAGGTTTGATCGCGTGGACCGTCGTCCCGCTGCGGCTCGCAGGACTGCGCTTTGCGAAACAGGATCTGTAGTCCCCTCAGCAAAGCCCCTTAAGGGTTGCTTCACAAACCCTTCATGCCGACGCGGGCAACTTACGGGCAAGCCATCAACCGGGAGCCCGTTATGTCGTGGAAGCCAGTCATCGTCGGTGTCGATGCCTCGCCGGCCGGAGGGCATGCGGCACAGCTGGGTTTGATGATCGCGGGCGCGGCAGACGTCGAGTGCCGGCTGGTGCATGCGACCCGCGACGTGCGGACCGTCCTGCCGGACACCGCCCAGACAGTGCAGGCGGCGGCGTTCCGCGCGGCCGCTCTGCATTCCGTGCGCGAGCGCCTCAACGTCGCCCTCGAGGGCGCCGTTCCCTGGAAGAACCTCAATCAAGCCGACGTGAAAGAAGGCTGGGCGCCCGCCGTACTCGATGACGCGGTGCGCGAAGCCGATGCGGATTTCGTGGTTCTCGGCGCCAAGCACCATAGCGCGCTCGGTCGCTGGCTCGGCGGCAGCACCGTTCACAACGTCGCCCGGATGCTGCGCGCGCCGTTGGTGGTGACCGGTGAGCCGCCCGCAAAGATTCGGCGCGTCCTCGTCGCCCTCGATGCATCGGCGGCCGCGCGACCGACCTATGAAGCAGCGCGAGCCCTGGCCGACCTGTTCGATGCCGAGCTCAAGGCGCTGCACGTGATCGAGCCGCTGCCGATTCTGCCGGAGACTCCGCCGCCGGTGAACGGCGCCGAGTACCTGCGCCTGATGGAAGAGGACTGCGGCGAGAAGGTGTGGCCGATTGTGGCTCTGGATGCCGAGCGTGTGATCCGGCACGCCGTCGCCGATATCGGCATCGCGGCGGAAGCCAAGGCCTGGCAGGCCGACGTCGTCGTGGTCGGGAGTCACGGGAAGGGACTGGTGGAGCGGATGTTGGTGGGCAGCGTCACCGAGCGGTTGCTCAGCGACCTGCCGGCGCCGATCCTCGTGGTCGTACCCGCAGGGAAGAAGGCGGAGCGCCCCGCGCGGTCGGCGAGTCCGGGGCGGCAGGCCGTCCCCGTCTGACCGACTCTCGGGTGACGTAGTGCGACAGGGTGGCCCGTGACGGCGGGCCACCCTTGTCGCAGCGGCGTCCCGGCTGGAGCCTTAAGGGACGATGCGCGCCATGATCCTGGACGCCCCCGGCGTCCCGCTGCGGAGCGCCGCGATTCCCGATCCCCAACCCGGCGCCGGAGAAGTCCTGCTGCGCGTCCACGCCTGCGGCGTGTGCCGCACCGATCTGCACGTCGTCGACGGAGAGCTCGAACAGCCTAAGCTGCCACTCGTGCCGGGGCACGAGATCGTCGGCACGGTGGTCGCGAACGGGCCAGGCGCCTCCCGTTTCGCCACCGGCACGCGCGTCGGCGTGCCCTGGCTCGGGTGGTCGTGCGGCACGTGCGGCTATTGCCAGTCGGGACGCGAGAATCTGTGCGACCGCGCGCAGTTCACCGGCTACCAGCGCGACGGCGGCTACGCCGAGCTGACCGTCGCCGATGAACGATTCTGTTTTCCCCTCCCCGACGGATTCGACGACCTTGCCGCCGCGCCGCTGCTCTGCGCCGGACTGATCGGTTACCGGTCCCTCGTCCTGACCGGCGACGCGGAACGTCTCGGCGTCTACGGCTTCGGCGCGGCGGCCCACATCGTGACGCAGGTCGCACAGCACGAGGGTCGCCGCGTGTTCGCATTCACGCGGCCAGGTGACGAAGCGGGACAGCAGTTCGCGCGCGAGCTCGGGGCGGCGTGGGCAGGGAGATCGGACACCGCCGCCCCGGAACCGCTCGATGCCGCGATCATCTTCGCCCCCGTCGGGGCGCTCGTGCCGGCCGCACTCGCAGCGGTGGCCAAGGGCGGGACCGTGGTCTGCGCGGGTATTCACATGAGTGAGATCCCCGCTTTCCCCTACCATCTCCTGTGGGGCGAGCGCGTGGTGCGCTCGGTGGCAAACCTGACGCGAGGCGATGGCACCGAGTTCTTGCGCGTGGCGGGAAAGATTCCCGTTCGGACGACGGTGCAGCCCTACCCTCTCGAGGCCGCGAACGACGCACTCGCGGATCTGCGAGCCGGTCATGTGCGTGGAGCGGCGGTCCTACAATGCGCTCAGTGATCGCCCTGGTTGGAAATTCATCATTCTACATTGGACATTCTACATTTGTTTTAGTCGGGATCCGGTGTGTGCACGACTCCGATGTACGGGAAGTTTCTGTACTTGTTGTCGTAGTCGAGGCCGTACCCCACCACCCAACGGTCCGGAATCTCGAACCCTACGTAATCGAGCCGCACCGCCAGGTGCTCGTGGCCGCGCTTGCGGACCAGGACGCAGGTCCTGACGGACGCCGGCTCCCGCAGCTCGAAGTTCCGTACGAGATACGCGAGGGTGCACCCCGAGCTGACGATGTCCTCCACCAGGACGACGTGCCGTCCCTTGATGTCGACCCGCAGATCCATCGCCAGACGAACCGAGCCGGCCGGGAGGTTGCCGCGGTCGTATTCGGAAAGGGAAATGAAGTCCACCGAACACGGCACGGTCAGCCGCCGGGTGAGGTCGGCGAGGAACATGTACGACCCGCGCAGGACGCCGACCATCAGCAGATCCTCGACGCCGGCGTGATCGTGCGAGATACGGCGGGCGAGCTCGTCGACCCGATCAGCGATCGCCGCGGCGGGGATGATGACCGGTGGTTGGAACTCGCTCACACCGGGACCTGCTGGCCGTCCTGCGCGACCTGGCTGGTCCACTTCAGCTTCGTCGTAATCAGATCCCCGAGGGCTTTCGCCGCCTGCGGCTCGCCGTGCACGAGATACGTCGTGCGCGGCGGGCGCGTGAAGCCGCCGAGCCAGCGCAGCGTCTCGTTCTGGTCGGCGTGGGCGGAGAGACCGTGAATTGTCTGCACCTGGGCCCGCACCGGTACGTCTTCACCGAAGACTTTCAATGTCCTGGCGCCGTCTTGCAGCGCGCGGCCGCGCGTGCCGAGCGCCTGGAATCCCACCAGCAGCACGGTCGTCTTCGGATCAGGTAGGCGGTTCCGCAGGTGGTGCAGGATGCGGCCGCCGGTCGCCATTCCGGAGGCCGAGATGATGATGGCAGGCCCGCGGAGATCGTTGAGGCGTTTCGATTCGTCGACGCTCTTCACGAAGGAGCAGCGCGCCGTGTGCAGCGGCGTGTGGCCGCTGCGCAGCTCCGCGAGACACTCCTCGTCGAGATCTTCCGGATGGTGCAGGTAGATCTCCGTCACGTCGGTAGCGGAGGGACTGTCGACGTAGACCGGGAGCTGGGGGATGCGCCCGGCGTCCTCGAGGTGATGCAGCATCCACAGCAATTCCTGCGTCCGGTCCACCACGAACGCCGGCACGACGAGGACTCCGCCACGATCGGCCGTCGCTTTCACCACGGCGGCCAGCTCGTCGGCCGTCCCCGGCGGGTGCACGCGGTCGCCGTAAGTCGATTCAAGCAGCAGCAGGTCCGCCTCCGCCACCGGCTCGGGGTCGGGAAGGATGGGGCGGTCGTAACGTCCCAGGTCGCCGCTGAAGACGATGCGTGGACCCTGTCCCAGCTTCACATCCACCGTTCCGGCGCCGAGGATGTGCCCGGCATGCCGGTAGGTGACGACGATGTCCCCGGCGGCGGGAAACGGCTGGCCGTACGGTGGCGCTGCCTTCAGCTGGGACAACGCCTGTTGCGCGTCGGCGGCGGTGTAGAGCGGGAGCGCCGGAGCGTGCTTCGAGTATGTGTGCCGGTTCGCCCGCTCGGCATCTTCTTCCTGGAGGTGCGCCGAGTCGGGGAGCAGCACGCCGAGCAGATCGATCGTCGCCCGGGTGCAGTAGATCGGCCCCCGATAGCCGCGCCGCACCAGGAGCGGCAAGGCGCCCGAGTGATCGATATGCGCGTGTGAGATGACGACCGCGTCGATGCTGTTCGGGTCGACGGGAAAATCCCGCCAATTGCGCTCGCGCAGCTCCTTCAGTCCCTGGAACAGACCGCAATCGAGCAGGATACGGTGCCCGTTGGCGGTCACGAGATGCATCGAGCCGGTCACCGTGCCGGCGGCACCGAGGAATTGGATCGTGGGCGCGCTCGCCATCCTGCTAAGATGCCGCGCCCGGACGAGCCTCGCGAGCGACGGTCGGCGTCGCGAACGCGGGAGGGGGGACGGCGGGCAGTCCGACGACTTCCCGGGCCCGGTTCAGAGCATCGTCGATGTTCCCGAGCACGTTGGCCTCCTCGATCTCCTCGTACAACCCCGACCGCTCGAGGGCCACGACGGGTTGCGCATGCACATCGGACAGCACGACCTGGGTCCCCTCGCGGCGGCAGCGGTGCACCAGGTCGCGCAGCATGTTGAGACCGGTCGAATCGATCGCGGGGACGTGGCGCAGCCGCAGAATGAGGACCTTGGGACGCCCCGCGACCCGCCCCAATCGATCCTTGAACAGCTCGGCCGCCCCGAAGAAGAAGGGGCCGGTGATCTCGTAGACCTCGACCTCGGGCGGCACCACCCGACGGCGCACGGCATTGGGGTCGGTCTCGAAATCGTCCGCCGGGTCCGCAAATTCGTGCGTCAGCACGCTGATGTTCGTCACCTCCGCCATGCGGCGCATGAAGAGGAAGGCGGCGAGCACCATGCCCACCTCGATGGCCACCGTGAGATCGACCAGGACGGTGAGGAGGAACGTCGCGAACAGTACCGCCACGTCGCTCTTGGGAGCCCGGAGCTCCGCCAGGAACGTATGCCACTCGCTCATCCGGTAGGCCACCACCACGAGGATGCCGGCGAGCACCGCGAGGGGAATGAGTCCAGCCCAGCGGCCGAAGAACAGCGTGATGAGGAGCAGGGTGAGCGCGTGCACGATGCCCGCCACCGGTGTGCGGCCGCCGTTCTTGACGTTGGTCGCGGTGCGGGCGATCGCCCCCGTGGCGGGGATCCCGCCGAACAGGGGCGCCGCGATGTTCGCAACACCCTGCGCCACCAGCTCCATGTTCGAGCGGTGCCGGCCGCCGATCATGCCGTCCGACACTACCGCCGACAGCAGCGACTCGATCGCGCCCAGCATCGCGATCGTGAACGCCGGCCCGAGGAGGCCGGGCAGATCATGCAACCCCACAGCGGGAAGAGAGGGCGTTGGCAGCCTCGCATCGATCGCCCCGAAGCGGCTGCCGATCGTCTCGACCGGAAGGTGGAACAGCTGCACGATGGCCGTACAGACGATGAGCGCCACAAAGGGGCTCGGGATGCGACGATTGAGGTAGGGCCAGCCGATCACGATCGCGAGCGTGAGCAGGGACACGACGAGCGCCCAGCCGTTGATCGAACCGCCGGCCTCCCAGTAGGCGCGCCACTTCTCGATGAACGGGGCTGGAACGATGGCGAGCGACAACCCGAAAAAGTCCTTCACCTGGCTCGAGAAGATGATCAGCGCGATGCCGCTCGTGAATCCGATCGTCACCGGATGCGGGATGAACTTGATCGCGCCACCGAGCCCCACCAATCCGAAGCCGACGAGGATGATGCCGGCCATGATGGTGGCCGCGGCAAGGCCGGTCACGCCGTGCTGCTGCACGATCGCGTAGACGATGACGACGAAGGCGCCGGTCGGCCCGCCGATCTGGACGCGTGAGCCTCCCAGCGCGGAGATAAGGAAGCCGGCGACGATCGCCGTGAACAGCCCACGCTCGGGGCTGACGCCGCTGGCGATCGCAAAGGCGATGGCGAGCGGCAGCGCCACGATGCCGACGATGACGCCGGCCATCGTGTCGGACCACAGCTGCCGCCGGTCGTAGGTGCGAAGTGTGGTGACGAGCTTGGGGACGAGCACGGCCAGAAACTAAAACCGATAGCGCGCGACGCGCACGCCGCCCACGACGTACGCGGTGTCGACCGTCCCGCCCGCGCGCTCGAGCGAGCCGGTCAGCGTCGGCACAGTGGTGGGAGCCGCATTGGCCACGAGGATCCAGATCGTGGGCGACGCGGCGGCCCGGATGCGATCGCGCTCGCGTTCCGCCCATCCCGAGTCGGCCTGTACCACTCCCCCGTACCCCACGGCGTCACGCCACTGGATGCCGGGGGCGAGACCGAGCAGCTCGCGGCGACCATCCCGGCGGATCACGAGCTCCGCTCCATCTGTGGCGCCCACCGGGGCGCCCCGGCTGGCGGAATTGTGGTAGGCAGAGGATCCGGGTACTCCGACCGAGGCCACCTGTCGCAGAAGGACCGTGTCGGGATGCCGCCAGTCGGTAGTGTAGAATCCCCACGCCGGCGTCGCGCCGCTCGCGATGTACACCGGCTCTCCCGGACCGAGCTCCCGGCGCAGGCGCGCGATCGCCGTGCGGGTCGCCGGAGTCCGGTAGGGGTGCGTGACGTTGATCCCGAGCAACAGGCCCGCGGACACAAGGGCGAGCGTCCATCCGGCAGCGCGGCGCCAGACGGTCAAGCGCTCCACCGCCGCAGCGAGGTAGAGAATGAGCGTCGGCGTCATGAGCATCAGGACACGCCCCGACAGCGGGTAGCGATGCACGAGCGACGCTGCGAGCACCGCGAGACCGGGGACGCCGAACAGGAGCGCCGCCGGCGTCGACGTGCGCCACAACGCCCAGCACCCGAAGGCGAGCAGCGCCATGACCGCGAGAACGGCGGGGAGCGGCGCGGGTCGAGCGTCGAGCGATTGCAATAACGCAACGCCCAGGTGACTCCAGCCGTGCGCGTCGAAGGGCGAGAAAAAACTCATCGCCCAGAACTGCTGCATGTAGGCGCTCACGGCCACCGGACGCAAGAGCAAGACATAAACTGGCGCGAACGTGACGGCCCACAGGGCGGCACAGAGCGCCAGCCGCCATCTCGCCTGGGGCAGACGCGCGAGCGCTGCCCCGACGCCGCTGAGATACAATGGGGCGGGTGTGGACGACAGCACGGCCGCGCATCCGATGACCCCCAGCCGCCACCACGGACCGCTCGCGGCGGGACGATCGAGCACGGCGAGCGTCAGATCCGCCATCAGGAGCGCGAAGAGCGCGTCGCC
>DATFTG010000261.1:0-8938 GCA_035262265.1 Gemmatimonadales bacterium
GTAGGGGACGGTCAGGGTCAGTCCTACGGCGATCAGGGCAGCCAGCGCCGTGAGCTTCAGAATCGTGAAGATATTTTGGGTGACGGCGGCGGGCTTTACCCCGATATAGTTGATGCCGGCGAGGAGGACGATCGCGGCGACGGCGACGGGAACTGTCAGGGTTTCGGGGAGACCGGTCAGCGCGAGGAAGTATCCGGCGAACGTTGTCGCCACGGCGGCGATCGCTCCTGAACCAATCACGAACAACAGCGCCCAGCCGTAGAGGAACGCGGGCAAGGACCCTAACGTTTCTCTCAGGTAGACGTAGCCGCCACCGGCTTTGGGCCGGCGGCTGCCGAGCTCCCCGTAGCAGAACGCCCCGGCGAGCGCGACCAACCCGCCGAGCACCCACGCCGCAAGAAACAGGGGCGCGGTCCCTACCCGTTCGGCGACCGATGCCGGCGTCCGAAAGATGCCGCCACCGATGATGCCGCCGATGACGGCCATCGTGGCGGAAAAGAGACCGAGGCGCCGCGCGTAGGTAGTCAAATGAAGCCGTTAAGGTCATGATTCAGTGAGGGCCGTCAAGGGCCCCGGCCGGGGAACTTTCGAACCGAAGCGGCACTCCGTGGTATCAGGTGGGGGCAATCGCCACTCTCCACAGCGGCGCACAACGAGGTGAACACAGTGAACGCAGGCCGGATGGTGATGGTGGCCACCGCCCTGGGGTTGTCGATCCCAGCGGTGAGCCGGGCGCAGGGGTTCGGGCGCAACAAGGTGCAGTACGAGACACTGCAGTTCCAGGTCCTCAACACCGAGCATTTCAAGGTCTTCTTCTATCCTGAAGAGCGCGAGGCCGCGACGCAGGCGGCGCGCATGGCGGAGCGCTGGTACGCGCGCTTCACCTCCCTGCTCGGGCACCAGCTGCGCGGCTCGCAGCCGCTCGTGTTGTACGCCAGCCACCCCCACTTCGAGCAGACCAACGTGGTGCAGGGCGATCTCGACGAGAGCACCGGCGGCGTCACCGAGGCGTTGAAGCGCCGCATCGTCCTGCCGCTCGCCGGCCCGCTCTCCGAGACCGATCACGTCATCGGCCACGAGCTGGTCCACGCCTTCCAATACGACATCACGGGCACCGGACGCTCGGGGGCGCTCCCCACGGCGACACGCCTGCCGCTGTGGTTCATCGAAGGCATGGCGGAGTACCTGTCGCTCGGCCCGGTCGACCCCAACACGGCGATGTGGCTGCGCGACGCGGTGGAGCGCGACAAGATCCCGTCGATCCGGCAGCTCGACGATCCGCGCTACTTCCCGTATCGCTGGGGACAAGCCTTCTGGGCGTATCTCACGAGCCGCTACGGCGAAGCGGTGGTGCCGATGCTGCTCAAGTCCGCCGGGCGGAGCGGCAATACGACGCTCGAGCTCGAGAAGCTCTCCGGGGAGCGGATCGACTCGCTGTCGCATGACTGGCAGGACGCCGTGCGGTCCGCGTACAAGCCGCTCCAGGCGACTACCGCGGCACCCACGACCTTTGGCCAGCCGGTGGCGTCCGAGCACGCTCGCGCCCAGCTCAACGTCGCGCCGGCGCTCAGCCCCGACGGCAGCCGCATCGCCTTCTTCTCGGAGCGCGGCCTGTTCTCGATCGACCTGTTCCTCGCCGACGTGGCGACCGGCAAGGTCGAGCGCACCCTCACCAACACCGCGCTCGATCCTCACTACGAGAGCGTCGGCTTCATCAGCTCGGCGGGCGCCTGGGACATGACCGGCAACCGCTTCGCGTTCGGTGTGGTGGAAAAGGGGCGGCCGGTGCTGTCGATCCTCGACGTGAAGGCCGGCAAGACCGAAAAGGAGATTCGCTTTCCCAATCTGGGGCAGATCTTCAGCACTACCTGGTCGCCCGACGGCAAGACCGTCGCCTTCTCGGCGCAGGTCGGCGGGTGGATCGATCTCTTCCTTTATGATGTTGCGACGGGCGCGCAGCGCCGGCTCACGAACGATCTCTATGCCGACCTGCAGCCGGTCTGGTCGCCCGACGGCCGCTCGCTCGCCTTCGTCACCGACCGCTTCGACACCGACACCGCGCAGTTGAAGGCGGGCACCTATCAGCTGGCGTTGCTCGATCTCTCGACGGGCAACATCCGGCGGCTTCCGGCGTTCCAGGGGGCGAAACACATCAACCCGCAGTGGAGCGCCGACGGCAAGAGTCTCTACTTCGTGTCGGACCGCGGCGGCGTCGACAACGTCTACCGCATCGACGTCGCATCGGAGAGCGTGACGCAGGTGACGAACCTGTTCGTCGGCGCGAGCGGCATTACGTCGCTGAGTCCCGTCATCTCCGTCGCCCAGCGCACCGGCGAGCTGGTCTTCACCGCCTACGATTCGAGCAGCTACAAGCTGTACGCGATCAAGGATCCCGCGGTGCTGGCGGGCAAGCCGGTCGCCGCGCTCTCCGGTTCCGGTGCCGACGTGTTGCCTCTGACCACCCGGCAGCCGGACACGTTGCAGGCGAAGCTCGCCGACGCGCGCACCGGGCTGCCCGTGATGAGCGACACCCGGGTCACCCCATACCGCCCCGGCCTGTCGCTCGACTACGTGTCGCAGCCCTACCTCGCGGTGGGGACCAGCACCTTCGGTACGTTCGTCGCGGGCGGCGCCACCCTCGTGTGGAGCGACATGCTGAGCGACCACACGCTCATCACCGGCCTGCAGATGCAGGGCTCCTTCCCCAGGGACGTCGGGGCGATCGTCGCCTACACGAACCAGCGCCGCCGTTTCAATTGGGGTGTAGCGGCACAGCAGGTTCCCTATATCACGGGCGGATTCTTTGCGGGGTTCACCGGCGGCGGGACGGTCTACTATGAGCGAGCCGAGCTGGTTCGCCAGATCGAGCGCTCGGGGGTCAGCTTTGCCAGTTACCCGTTGAGCCGCGTGCAGCGCGTGGAGTTTTCGGCCGGCTACGAAAACATCTCCTTCAATACGCAGATCCAGACAATCTACTTCGACGCAGCCAGCGGGGCGTTCCTGGCGAAGACCGACTCGACGGTTCCGTCCCACAACGCCTTGAATCTGGGCATTGCGTCGGCGGCGCTGGTGTACGACAACTCCTTCTTCGGAGCGACGAGCCCGATTCTCGGCAGCCGCTACCGCCTCGAAGCCGACCCCTGGATCGGGTCGCTGCGGATGGTGAGCGTGACCGCCGACTACCGCAAGTACATCATGCCGGTGCGCCGGCTGACGCTGGCCGCGCGCGTCGCGCACGCCGGCCGCTACGGGCCCGACGCCGAGAACTCGGTGCTGTTTCCGCTGTTCCTCGGCTACCAGCAGCTGGTCCGCGGGTACGACTACAACTCGTTCAGCGCGGCGGAGTGCCCGTCGACGGGAACGAGCTGCCCCGCGTTCGACCGCCTGTTCGGCAGCCGGCTGCTGCTCGGCAACGTGGAGGCCCGCTTCCCGCTGCTCGGCGTGCTCGGCCTGGGGAGCGGCTATTACGGCGCCATGCCGATCGAAGCCGGATGGTTCGCGGATGCCGGTGTGGCCTGGACCGGCGACCAGGCAAACTCGCTCGCCCACCGGCAGGCGGTGACGAGTACCGGGTTGGTGCTGCGCATGAACCTCTTCGGCTTCGCGGTCGTCGAGGCGAATTACGTAAAGCCGTTCCAGCGGCCGGTGAAGGGCTGGTACTGGCAACTGACTCTGACGCCGGGCTTCTGACTACTACTGCGTGAGTGGTGAGCAGTGAGCGGTGATGGCGGTGCAGTTACCGCTTACCGCTCACCGCTTACCGCTCACGCCCTTCTTGGCCTCACCGGTCCTCGCATCGATCTGCCGCACCCCCCGCAGCGTTACGATGCGGAAATGGATCCGCTCGATCCGCGACCAGTAGCGGTCCAGCGTCGCTGAGTCGAGGGTGATGGCGCGGTCTCGCACGACCCCGTCGGGAGGAGGCACGAGCGTCGCCAGACGGTCGTAGACCACGCCGCGCTCCGGGGCGTCGACGCGCGACAGGAGATGCCACAGCGAGATCGCGTCTTCCGAGCGCGCCGCGGCGAGTGCCGCCTGCGCCGCGGGGGAGCCGCCCGAGGCGAATGCGAACGAATCGAGCGCCGCCACCAGCGCCGCCGGCGCGTCGGACACATAGGGAACACCCGGCGGACGCCCACCTCTCGTTTCCGCGTAGGCGTCCACGGGCACGACGGAGCGCACACCACTCCAGGCGAACTCGACGTACCCACCCGTGACGTGCAGCCGGCCGCGCCCGCTCGAGTCGGTCTCGAGGACGTACTCGCACCCCAGATCGACCGCCGTGCCCACGGGCGTGTCGACGAAGAAGAGCCGCGGCGGGGCATCGACCTGGGCGTGGATACCGCCGTACGCCAGCGCCAGACGATGATCGGTCGCCTGGGCGCGCACCAGCCGCACCCGCGTACCGGGCTGCACATCGACGTGACCGATGCGCCCGACGGCGATCGTGGCGCGGGACGAATCGTCGGTTTCGAGCACCTGACCGACGCGCATCGTACCTGATCCCCCGAGCGGGGCGTCGTTCACCCGTGGCGCGCCAGCCACACGCTGCACTGCCCACGTCTCACCGCGCGGCCGGAGCAACAGAATGGCTGCGACGCCGGCCGCCAGAGCGAGCGGGATCCAGATCACTCGCCGGTCCCACCCCCTTCCCCTGCCGCCCGCTCCCGCCTTCGTCCGCCTGATTCTCTCCCGGATTCCCGGCCAGAGATCTTGCGGCGGCTCGATGCTCCGCGGCAGCTGCCGCGCGGCGTCCTGCAGCTCTTTCTCGTTCATCGCTCCAACCGCTCCCGCAGGAGACGGCGCGCCCGGAACAACTGCGCCTTCGACGTCCCGACCGCGACGCCCGTCATCCTGGCGATGTCCTCGTGGCTATAGCCTTCCACGTCGTACAGCACGAACACCTCCCGTGCCCCCTCGGGCAGCGTCGCGATGGCGCGCTCGAGGTCGATTCCGAGACCCGCCGTGGCGTCCCTGGTATGACGCTCGTGCAGGTCCGGCTCCGCTACCGGAACCACCCGCTCCTCGCGCCGCCGGTCCCCGCGGTTCGCCATCCAGACGACGTTCACCGCGAGACGGTACAGCCAGGACCCGAATGCGCTCTCGCCGCGGAACGTCGCGAGCTTCTCCCAGCAGCGCACAAACACGTCCTGCGTCAGGTCCGCGGCTCTGCCGCGGTCGCCGCTCAAGCGGAGGCACAACGCGTGCACCCGCCCCGCATGCTCGCGATACAGGGACTCGAAAGCCGCTTCGTCACCCGCGCGCGCGCGGACGACGCGCTCGTCTAGAACCACAGCGCTGGTGGGTGACGACACAGGGATAAGATGCCGTCCGGTGGACGTGAGGTTTGAGCCATTAGGGAGACGCTAAGCCGCCGAGCCGCCGGGAGGACGCCGAGGGACAAGGTGTTAGGCCAGTCCTCACTCCTTGAGCCCTAGGCGTCCACTCAGCGGCTCGGCGGCTCGGCGTCTGCCTGGGCGGCTAGGCGCCTAATGCCCCGTGGAATCCGCCACAGGCCGGATCAGCAGTCCGGTGGTCGAGACTCTGACTTCGTATTTCGCTGGTCTAGCGACTGTGATGAACGTTCCCGAGCCGTATGTCGCGTCCACCAGCGGCGCCAGCACCGTGGGATGGCGGTGGACGAAGCCGAAGACGTTCACGAAATGGTCCTGGCCCAGCGGGAACACGGTGTGCGGCCGGCGCCGCTCGTCGGGCACTTCGTTGTAGCGACCGCCGACGCGGTCCAGCTCGTACGCCGTCTGGAGGCCGAGGATGTTGACGATCGGCTTCCACTTGAGGATGCGGGCGTCGACGTAGAGGGCATCGCCGAGGAGGTCGAATTGCCCGACACGGCCATCGGGCATCGTCACCGTCGCGCGGAAGTGCCGCGGGCCCACCGGCTCGGTCTGAACGACCGCCGCGACCTCTTCGGCGGTGAGGGCCCGATAGCCGTGAACGCCGATGGTGACGGCGGCGAACAGCGCCGCGAGCGCCAGACAGAGCAGCGCCGACAACACGCTCACGAGACTGTGGAGCAGCCGGCGGCGCTTCCCCGCCCAGACGGCCAGGGCCACGAGCGCGGCGCCTACAGCCGCGGTTACGAGGGAGACACCGGTGAGCACCGACATGGCGAGTACAAGCTACCAAACACCGGGCCCCCTCCGCATCCAGTACGGAGAGGGCCCGCGCTTCGTCCTGCCAGGCCGCTACCGCTAGACCTGGGTTTCCTGTCGTGCGGGGGGTCGGACGCTTTGGCGCCGGTCGGATACGAGGCGGCGATCGAGACCGGAACGCCGGTCCAGCATCATACGGCGATCGATTCCGCTGCGGCGCTCCACAGCGACCTCGATCGCTTGCTGGCGGCGCTCGGCGCTCTCACGCCGTTCAATACGTCGTCGCTCACCGCTGCTGCGTCGACCCGATCCCATTGCCAAAGGCTCCGAACGAACAGGGAAACGAATGCCCCACGCGGGGCTGCATCGCTTCAGCGCAAGAGCTATGCCTTATTGTGACAACATGGAACCAAGCGTAGCTCGCTACGGGCCAATGACTTACGCACGCGTGTCATGCATCACAATGTTGCATCCCCATGGCCAGCCTGCTACGGTGTGCCGAAGCTAAGCAATGTCGCAGCACTGCAACACGACATTTATCCCGCGTGTATGTACCGCCACTGAGCAACCCTCTACGAGGCATGACAATTGCCACCCACCCCACCATCCATGACAAGTGCTGCGGCGCAAACCGCCGCCGCCCTCCGTCCCGGGGCGCCGTCAGGAATTGCCGGGGTCGAGATATATCCTCTCGACGCCCCCGCCGCGAGCCGCATCCTCTCCCCTGAGGCGCTGGCTTTCGTCGCACAGCTGGCCCGCACGTTCGAGGATCGCCGCCGCGAGCTGCTCGCGGCCCGCGTCGCGCGGCAGCAGCGCCTGCTCGACGGCGAGCGCCCCGACTTTCTCCCCGAAACGCGCACCATCCGGGAATCCGACTGGATCGTAGCACCGATCCCCGAGGACCTGATGGACCGGAGGGTGGAGATCACCGGGCCCGTCGACCGCAAGATGATCATCAACGCCCTCAATTCGGGGGCGCGCGTGTTCATGGCTGATTTCGAGGATTCGCACTCGCCTACCTGGGCGGGGACGATCGACGGTCAGATGAACCTGTATGACGCCGTCCGCGACTCGATCACCTACGATAGTCCCGAAGGAAAGCACTACACCGTGGCACCGGGCGCCGCGACGCTGATGGTGCGGCCGCGCGGCTGGCACCTCGTCGAGAAGCACATGCAGGTGGACGGCCGCCCCGTCTCCGCGTCGCTGTTCGACTTCGGGCTCTGCTTCTTCCACAACGCCCTGGCACTGTGTCGCAAAGGGTCGGGGCCCTACTTCTATCTCCCCAAGATGGAGAGCCATCTCGAGGCGCGGCTGTGGAACGACGTGTTCATCACCGCCCAGGACGCGCTGGGCCTTCCCCCTGGGACGATCCGGGCGACGGCGCTGATCGAGACGATTCTCGCCGCGTTCGAGATGCACGAGATCCTGTGGGAGCTGCGCGATCACTCGGCGGGACTGAACTGCGGGCGCTGGGACTACATCTTCAGCTTCATCAAGAAATTCCGGAACGATCCGCGGTTCGTGTTGCCCGACCGCGCCGCGGTCACGATGGACAAGGCGTTCCTCAAGGCCTATGTGGATCTGCTGATTCAGACCTGCCACCGCCGGCACATTCACGCCATGGGCGGGATGGCGGCGCAGATCCCGATCAAGAACGATCCCGCCGCCAACGCCGCGGCGCTCGCCAAGGTGACGCAGGACAAGCTACGGGAGGTCAATGCCGGGCACGACGGCACCTGGGTTGCGCATCCAGGGCTGGTGCCGGTGGCCAGGGGCGTGTTCGACGCTCAGATGGCGGCTTCCCACCAACTGCAGGTGACGCGCGCGGACGTGCGCGTCACCCCCGCGGAGTTGCTCGCCGTCCCGGATGGCGAGATCACGTTCCAGGGGCTGCGCCTCAATATCGACGTGGGGATCCAGTACCTCGAGTCCTGGCTCCGGGGCGTCGGATGCGTGCCGATCTACAATCTCATGGAAGACGCCGCGACCGCCGAGATTTCGCGCACGCAGGTATGGCAGTGGCTGACACACGGCGCGAAGCTTGCGGATGGGCGCCGGGTAACCGCGGAGCTGGTGCGGCACACGATGCAGGACGAGCTGGGTCAGCTGCGCGAGCGGCTGGGGTCCGCTCGGTTCGAATCCGGCAAGTTCGCGCTCGCGTCAACACTCTTCGACCAGATGATGACCGGCGCGGACTTCCCGGAGTTCCTGACCATAGTGGGGTATGACCACTTGGATTGATGGAGGGGGAGCATGAAGCAGCTGTTCGTGGAGTCGTTGACTCGGCGGTGGGTCTCGAGCCCCCGGTGGAAGGGGATCACCAGGCCCTATTCGGCCGATGACGTCTGGCGGCTCAAAGGGTCCCTCGACATCGCCTATACGCTGGCCGAAGTCGGCGCCGGCAAGCTGTGGAATCTGCTGCACGAGGAGCCGTTCATCGCCGCGCTTTCCGCCGTGACCGGGAACCAGGCGGTGCAGGAAGTCCAGGCGGGACTGAAGGCGATCTACGTCAGCGGCTGGCAGGTCGCGGCCGACGCCAATACGGCGGGCCAGATGTACCCCGATCAGAGTCTCTACCCCGCCGACTCCGTCCCCGCCCTGGTGCGACGGCTGCAGCGGGCATTGCGCCGCGCCGACGAGATCCACCACGCGCGCGGCGACGACACGATCGACTGGTACGTCCCCTTCGTGGCCGACGCCGAGGCCGGGTTCGGAGGCAACCTCAACGCGTTCGAGCTGATGAAGGCGATGATCGCCGAGGGCGTCGCCGCGGTCCATTACGAAGACCAGCTCTCCTCGGTCAAAAAGTGCGGCCATCTCGG
>DATFTG010000262.1:0-7680 GCA_035262265.1 Gemmatimonadales bacterium
GCGGGATCTGCACGAGGCGCTCGAGTGTCTCGAGAAATCGCCGGTGATCCGGGGAGCGCTGGGCGAGCACATCTATGAGCGGTTCGTCGAGGCAAAGGAAGGAGAGTGGAACGAGTATATCGGGCAGGTGAGTGAATGGGAGCGTAAGAGATATCTCGGGCAATACTGAAGACGTAGGGAACAGGCGTAAGGGGAGAATGCGTAAGGAAAAGACGTAAAGGCTTAAGTCGATTTCGGCGGGTTGGCGTGCAGCCGTCCGATCATCTTGATGACCAGAGCGACTCGACTCTCGAGTCTCCTGATTGGCGTTTCCAGATCACGATCCAGCCGCCGCAGGACCTCCAACTGGGTCCGGAGCTCTTGAGCGGAACCGCGGGCATACACAAGGAACCGCCGGAACTCGGGGAGAGTCCCTCTGCCACAGGCTTCCGCTATGTTGGACGGGACGGAAAGCGATGCGCGAACCAGCTGATCGCTCCTGCTGTCGGCGCCCGGTCCAGTTACCCCCTTGGCGAGCCGGGTGACTTCGGTTGCGATCTCAGATGCAAGCTGGTGGACGAGCAACCGACCAACATGAGCACGGATGACCATCTGCAAGTCTAGAGCATCCACAGTCAAAACCATGTACCGATTCTACGCCTCCTCCCTACGATTTCACCCCTTACGCCTCCTCCTTACGTCGTTTTGTTTGTGCTGCGGCTTCTTCCCCGAGAAAGGGGATACGGACGGCGATCAACAACACGCTCAATGGCAACTCAGCGGCCGCCTGGTCGTCGACACCGATCCGACCCTGACCCTCGTCCGGCTGCGAACCGTGCCCGTGGACTCATTGCACGGCGGTCACAGCGTCGTTCTCACACGCTTCGACTTCAATCCCGACCACACGATCCTGGGCGACGAGTACTCGCTCCAGGTCGCCCTCGACCTGGGTGACATCCGCACGATCGAGCGGGGCACGCTGTACCCGCTGGGTCCTCCCCCCGCCCGTATCCCCGCGTACGCCACGGTGAGCTGCCTGTGCAGCCCGCTGCGTCCCGACTCGGTGCGCGGGACGTTCGGGATCGTGCAGCGCGGCAACTTCCAGATCATCGGGCGGATCGACGCGACGCTATTCTTCACTGAATGGAACGATTCGACCAAACACGCGACGTACCGGCTGCGCCAGCGGCTCGACGCGATCCGGTGAGACTCGCCCTCGCCCTGGCATGCGTTCTCCCGGCCGCGCGGCTCGGGGCGCAGGTGGGGACACACGCCGATCCGCGGATCGACACGGTGATCGTGGTCTCCCACAACGTGTTCGATCCGCCGGACGGAACGCCGCGCCTCGTCGCGAAGCTGGGGAACGCGTTGCACGTCACGACGCACCCGGCGGTGATCCGCCGGCTGCTGCTCGTGGGCGCCGGGACGCCGCTCGATTCCGCCCGGCTGGTCGAGAGTGAGCGCGCGTTGCGCGAGCTCGGCGTATTCCGATCGGTGCGGTTCGACACGCTGCGCGTGGACGACCGCCTGGCGCTGCGCGTCGAAACGGCGGACGGCTGGAGCACGTCGCCGCAGCTGAATTTTTCGTCGTCGGCCGGATCCACCACCTGGAGCGCCGCGATGGTGGAGCGCAACTTCCTCGGGCTCGCGACGCTGGTGAGCGTGGCGTACGGCGCCACACCCGACCGCCATTCCCTCGACCTGCAGTTCGCGAGCCCCGGCCTCGTATTCCGCCACGCGCCGCTCGTCGTCGCCTACAGTCACCTCTCGGACGGCGACGCCGCGGTGTGGGGGTATGGCCTGCCGTTCTACCGCACCGACGCCGGCTGGGCCCTCACCACATACGGCGAGGCCGCGAGGCAGCGCACGCTCGACTTCCGTGACGGCGTCGTCTCGGACAGCGCGGAGCGGCATGCCCTCGTGTTCGGCCTCACGGGGGGCATCGCCCTGCGCGCGACGTCGCGCGACTACGCGCGAGTCTGGGCCGGCGCCGTGTGGCGGCGCGAGGACTACGTGGCCCGCACGACGCCGGCGACAGCGGCGCCGTATTCGGGCTTCGGGACGGTCGGCATCGGCATCGATGCGGCGCGCGTCCGCTTCGGCGTCTACGAGCACGTGAACGGATTCGCACGGCAGGAGGACATCGACCTTTCGTCCGCTCTGTCCATCGGGGTGTGGGCGGCACCGCGGGCGTGGGGATACGCCGCCGCCCGCGCCGGCCTCGGCCCCTCGGTCAGCGGCCAGATCGCCACCCGGTGGGCGAAGGGGCTCGCTCTGCTGCGGGCCGATGCGCACGGCGTGTACGGCACGGGCGGACTCGACTCCGGCCAGGCACACGCCAGCATCGACGTCGCGAGTCTCGCGTTCCGCGGCCAGGCGCTGCTGCTGCACGTCGAAGCAGGCGCGATGCAGGGACAGCGACCGGGGACGACGTTCGACCCGTGGGTCACGTTGAACGGCCCGCGCGGATTCGGCGCACACGCGTTTACGGGGACCCGCCTGCTCTACGCGATGCTCGAGAACCGCATCCTCGTGGCGGACCAGCTGTGGGGCGTCGTGGGAGTGGGCGTCGCGCCCTATGTCGAATACGGCGGTGCGTGGTACGGCGGGCAGGAACCAGCACGCCTGGGCGGCGACGCGGGACTGGCGCTGCGCATCGGGTCGCCGCGATCGGTGCGCGGCGACGTCGGGGAATTCGCCTTGTCCTACCGCTATCGCCGTTTCGCCGGCGGCCCCTGGGCGGTGACGGTCCGCAAGAGCTTCGCCCTCAAGTAAGTCCCTCGATCAGATCGGCTGCGCGCGCCAGCAGCACGCGATCGGCTTCGGGCAGCTGCGCCAGGCGCCGCGTGAGCGCCGCCACGCGGCGGGCGCGCCCCCGGTGCAGCACACTCCGTCCCCGGGCGGTGGGGTGCACGCGCGAGGCCCGGCCGTCGGCGGGATCGGGGGTGCGGGCGGCGAGCCCGTCGTGCTCCAGCGCGGCGACCAGGCGGCTCATCGTCGGCAGCCGCACCTGCTCCGCCCGCGCCAATGCGCCGATCGAGCGCGGGCCGCCGAACACCAGCACCGACAGCGCCGAGAGTTTGGCGGGCCCGACGCCGAGGGCGTGATCTTCGCGCCGCAACGCCCGCAACAGGTGGATCGCCGCGGAATGGAGCCGGTCGGCGACCGCCGGCGGCGCCGGTGGGCTTGCGCGCCCGGTCATGGGTCGACAATTTAGTTAGCAATGCTAACTAAATCAAGCGAGGCTGGTATGGCGCCGCTCGAGTCGCTGTCGCTGGGTCGCATCGGTCAGATCGCGGTCAACGCCCACGATCTGCCGCGCGCCGTGCAGTTTTACCGGGAGACGCTGGGGATGCGCTTCCTGTTCGAGGTGCCGGGCATGGCGTTCTTCGATTGCGACGGGATCCGGCTGATGCTCGGGCTGCCCTCAGCCCCGGCGTTCGACCATGCGGCGTCCATCCTCTACTATCGCGTGGACGACATCCAGGCCGCGCACCGCACGCTGGTGGAGCGGGGGGTGACGTTCCACGAGCCGCCCCACGTCGCGGCGCGACTCCCCGACCACGAGCTGTGGCTCGCGTTCTTCCGGGATACCGAGAAGAACGTCCTCGCCCTGATGAGCGAAGTGCGGCTTTAAGGGGAAGGGTGCTGCACGCTCTCGGCGGTCACCTCTTTGGGGAGTGGCGGCTGCTGGTTGGGGAGGTGGGCGATCGTCTCCTGGCGCACCGAGCCGTCAGGTTGCGGCATAATGCGGGTGCGGCGAAAGGAGCCCGCTTCCCGCCACTCGAAGGTGACGCCGCCGGAATCGGCGGTGCCGGCGAAGCGCCACATCCCGCCGCCATCGAAGAGATACAACACGAGCTGGCCGGCAGGGTCGCGCCCGATGACGGTCGTCGTGATGATCGGGGCGGCGCCGGGCTGATCGGGGTGCGCCTCGCCCGAGCCGATGAGCCAGATGCCGCGCCGCACCGTCTCGTTGTGGTAGTGATACGGACCGTACGTCGACGTCGCCTCCCCGTCCCAGCGACCGACGAGGAACAGCACCGGGGCGAGCGGATCGGGCTGTTGTGCGGCGCCACGCCCGGTCGCTGCCGCCAGCAGGGTGAACACCATCCCCATCGATTGTGCGCGCATAGACTGCCCTCCCTGCCAGCCAGATTACGTCTCCCTGGCGACGCGGCAAGAGGGCAGCTTCAGCGGCCGACGACCTCCGGCAGGACGTGCCCGTCGAGCGCTTCGGTGGGACGGACGCCGATCAGCGCGGCGAGCGTCGGCCCGATGTCCACGGTACTGACCGGCCGTGCCACGAGCTGCGCACGAATCCCCGGTCCATAGAATGCGATCGGCACCGCGATGTCTTCGGGATGTGCCCCGCCGTGCTCGGCGGACGGTCCACCGGCCGACCACACGTACCCCGGTTTGGTGATCGCGCAGAGCAGCCACCCGTAATCCAGCGGCAGCAGGCGGCGCCACAGCTCGGCGCTCGAGTCCGAGCGAGGGGCGATCGCCAGTGTGCTGGGCGTGTACACCTGGCTCACGCCGGGAAGGTGTCCCGCTTCCGCTGCCAGAGCGGCGCTGAGACTGTCGACGTTGATGTGGTGGGAGTGCAGCGCCGCCACATCCGCAGAAATGAGTCCGCCGTCGGCCTCGATTGCGAAATCCGCTTGTGTCCGACGGGTCAGGACCGCCGCCGCTCCCAGGGCGACCCCGTTGATGGAAACCCGTCCGGCTGGTTGATGCCGAACCAGAAACGTGTACTCGGGGATCGACGTCACCCCGTGATCGGCGGTGAGGACGATGAGGGTGCCCGCCGCCGGCACGACGGCGGCGAGTGAATCCAGAAATTGTCCCAGCCAGCGGTCGACATGCAGCAGGTGATCGTGAATTTCGCGCGAGTCGGGACCGAAGGCATGGCCGATCGCATCCGTCGTCGACAGCGAGATGCTGAGCAGGTCCGGTGCGCCGCGACTCCCGAGCTGCAGCGCATGCACTCCCGCCAGTGCGAACGCCAGGGTCAGGGAATCGATCCACGGCAACTGGTTCAGGTCTCGCGCCGGGGCTCCCGGCAACCCCACGAAGTGATGCGGAAACGTGACCTGCGTCCCCCCGTTCTCGTACGGAACGCTGTCGGGCTCCGCGTAGGCCGAATCGGGGAGGAGCAGCTCCCAGGTGGCGACCCTGAGGTGCGTCGTGTCGATGCCGGTGTTGAACGCCCGGACCCACGACGGCAGCGTGTCGGCGTAGTACCGGCTCGTCGTGAACGCGCCATCGTACAGCCAATAGACCGGCGCGCGAGCGCGTCCAATCGGGAAGATCGCCGCGCGGTCTTTGCGGGAAACCGAGAGGACCCGCGTCTGAGGATCACGGGCCAGCATCCAGTCGTACAGCGTCGTTCCGCGGAAGCGGCGGGGCGACGCGCCGATCGTATCGGTGGTGCTGCCGACCATGAGCGCGGTGCGATCCTGCACACCGCGATTGTTCAACGCGATGCCGGTGTGGGCCGGATAGCGGCCCGACAGCATCGTGGAATGGCCCGGCGCCGTTTCGGTCGCGGCGTGGTCCTGCTGCCCGTGCTCGAAGACCGTTCCGCCGTGATAGATGCGTGCGAACCCTCCGGTCCACTGTGAAGCGAACCGGGCGAGATAATCGGCCCGCATCTGATCGACCGCGATCAGGACGACGAGCCGCGGGGCCGGGGGCGTCACCGGCCCTTGAACGACCACGCCCCCGGCTACGAGTGCTGCGAAGCAGAGCGTCAATCAGAACCCGTACTTCATGCCCACGTAGAACGTCTGGCCGTAGTACTCGCGCTGGATGTTGAACGCGTGGTCCGGCGTGCCATTGAAGAAGCCGAACACCGCGTTGTTCAAGTTCAGCGCCTGCAGCTGCAGCTGCATCGTCGGCGTCACACTGTAGATGAGCGACGCATCGATCTGCGAGTGCGCGTAGAAGTAGTTGTCGCCTCCGGCGGTCGGCGTGCCATCGCCGTAGGCGGTGATGTTGGCGCCGTTATACGTCCATGCCACTCTTCCCGAGAGGGCGCCGCGGTCGTAGGTGAGCGCGATGTTCGCCAGATCCGGCGCCTGGCGCAGCAGCTGCGCCTGCCGTCCCGTGGAGTCGATTTGCACTTTCGACGACACCCGCGTGTAATTCGCATCGAACCCGAACCCCGCGAGCATGCCCGGCAGGAACGTGAAATGCTCGGCCCAGTTTACCTCGAAGCCGAGCAGGTGGCCGTTGAGTCCGTTCTGAGGCTCCGTGCCATAGTAGCCCTGGAACGGCGTGTAGGGGCCGTTATACACGAACGTCCGCGTGAGGATGAAATCGGTGATCCTTTTGTAGAAGACGCCACCGGAAATCACGCCCACCGACGGCAGAAAGCGCTCGAACATCACGTCAAAGTTCCAGGCGTGCTGCGGCTTCAGGTTCGGGTTGCCGGAAGAGAGGTTGTTGTAGTCACGCTGGAAGGTCGGGCCGATATTGCCGCTCAGCATCGGAGCGAGGTCGGAGTAGTTGGGACGGGCGATCGCCCGTGTCACGGCGATGCGGAAGTTCGTGTTCTCGTCCACGCTGTAGCGCAGCTGCGCGCTGGGGAAGATGTCGGTGTAGTTCTGGGTGCCGGGCACCGTGGTCACCGTAGTCGGCCCCGTGGGGTTGCCGGCAGTGTCCGTCGGTGTGGACGCCACGTGCCCCGTGTACGACGAATGGGTCTGTTCCACGCGCAGGCCGAGGTTCAAATGGGTGCGTCCCAGGTCGACCTCGTTCATGACGTACCCGGCGAGAATCCGCTCCGAGCCTGAGAAGCTTGCGAGCTCGTCGCCCACTGTGTCCGTCTGATTCTGGAAGTCGGCTGGGTGCGCATCCTCAAATGACGTCGTCGCCGAATTGTCCGGTACCGTGCCGAAGGGTTCGAACGAAGTGCTGAGTGACGAGTAGTAGCTCGGGTCGCTGAAGCCCCCCAACACTTGCGTGAGCGTCAATGCGCCTGCGTTCGCGCCGAACCGTTGACGCCGCGACGTAAAATGCTTGGCCTCGTCCCGCAGCCGCAGCCCCACCTTCACGCCGGCGGGGTCGGTGCCCCAGGTGTAGGGAACGAGCAGGTTGATCGCACCGCCGATGTCGCGGCCGGTGGTGAGGCCGTCATTCAGGGTGTAATCGGAAAGGGAGTAGTTCGCCGGGCTCGCCGCGGCCGCAGCCTGGGTCGCGTCGAGGTACTGGTAGACCGGCATCTGGCTGTTCGACCCGTTATAACGGATCGTGAGCCCCGTCGTGTCCCCCGTGTAGCCGAATGGATTCGAGCGGTAATTCACGACCGACTGCCGCGTGCCGGCGAGGTTTAGGGAGTAATTGAGCGTGGCCCGCCCCATGGGCTGGCTCGCGCCGGCGGTCAGTCCCCATAGCTGCTCCTTCGGTCGGCGCTGCTGCACCTCGCGCGTCGGGAAGACGCCCGTCCCGTATCCGATCGGTCCGACGGCCGCGGAATCACTTGAGGAAGACACGTCGTACACATAGCGCGTGCCGTAATTCTTGAACAGGCTCCAGAGTCCCCTGATATACGCGGAGGACCCGTTGGCGAAGCGATAGTCGAGGTCGCCGCCAAGACCGAAACGCGAGCGGTAGTACGCGTAATCGCGGATGCTCCATTCCACCGGGTAGGAGCGTCCCGTTCCGTCGACGGCCCAGGCGGGCTCCACGTCGTTG
>DATFTG010000263.1:0-14812 GCA_035262265.1 Gemmatimonadales bacterium
AAGCCGGGTACTGGTACGACTCGAGCTTCTACGATTTCAAAGCGCATGACCGCTATGGCCAGCTCACGACGGCGATCGATCCCGAGCAGCCGGTGGTGCAGGTCCGTCCGGGGCTGCTCGAGCTGCCGATGTCGCGCGTGGGGATCGGTCCCGCAGCGCTGCCGTGGTCGGGGGGCGGGTACTTCCGTCTCATCCCGCCGCGACTGTATCGCTGGGGCGTGCGGCGCCGCCTCGCGCAACGCTCGTGGTTCATGTTCTACTTCCATCCCTGGGAGTTGGATACAGGAGAGCGCCCGCTCCCCAGGCTGTCGCGCACCTTACGGTTTCGCGCCTACGTGGGACGACACCGGATGCGGCGGGACCTGCGGACTCTTTTGCGCGTGTTCGGCTCATCCCGCATCGACGAGACGCTGCGCCGCATGGGGTACCTCCCCCCCGGCGAGGCTGCCGCCTCGGGAGCTGCGAGGCCGATGACGGCACAACCGTTGCACTAGCGCCGCACACATGGCGAAGAAACCGAGTCTCACCCACCACACCGTGGCCGGGATATTCTGGTTGTCGTACGGCAAGGCCGCGTTCTTCGTGCTGCAGCTCGTGGTCGTCGGGGTCCTGGCCCGACTCGTCACACCCACGGCTTTCGGCGTGGTCAACGCCGCCCTCATCGTCACCGGATTCTCGGCGATCGTATCGCAGCTCGGGCTCGGCCCGGCCCTGGTGCAACGGCCCACGCTCGAGCGCCGTCACATCGACACCGCCTACACCTTCTCCTTCCTTTTCGGTCTCTCACTTGGCGCCATCCTGTATTTCGGCGCACCGGTTGCGGGGGCCTTTCTGCGAATGCCGGATGTCATCCCGGTTCTGAGGGCGCTCGCCTGGGTGTTTCCCTTGAACGGCCTGCAGACCGTGGGACAATCGCTGCTGAGCCGGGACCTGCATTTCTCCTGGCTCGCGAACCTCGACGTGATCAGCTACGGCCTCGGGTTCGGTGTACTCGGCATCGTCACGGCGCTGCTGGGATGGGGGGTCTGGGCGCTGGTCGTCGCGCAGATCGGGCAATCGCTCGGTCGTACGGTCGTCCTCTTGTGGAAGCACCCGCCGCGGCTCGGGTTCTACTTCGACGGCCCGGCGTTCCGCGACCTCGCGTACTTCGGGGGCGGATTCACGGTCGCCCGGGTCGCCAATTACATCGCCGTGAACGGCGACAACTTCATCGTCGGACGAGTACTGGGCGCCGAGCCCCTGGGCTTCTACGGCCGCGCGTACTCTCTGATGTCAGCGCCGGCCTACGCATTCGGGACCGTGCTCGATCAGGTCTTGTTCCCAGCAATGGCGAAGGTGCAGGACGACGTGAAGCGTCTCGGAGCCGCTTATCGGCGCGGCGTGGCGCTCATCGCCCTGATGGTCCTGCCCGCCAGCGTCGTCATCATCTACCTGGCGCCGGAAGTGATCCGGGTTGCGCTCGGGTCGAAGTGGGGGCCCGCCGTCGCGCCCTTTCAAGTGCTGGGAATCGGCATGCTGTTCCGCACCAGTTACAAGATGAGCGATTCGATCTCCCGCTCGACCGGAGCCGTCTACCGCCGCGCGTGGCGTCAGCTCATCTACGGCGGCCTCGTCGTGCTCGGCGCCTGGATCGGAACACACTGGGGGATCGTCGGGGTGTCGTGGGGTGCGCTCTCCGCCCTGACCGTGAACTTCTTCCTGATGGCGGCCCTCGGCCAGCAAGTCGCCGGGCTGACGTGGCGCGAGTTCTGGGCCGCGCACCAACCAGCCGTCCTGTTGAGTCTCGCGACCTTCCCGCCGGTATGGGCGGCGACGGTCTTCCTGCGGGCCCATTCGGCTCCCGCACTGGCGACGCTGCTGGCGGGAGGCCTCCTGCTCGTGGGCGCGAGCGCCCTGCTGATCTGGCGGCTGCCCCGCATCTTCCTCGGATCGGATGGGCAATGGATGGCGGAAACGATGCGCCGCTTTGTCGGGAAGCTGCGCAAGGCGGACGATCGACCGAAGCTCGGAGGAGCGTACGAAGCGACCACAGCGAACGACGCGTGACCACGACCCGACTCGCCGTGCTGCGGACACTCTTCGATCGTCTGCACGCCGAGAACATCCGCTACTGCCATTGGAAGAGTAACGAACACTTGCTCGCGTCGTTCACGGGAACGACGGATGTCGACGTCCTCTTCGACCGCCGGGCCATCCTTCCGCTGACCCGCATGCTGGGCGAGATCGGATTCAAGCGATTCGTCGTCAAGCCGGGCCGCGGGTACCCAGGGATCGAAGACTATGTGGGCTACGATGCCGCGACCGGCGCCCTCACACACCTGCATGTCCACTACCAGTTGACCCTCGGCGAGAAGTTTCTGAAGGGGCACCGGTTACCCTGGGAGGAACGGTATCTCGCCACACGCGTTCGGGACCCGGAATTCGACATCTACACCGCTGACCCACACCTCGAGCTCGTCGTCCTGCTCTTGCGCGCGGTCATGAAACTCAGGACTCGCGACTTCGTGAAGGAGATGCTGGGAACTCCGTTCATCTCCGGCGGATTGCAGCGGGAAATCGGATGGCTCAAGCGGCGCGTCACCGAACAGCAGCTCGTGGCAGTTGGCCGGGAACTCGTCGGGGATGCCGCCGCGCTGTCCCTGTCACGGCTAGTGGAAAGCGCGCGACCGTCGGTGCACGACTTGCGCGCGTTCGGCCGGCGCATCAACCCTGCGCTCGACGAATACCGCCTGTTCGGAACGACAGCCGCGGCGCGACAGATGCTGACGCGCGAGGTGGGCATCGCCTGGTGGAAGATCCGCAATTGGCTGCTCGGAGCACCTACGAAGAGCACGCGGACTATGCCGCACGGTGGCCTTACGGTTGCGATTCTCGGACCCGACGGCGCCGGCAAGTCGACCGTCTCGACATTGCTCACCGCATGGCTATCGCGCGAAGTGGCGGTCGTGCAGACATACGGTGGAAGCGGCAAGGGATCCGCTTCGCCGGTCCGGCTCTTGATGCAACGGGCCGGAGCGCTGCGCCGCGCCGTCCTGGGTCCTCCTTCCAGCAACGTCCGACGTTCCTCCGACAAAAGCGAGCGTCCCAACAGCGCTCCACCCTCCCCTGCCCGATTGATCTGGCTGCTCGCCTTGTTCCGTGAGCGCCGAGCTCGTGCACGCGCGGCGCGCCGCGCGAAAGGGCTCGGCATGATCGTGATCTCCGACCGTTTCCCTCAGAGCCAGTTCCCCGGGGGAAACGACGGACCTCGGCTCGCCCCCTGGCTCGAGCACGGATCCTGGTGGGTGCGCGCAGCCGCCCGGCAGGAACGCGGCACATTCCGGCTCGTCGACCTTTCGCCTCCCGACCTCGTCGTGAGGTTGAACGTCCTACCGGAAACCGCGCTGCAGCGGAAACCGGAGACGCCCGCCGAACAGGTTCGACAGGGTATAGAAGTGATCCGAGGATTGCGTTTCCCGCCTACGACCCGCGTTGTGGATCTCGACGGCGAGCAACCGCTCGACCACGTCGTGCGCCAGGCGAAACAGGCAGTGTGGGAGAGCATCTGAGCTGCCACGCGCTGAAAGCCTGTTGTCAGCATTTGCCACGCTGAAAGTCGTCGGTAAGCACCTCGCTCCTAAATTGGGCGCACACCACCACACCCTCACAGACGACCACCTACTTCCGACATGTGCGGCATCACCGGCTTCTGGTCTCGCGACGGATTCGACCCGGGCGAGGCGCGATTCACGATCACCGCGATGACATCGGTGATCCGGCACCGCGGACCGGACGATTGGGGCTCGTGGCTCGACCCCGATGCCGGAATCGCGCTCGGGTTTCGCCGATTGTCGGTCATCGACTTGTCGCCCACGGGCCACCAACCGATGGAGTCAGGTGACGGCCGATTTGTAATCGTCTTCAACGGAGAGATCTACAACTTCCAGGATATTCGTCGTGAGCTGGTCGCTCAGGGATACCGTTTCCGGGGCCGCTCCGACACCGAGGTCCTCCTCGCCGGGATCGAGACCTGGGGGATCCTCCCAGCATTGGCGCGATTCAACGGGATGTTCGCATTTGCACTGTGGGACCGACGCGATCGGGTGCTCCATCTCGCGCGCGATCGGGCCGGCGAGAAGCCGCTTTACTACGGGTGGAGCGGCAACACCCTGTTGTTTGGATCCGAGCTCAAGGCGTTGCGGGAGCATCCTGCGTTTTGCGGTCGTATCAACCGCGATGCGGTCGCGCTGTATCTGCGCCACGGCTATGTCCCCGGCCCCTATTCCATCTATGAGCGAGTCCGGAAGCTGCCACCCGGTTGCCTGCTGACCGTCACCGCGGCGCAATTCGATCACGCTGTGGAGCCGACACCCTATTGGTCCGCTCAGACAGTCGTGCAGCGCGGAGCCTCCACGCCCTTCCAGGGCGACGGCGGTGAGGCTGTTGAGACGCTGGATCACCTGTTGCGCGACGCCGTCAAGATCCGGATGGAAGCCGATGTGCCGTTGGGCGCGTTTCTATCGGGCGGTGTCGACTCATCGTGCATCGTCGCGTTGATGCAATCCCAACGCAGCGACCGCGTCAAGACCTTCACCATCGGCTTCCACGAGGCAAGACACGACGAGGCGCGGGACGCGGCGGCGATCGCGCGGCACCTCGACACGGAGCACACGGAGCTGTACGTGACTGCGGAGGACGTACTCGCGGTCATCCCTCGCCTGCCGATCCTGTACGATGAGCCGTTCGCGGATTCGTCCCAAATCCCCACATTTCTGGTTTCCCGGCTGGCGCGGCGTCACGTGACGGTGAGCCTCTCGGGCGATGGTGGAGACGAATTGTTCGGCGGCTACCGCCGCTATCGACTGGGACCCGCGCTGTGGCGGAGGATGCAATGGATGCCGTTGCCGCTGCGACGCAGTGCGGCACGTCTCCTGGCGCCGCACAACGGGACCTCAGGTCGCCTGGCTTCGGTTGCCAACCGACTCACACGGGGATTCACGGGCAAGCGCAGTCTGACGGAGCGGTTCCGACAGGCGGCGGAGATCCTCCCCGTGCAGTCACCCCAGGCGCTGTATCACTACATGATGTCGCTGTGGAAGCATCCGTCGGACGTTATCCCCGGCACGCACGAGCCGATCATAGCCACGACGAGTCGATCCAACTGGCCGACCCTGGATTCGGCCGAGCACGTGATGATGTACCTCGACCTCGTGGGCTATCTGCCGGACGACATTCTCGTCAAGCTGGATCGCGCGAGCATGGGAGTGAGCCTCGAAGCGCGTCTCCCACTGCTGGATCACCGGGTGGTCGAACTGGCCTGGAGCCTCGCGTTGGGGCTGAAGCTGCGGAACGGGTCAGGCAAATGGGTCCTGCGGCGCGTCCTCGATCGATACGTACCCTCGCGCCTCGTCGACCGCCCCAAACGAGGCTTCCACTTGCCGATCACCGACTGGTTGCGTGGGCCGCTACGCGATTGGGGGGAGGCTCTCCTGGACGAGCGACGCCTGCGCGAGGGCGGCGTGTTCGAGCCCGGACCGATCCGCAGGCTGTGGAGCCAGCACCAGACCAGAGAAACCGGTTGGGATTACGCGCTGTGGACGGTGTTGATGTTCCAAGCGTGGCAGGATTCCATCGCGTCGGGTGAGAAGCTCGTAAGTCACTGAAATTCCGTCACATCCGGTCGGAGCACGCGCCTGCCGCGGCACGTCGGTTGCATGACGAATGCGGTGTGGTGGCGCGACACCTTGCGACCCATAAACATAACTCACAGTTTTGCAATAACTTAGGGTTTCCAACCTTAGCCGGGCCTGCTTCGCCGAGGCTGCGCGAGAGGCCTATATTGACCCGCTTTTCATTCCAGGGAGAGCGATGTTGCGCCTTCGCAACCAAATCTGCTACACCCTACGTTCGAGCATCACGTGAAGCGTAGTCTCACCCATCAGACCGTTGCCGGCATGGCGTGGATGATCTACGGCAAAGTGGCCTACGCCATTCTGCAGCTGGTGATTCTCGGGCTCCTGGCTCGGCTGCTCTCTCCAGCGGACTTCGGAGTGATCGCCGCTGCCGAAGTGGTGATCGGGTTATCGGCCATCGTCTCCCAGCTTGGGCTCGGACCCGCGCTGGTGCAGCGACCCGAGCTCGAAGACCGGCACGTCGACACGGCGTTCACCGCATCGGTGCTGCTCGGCCTCGTCCTGGGAGCGATCATCTGGCTCGGCGCATCGCTCGCGTCCCGGTTTCTGCACATGCCCGCGATGGTGCCGGTGCTGCACGTGCTGGCGTGGGTCTTCCCACTGCAGGGCCTGCAGACGGTCGCTTCGTCGCTGATGAGCCGCGAGCTGCGCTTCCGGTGGCTCGCGAATCTCGACGTCATCACGTACGCGATCGGCTACGGGCTCATCGGCGTCACCACCGCCCTGCTGCACTGGGGCGTGTGGGCGCTCGTCGCCGCACAGATCGCGCAGACGCTGCTCAAGACGATCGTGCTGTTGTCGCAGTATCCTCCGCGGTTGCGCCAGCTCGCCGACCGTGCGGCGTTCAGCGACCTGATGTATTTCGGCGGCGGATTCACGATGGCGCGCGTCGCGAATTATGTCGCGTTGAACGGCGACGACATGACGGTCGGCCGGTTTCTCGGACCGACCGCTCTGGGGTATTACGGCCGCGCGTACGCTCTGATGTCCGCTCCGGCGTATGGGTTCGGCACGGTGCTCGACTCCGTGCTGTTTCCAGCGATGGCGAAGGTGCAGGACAACGCGAAGCGGCTTGCTACCGCCTATCGCCGCGGCGTTGCGTTGATCGCCCTGCTCGTCCTCATGCCGAGCGTCGTGATCGTGCTGCTCGCCCCCGAACTGATCCAGGTCGCGCTCGGCGCCAAGTGGATGGCGGTCGTGCCGCCGTTTCGCATTCTCGGGATCGGCATGCTGTTCCGCACGAGCTACAAGATGAGCGACTCCATCACCCGCTCCACCGGCGCCGTCTACCGGCGCGCCTGGCGGCAGTTCGCCTACGCCGGCCTCGTGCTGCTCGGCGCATGGATCGGGCAGCACTGGGGAATGGCCGGCGTGGCCTGGGGAACGCTCGCGGCGCTGACCGTCAACTTCGTCCTCATGGCCGAGCTCGGTCTCGACGTGGGACACGTCACCTGGGGTGAGTTCTGGGCGGCCCACCGCCCCGCGGTGCTGCTGACGGCGGTGACGTTCCCGCCGGTCTTCGCGATCACGATCCTGCTGCGCCACTTCGAGCCGGCGCCCGTCCTGACCGTCGCCATCGTCGCCGCCAGCGCCGCAGCCATCGGGCTGGGGCTGATCCTCTCCGCCCCCGCCACGTTCCTCGGCGCCGATGGCCAGTGGATGCTCGGGACGCTGCGGACCTACCTGCGGCGGCTGCGCCCCGCGCCGCCCGTCGCCGAGCCCGCGGCCGTGGTGTCCGCCGATTGAGCACGCTCCCGGCAGACCTCGAGCCGCGCGAGGCACATCCCGCCCCTACCGCGAAGCGCCTCGGGGTCCTCGAAGAGCTGTTCCGGCGTCTCGACGCCGAACAGATCCGCTACGCCCACTGGAAGAGCAACGAGCACCTCGGTGCTACGATGACCGGGGCCACCGATGTCGACGTGCTGATCGATCGACGCGGGGCGCAGCGGCTGGCCCACATCCTCACCGCGACGCCCCACTTCAAGCGCTTCATCGTGAAAGCCGGCCGCGGCTACCCCGGGATCGAAGATTACGTCGGCTTCGATGCCCCGACCGGGATGCTCACGCACCTGCACCTGCACTACCAGCTGACGCTCGGCGAAAAGTTTCTCAAAGGCCATCGTCTTCCGTGGGAAGAGGTGGTCCTCGCCACCCGGGTGCGCGATCCGGAGTTCGGCGTGTGGGTCACGGAGCCCCACCTCGAGCTCCTGATCCTCATCGCGCGCCACGTGATGAAGCTGCGGTGGCGCGATTCGCTGCTCGCGGCCGGCGGTCAGCATTATTTCCGGGGCGGCATGTTGCGGGAGCTGCGCTGGCTGATCGCCCGTGTGCGTCCCGACCAGCTCGTCGCCGTCGCGACCCCGCTGGTCGGTGCTCCGGCCGCCGCGCTGCTCGCGCAGATCGTGGCGGACCCGCAGGGCCGCGGACCGACGATCGGACAGCTGCGCGCCTTCCGCCGCGTCGCCGATCCGCGGTTGTCGTCGTACCGGATGTACAGCGCCTGGGGCGCGACACGCCGCATGTGGACGCGGGAGTGGACATGGATCTGGTGGCGCGTGAAAAACTGGTTCGTCCGCGCGCCGACCAAGTCGACGCGGACGCCGCCACACGGCGGGCTCGCGGTCGCTTTCGTCGGGGCGGACGGATCGGGCAAGTCGACGCTGACGACCGAAGTGGCGAAGTGGCTGGCCCGCGAGATCGCCGTCATCACGACCTACGGGGGCAGCGGCAAGGGCTCGGCATCGACGCGACGCCGCATGTTGCAGCAGATGGGAGATCTCACGCGACCCAGGCGGACCGACGGCGTCCCGCCCCCGCCGACGGGCATGCGGCTCCTCGGGAAACTGCTCTGGGTGCTCTCGCTCGTGCGGGAACGGCGGCGCTGGGCGTTTCATGTCCGCAGCGCCAGAAGCCTCGGCCTCGTGGTGCTGTCCGACCGCCTCCCCCAGACGCAGTTCGCCGGCTTGAACGATGGCCCGCGCTACGCCGAGTGGCTCAGCGCCTCGTCCTGGCTACGGCGCTTCGTCGCCCGCAAGGAGCAGGCGTCATTCCACGAGGCGGAGCTCGTGCCTCCGGATGTAGTGATCCGGCTGAACGTTCCGATCGAAGTCGCGGCGCGACGCAAACCGGACACGCCGACAGACCAGCTGCGGCGCAAGGTCGAGATCGTAGCCCAACTCGCGTTCCCAGCCGTCACCCGCGTCGTGGAAATCAACGGCGCTCAGCCGCTCGAACGGGTGTTGCGCGACGTCAAGCAAGCACTGTGGGAGTGTCTATGAACTCTCTGGTGTTCGAGCTCGTCGGTCCGGCCGGAGTGGGCAAAACAGCTGTGCTTCACGCGATTGCTCAGCTGGCGCCCTTGCTGCGCACTGGCATCCGGATCGACCGCGTGCGGCGGCTGCCGGTCATCACCTGGAGCCTCGTGGCGCTCACGCCGGCTCTTGTCGATTTACTCTTCAGCGATGCGCACCTGTTCTGGCCAGGACTCCGGCATCTTGGCCGGCTCCGCACCCTGCCCGCTGAGATCTCCCGAGCCCAGGCCTCGAGGCATCGAGCGATCCTGCTCGATGAGGGGCCTGTCTTCAGTCTCGGTCGATTGAGTGTCTTCCATAACGCCGCAACAGGACGCGGGCCGCTCGCGCGGCAGTGGCACCAGGAAGTCGCGCGGTGGTCCACTCGTCTGTCCGGTGTCGTGCTCCTCGACGCACCCAACGCCATCCTGGCTGAGCGCATCCGTCGGCGAGTAAAGCCCCACCCGGTCAAAGGCGCGGACGATCGTGAAGTTCACGCCTTTCTCGACCGCTATCGCGCCGCCTATCACGACATCGTGAGGCGCTTGACGGCAGACGGGCGGGTGCGAATCGTAGAATTCGACACCGCTACGGCGACGATCCAGCAAGTTGCCGCCGACACCTTGAGCGCGCTCGACCGCTGGAGCCAACCGTCCGGCATGACGCTCGCCCACCCGGGAAGTTGATGCGACCGAGACCGATGCGGCGCAGTGCCCAGCCCGTGGCAAGCGGCGCCACGATGCACCCGGGGCAGCCCCTGCCCCCCGCCATGGCGCAGCAGGCTCGTCCCAGCGCGATCCTGCGCTGGGCGCTATACGGGTTCGTGTTCTCATTGCCGTTCGACGCGCCCGGCCGTCTGCCGCTCGAGCTGACGACGATGACGGGGGCGCTGTTCCTAGCCGTTTGTCTCCTCCAACCGGGACTCTGCTTCGGACGCCGTCCGGGAATCACGTGGTGGTTCCTCGGCTACACCTACGTCTACTGGGCCGCGTACGTCGTCGGCCGCGCGCAGTATACCGGTGAGGCCGTTCGGTCCACCCTGTTCTACATTCAGGCGCTGCTGATCTTCATCGCGTGCTTCAATCTGATGCGCGATCCCAAAATCGCGCGCAATGTAATGGTCGTCCTGGCGTTCGGCGCGCTCGTCCTGGCAATGATGACCATTCTCCATATCGGCACGGCCAAGGATTCGGACTCGCAACGGGTGACCGTCTTCGCACAGAACGCCAACCGCGCGGCTCGCGTGCTGCTGGCGGGCGCACTGGCGTTCGTCGGGCTCGTGGTCGGGCGACCCAGACGGGCACTGCGCCCCGCCTGGATCGCGTGGCCGGGATTCGCCTTGATCGTGCTCGCGATCATCATGGGAGGGTCGCGCGGGGGCCTGGTGGCGTTCGCCGCCGGTCTGTGGATGTTCTCCATGACCGGACCGACGATCGGCGTTCGTATGCGCAACATCGCTGTGACGCTGGTACTGCTCGGGGGCGCGGCGTTCGCAGCCTACAAGTCCCCGCTGATGCAGGAACGCATTCAGCTGGCAGCCCAGGGAAACCTCGCCAAGCGAGAGGTCATCTTCCCGGCAGCGCTGGCGGAATTCAAAGCCCGGCCGTTGATCGGCTACGGCCCCGCCAACCAGTACGTGCTGGCGATCAAGCTCGGGCTGCCGCCCAAGCTCCATACGACGCGGGATACGCATAACCTCTTCCTCGAAGTCCTGACCGCCACCGGGGTGCTGGGCACGGTGCCCTTCGTCTGGGCCCTATGGGTGTGTTGCTGGTCGGCGTGGAAGGCGCGACGCGGCATCGAGGGCATTCTCCCCGCCGCGCAGATGATGTCGACGATGGTCGGCAACCTGACCGGCAACTACATCGTGCTGAAGCTGCAGTGGGTACTGCTCGCTTACGCCATGGCCAGCTGGGTCTGGCTCACCCCGAAGCAGCAGCCCCCGCCGCCAGCTGGCGCGATGCGACGCGCCCGCAGGGGCTAGGTCGACCGTGCTCATCACGTTTTCGGGCCTGGACGGTGCCGGCAAGTCGACGTTGATCGCGTTCGTGAGTGCCACACTGGAGGGCGAACGCCGTCCGGTGCGGGTGCTGCGCCTCAACGACGATGTCGGGATCTACGCCTTCGTGCGCGCCCTGCGCGACCGGCTGCGCGGGCAGCGCTCCATCGAGCTCGCGCCGGGCACACCCGATCCGCGCTCGCAGAAGCTGCAGCGCTCGGCCCCCACTGGTTGGCGCGGGGTCGCCAGTCGCTGGCGCACCCTGATCATCTGGAACAAGCCGGTGCGCCGGCTGCTGTACCTCGTCGACCTGGCGATCTTTCAGTGCTACCGCCTCTGGCTGGAGGCGGTCCGCGGCCGTGTCGTCATCATGGATCGCTACTTCTACGACACACTCGTCGACGTGACCAACGGCCGGCCGCGCATATGGACGCGCGTGCTGGAGCGTCTCACCCCCGAGCCGACGGTGCCTGTCTTCCTCGACATCACTCCCGAGGAATCGTTCCGGCGCAAGCGCGAGTTCTCGATCGACTATCTGCGGCACCGCGCCGACGCCTATCACACCGTCTTCGCGCGCATCCCGGGAGCCGTCCGGCTGGTCAACACCGACCTGGAGCGCACCAAGGCCGCGCTGCTCGATGCTCTGCACGCGCGGGGCGGCGCCCGATGAAGGGCCGCGAGCGCATCCTCGTTCTCGACGGCCAGACGAACCAGGCCCTCGCCTGCGTGCGATCGCTGGGGCGTGCCGGATACGACGTCGTCGTCGCCGCGACGCGCCGCCGGCCGCTCGCCGCGTGGTCGCGGTTCTCGCGCGACCGCTTTCTGCTGCAGGGGGAGACCCTCGCGGCCTTCGCGGAGCTGCGGCGCTGGGCCCGGGACCGCGGCGTCAACGTCGTGCTGCCGTTGACCGAGCGCGCCTGCATTCTGTGCAACCACGAGCGGGAGGCGTGGGAAGCCGCCGGCATCACCGTGGGGAGCGCCCCCGACGAGCTGCTGCGCCTCGCGTTCGACAAGGCGCAAACAGTCGAGATCGCACGCTCGAACGGTGTGGCCGTACCGCCGACGCGCGCGCCCCGTTCCCTCGTCGAAGCCCACGCCGCCGCCCGTGAGATCGGCTACCCCTGTGTGGTGAAGTCGCGCTACTCGAACGCCTGGGACGGGACGCTCTTTCTTGGGGACCCCGGGACGACCTACGTCCGCGAGGCCGCAGAGCTCGACGCCGCGATCCAGCAGCACCGCCAAGGCGATCATTGGCCGCTGATCCAGGGATTCACCCCCGGACAGGGCAAAGGCGTGTTCGCGCTGTTCGACGGCGGCCGCCCCGTCGCGTGGTTCGCACACGAACGGCTGCGCGATGTGCGACCCTCGGGCTCCGGCTCGAGTCTGCGACGCTCTGCCCCGCTCGACCCCCGGCTGCTCGGCCCCGCGGAACGGCTGCTCTCGGCGATGACCTGGCACGGCCCGGCGATGGTCGAGTTCCGCGACGACGGTATCCACGAGCCCGTCCTCATGGAAGTGAACGGCCGCTTCTGGGGATCGTTGCAGCTCACCGTCTCGGCGGGGGCGGATTTCCCGCAGTGGTGGGTCGCCATCCTGCGCGGCCGCACCGTCGATCGCCGCACGGGCTACGCGACCGGGCTGACGGTGCGCTGGCTGTGGGGTGACGTGAAACGCTTCCTCTACATTCTGGCGGGCGCGCCGCCGGGCTACCCGGATCGCTACCCCACGATCGCCCAGGGCCTGCGCGAGCTGTTCGGCCGCCAACCGCCGGGGACACGATCCGAAACCTGGCAACCCGACGATCGCTGGCCCGCCGTGGGAGAATGGGTCCAGGGCATCGCCGAGCTCGTCGAGGGTCGACGGGCGGCGCCGCGCCCCGTGACGCCCCGCGGCTCGTCCGGCCCGGTCCCCGAGCCGGCAGTGACCAAACCCTGACGATGGACATTCCGATCCGCGTACTCATGATCACCGCTGGCTGGCCGCAACCGGGGCAGCCGCAGACCACCCATTTCGTCAAGCGCCAGGCCGAGTTTCTGCAGCGGGCCGGGGTGCAAGTCGACGTGTTCCACTTCCGCGGCGCCAAGCGGCTGTGGAACTACATCCGTGCCTGGCGCGACGTCCGGCCACGGATCGACCCGAACCGCGTCGACCTCGTGCACGCCCAGTTCGGCCAGAGCGGGATCCTCGCCCTCCCCAAGCGGCTGCCACTCGTCGTCACGCTGCGCGGCAGCGACATTCTCGGCATCGTCGGATCCGACGGGCGCTACACGCTGGCGGGACGCGCGTCGCAGGCGGTCACACGGTTCGCCGTACGCCGCGCCGACGCCGTGGTCGTGGTGTCGGATCACATGAAGGCTTACTTCACAACCGACGCCCCCGTCTCCGTGCTCCCCTCGGGACTCGACTTCGAGCTGTTCCGCAGCATCCCCCGCGACGAAGCGCGCGACCGGCTGGGCTGGCCGCGCGAGAAACGCCTCGTGCTGTTCGCCGGCAACCCCGACCAGCCGCGCAAACGCTACGGCCTGGCCCGCGCCGCCGTCGACCTCGTGAATCGTACGCTCCCGGCCGAGCTGGTCGTCGCGTGGGGTGTCCGACACACGGACATCCCGTTGTATATGAACGCCTGCGACGCTTTCGTCTTCACCTCGATGCAGGAAGGGTCGCCCAACGTGGTGAAAGAGGCGCTCGCCTGCGATCTCCCCGTGGTCTCGGTTCCGATCGGCGACACGACGGAGCGGCTGCGCGGCATCGCCGGATGCGAGCTCGTCGCCGACGAGCAGCCCGAAGCGATCGCGGCCGCGCTCGAGCGCGTGTTGCGACGCGGCGGGCGCGTGGCCGGCCGCGTGGCGGTGGCCCACCTCGCCGAGGAAGCGATCACCACCCGGCTGATCGACGTCTATCGCAACGCCATGGCGCGCTTCGCCGGGCGCACCGCAGCCTCTCCCGGCGCCGGGGCCATGGCTCCGGCCGGCACCTCGGAGACGTGAGTCCCATGCCCCAGCAGCCGTGGGTCAGCATCGTCGTCCCCTGCCGCAACGAGGAGCGCTACATCGTCGAGTGCCTCGACTCGATCCTCGCCTGCGACTACCCGCGCGACCGCCTCGAAGTCCTCGTCGTCGACGGGATGAGCGACGACGGCACGCGCCCGATTCTGGCGGAGTACGCGACGCGGCATCCGGAAGTTCGCGTGCTCGACAACCCCCGCCGCATTACTCCGGTCGCCCTGAACATCGCGATCCGGGCGGCTCGCGGAGAGGTCATCGTCCGCATGGACGCCCACGTCGTGTATCCGACGAACTACGTCTCCCGCCTCGTCGCGGCGCTCGACGAATTCGGAGCCGACAACGCGGGCGCGGTCCTGAAGACGCTCCCGGCGAATCAGACGCCGATGGGACGGGCGATCGCCATCGGGATGTCGCATCCCTTCGGCGTCGGGACGTCGTATTTCCGGATCGGCACCGCGGAGCCGCGCTGGGTCGACACGATCGCCTTCTTCTGTATCAAGAAGCGCACGTTCGACCGGGTGGGCCTGTTCGACGAAGAGCTGATTCGACATCAGGACGGAGAGTTCAACGCGCGGCTCATCAAGGCGGGGGGGCGCATACTTCTGATTCCCGACGTCGTCTCGTATTACTACGCTCGCTCGACGCTGCGCCAGGTCGGACGGATGTTCTACCAGTACGGCTATTTCAAGCCGCTCGTCGCGAAAAAACTGGGCCGTTTCATGACGACAAGGCAGCTCATCCCCCCGGGCTTCGTCCTGGGCCTCCTCACCGCCGGCATCGCCGCGCTGCTCTGGACGCCGGCGGTCTACTTGTTCGGCCTGGTCGCCGGAAGCTATGCGGCGGTCG
>DATFTG010000264.1:0-7101 GCA_035262265.1 Gemmatimonadales bacterium
AGTATCCCGCCAGGACGTTGGCGATGCGCATCACCTGCTCCTGATAGGTGATCACGCCGTACGTCGACTGCAGCACCTCCTCCAGGGCCGGGTGGGGGTAGCGCACCGGATCGCGACCGAGCTTGCGATTGATGAACACGAGGTGCATGCCGGTATCGAGCGGCCCGGGGCGCAGCAGCGCGTTCGTCGCGACGAGGTCGTCGAAGCGGTCGCATTTCATCTGGCGCAGGCAGTCGGTCGCCAGCGGCGACTCGAACTGGAACACCCCCGCCGTCCGGCCCGAGCGCAGCACGCGGTAGACCTCGGGGTCTTCGAGGTCGAGATGGTCCATGTCGAGGGCGACGCCGTGGCGTTCCCTCACCATCTGCACCGTGTCGTGGATGACGGTGAGGGTCTTCAGGCCGAGCAGGTCGATCTTCAGCATCCCGACCTTCTCGAGCGCGACCATGTCGAACTGGGTGATGATCGCTTCCGTGTCCTGCGGCGCGAGGCAGACGGGGACGTAATCGGTGAGCGGTCCTGGGGCGATGACGACGCCCGCGGCGTGCACCGACGCATGGCGCGCCAGACCCTCGATGCGGCTCCCCAGGTCGATCACCTTGCGCACGCGCTCGTCCTGCTCGACGATGGTCCGCAGCTCGGGGACTTTGGTCGCCGCCTCCGCCAGCGACCATGTCGCTGCGGGGCCCGCCGGGATGAGCTTGGTGGTGCGGTCCACCTCCCCGATCTCGAGGCGCAGCGTGCGCGCCACGTCACGGAACGCCGCGCGGGCCTTCAGCGTCCCGAACGTAATGATCTGCCCGACCGACTCCCGCCCGTAACGGCCGCGCACGTACTCCATGATCTCCCCGCGCCGCTCGAAGCAGAAATCGAGGTCGATGTCCGGCATCGAGATGCGCTCGGGGTTCAGGAACCGCTCGAACAGCAGATCGAACTGCAGGGGGTCGATGTTGGTGATGCGCAAACTGTAGGCGACCAGCGATCCGGCCGCCGAGCCGCGCCCCGGTCCCACGGGAATGCCGCGGTCGCGCGCCGCCTTGATCAGATCGTAGACGATCAGGAAATAGCCGGCGTAGCCGGTGTGCTGGATGACGTCGAGCTCGTACGCCAGCCGCTCCGCAACGCGCGGCGGCAGCGGGTCGCCGTAGCGCTCCAGGGCCCCGGCATGCGCGAGGTGCACCAGCAGGTCGTTGTCGCTTGCGAATTCCGCCGGGCGGGGGTACTGCGGCAGGAAATAGCGCTTCTCGAAGTCGAACTCGCACAGGTTGGCGATGCGCGCCGTCTCGGACAGGAGCTCCGGGTGGTCCGGGAAAAGCGGTTTCATCTCTTTCTCGGACTTGACGTAGCTCTCGGCGCCGACGAAGCGGAAGCGTTTCGGATCGTCGAGATCCTTGCCGGTTCCGATGGCCAGCAGGACGTCGTGAGCTTCGGCGTCCGCTTTCATCAAATAGTGCGCGTCGTTCGTGACCGTCACGGGGATGCCCAGCTCTTTGGCGAGGCGGAACATCCCGGCGGCCACCGTCTGCTCTTCGGGGATCCCGTGATTCTGGACTTCGAGCCAGAAGCCGTCCGGCCCGAAGAGCTGCGCGAAGTAGGCGGCGCTCGCCCTGGCCGCTTCGTAGTTCCCGGCCCGCAGGTACAGCGAGATCTCCCCCGAAAGGCAGGCAGCGAGGCAGACGAGGCCTTCTTTGTGGTGTTCCAGCACTTCGCGATCGATGCGCGGGCGCCGGTAGTAGCCCTCCAGGTACCCGATCGAGGACAGTTTGACGAGGTTGGCGTAGCCGGTGCGATTCCTGGCGAGCAGCACGAGGTGGGAGTACGGCCCGGGGGCGTCGGCGGGCTTCTCCCGGGCGTGGCGGCTGCCGAACGCCAGATAGGCCTCGCACCCGATGATGGGCCGGACCTTCCGGGCCTTCGCCTCCTCGTAAAACGTCCACGCCCCATAGAGGTTGCCGTGGTCGGTGATGGCGAGCGAATCCATCCCCAGCGCGACGACCCGGTCCAGGAGATCCGGGATCCGGTTGGCACCGTCGAGCAGGGAGTATTCGCTATGTGTGTGAAGATGAACGAACGCCATAGGGCCGCGGGTGTGCTAGAACGCAAGATAACCGGCGCGGAGCCGCATTGTCAAAATCTCGGAGTGCGGAGAAATTGTGCGAGCGATGCGCACTGTTCTCTGGCTCCTGATCGTCGCGCTGGCGCTCGTCGTATCGCATCACTATACCGCCGGCGCGCCACTCGCCGCTCGTGCGACGCTCACGCTCGGCATGGTGATCGTCGCTGCGGAGATCGGCGGCCGTCTCGCCTTGCGCCTGGGATTGCCGCGGGTGACCGGTTACCTCGGTGCCGGACTCATGATGCGCCCGGAGTGGCTGGGGTACTATCTCGTTCGCGAAGACGAGATCCACGCTCTCGCGTTCGTGACCAACGCCGCCGTCGCGCTGTTCGCCTGGCGTGCCGGCCTCGCGTGGCGCGGGGCCGAAGGGAACGACTCCGGTGCGGCCGGTCTTGGCCGCTACCTGACGGCGTCGATCGTGACACCGCTCGTGCTCACGGCGGTGGTCGTGTTCGCGCTGCATTCCTGGTTTCCGCTTTCGGTACACCAGCCGCTGGGCGATGCCGCGGCCGTCGCGCTCGCCGTCGGCGCCCTGACGGTGGTGGCGGCCCCGGCCCTCGCGTGGGCGACGCTCTACGACGCCCCCCGTCCCGGACTCTCCGACGCGCTGCTGCGGCTGCATGCGTTGCGCGACGTGGCGGCAATCGTCGTGCTCGCCGCCGTGCTGGCGTTGTCCCGTCTCGGAGCGAGCGCGGGGACGCTGCGCGCCGACGCCTGGTGGGTGGGCCTGCTTCCTCTGGTCGGCTCCATGGTGAGCGCCGTACTGCTCGTGTGGCTCGTGAGCCGGACGCGCCGTTTGCTGGGTGGAACACCGGGGATGTACGCGCTCGCCGTCGCCGTGGGGGCGGCGGTGGCGGGGCTGTCGGGGCAGGTCGAAGTGACGCTGGCCGCGGTGCTCGCCGGGATCGGATTGACCTACGCCGATCCGGAAACGGCGGCCATGGTGCGGCGCCATTTCGATGCCCGCGGGGAGCTGCTCGCCGCCGGGGCGTTCGCGCTGCTGGGTCTGCGACTCGACGTGACGAGCGTCGGGGATTTGTGGCCGTGGATGCTGCTGCTCATCGGGTTACGGGGACTGGGGTTGTACTGGGGCGGCCGCTGGGCCGGCCGGCGGCTGCTCGTCTCGGAAGACCTGGCGAACAGCGGGTGGTTGGGGCTCATTTCGCAGGGGGGCGTCGGCCTGCTGCTGGCTGCGACCGGCCGGCGGGCCTTCCCCGAGTGGGGTGTATCATTCGAGGGACTCGCAGTGGGGCTGGTGGCGCTGCATGCCGTCGTCGGCCCGGTTTGCATGCGCCAGGCGCTCGCCCGGCGACCAGCTCTCACCCAAGGAGTATCCCGTGACTCGTAGCGCGCGCGGCCGATTCGGCCTGGTGTTCGTCGCAGGGCTCGCCGGCTGCCGCAGCGGAGGCGGGACCGCTCCTCCACCGCTCACGAGCTGCAGGACCGCCGGCGGCCAGAATGTCACCCTCGCCGTGTCCGGGTACCAGGCGATTCCACCCTTGGCCAACGCCGCATGCCTCCTGTTTCCCGGCAATGCGTCTACCACCGATTCGGCGCTGTATCTGCTCGTGCCGCAGCTCGCGACCGATTCTCAAGGGGCGACGGCGCCTTTCATTCTCCAGGGCGATACACTGCATCCGCTGCTCGCCGCCGCGATCACCCAGAGTGCGGCCCCGGCGTCGGACATGGGGATGCGGTTTCATGATTTCCTGCGGACCGTGGAACGGACGCACTGGGGAGCGATCGGTGGACCGCGCGTCAGCGCGGCGCCGGCGGCGCCGCTCCAGGGACCGCCCGATACGCTCGGCAACGTACGCCAGTTCAGCGTGTGCGGTGATCTCAACTGCTCGACCTTCCCGAAGGTGACGGCCACGGCGAAATCGGTCAGCGGCCACCTCGCCATCTACGTCGACAACGCGGCGCCGGCGGGAGGCCTCACCCAGACCGACCTCGACTCCCTCGCGTCATTGTTCAACACACGGCTCTACGCCGTCGATACGACCGCCTTCGGCCGCGAGTCCGATATCGACAACAACGGCGCCGTCATCGTGTTGATGACGAACGTCGTCAACAAGCTCGTGTCCAAGTCGATGTGCAAGCAGTCGGGATTCATCGCGGGGTTCTTTTTCGGAGCGGACATCGATCCGCTGTTTTCCGGGGACAATCGCGTCAACCACGGCGAGGTGTTCTACTCGATAGTCGCGGATCCCGACAGCACGTTGTCGTGCCCGCACAGCGTGACCCAGCTGCGCAACGTGGTGCCGGTCACGTTCGTCCACGAATTCCAGCACATGATCAGCTACAACCAGCATGTGCTGGTGAAGGGCGGCACCGCCCAGGACACGTGGCTGGACGAGGGCATGTCGCATTTCGCCGAAGAGCTGGGCGGCCGCAGCTTCCTCCCGGCCGATCAGGCATCGTTCTCCAATTTCGTGATCGGCGACCTGTTCGACGCCTACACGTTCCTGGACTCGAGCTCGTTCCACTTTCTCGCCTTCTCGAGCGGCATCGGGTCGCTGGCGGAGCGGGGCGCGGCGTGGCTGTTCGTCCGCTACTTCGCCGACCAATTCGCGGCCGATACCTCGTTCGCGTCCGTCGCGGCGCTCACCCGCGGGCTGGAGCAGTCGGGGTTGCACGGCGCGGCGGCGATCAGCTCGGCCGCGGGGACGCCGTTCACCACCATCGTGGGGCGATGGATCCTGGCGAATTACGTGTCGGACTACCCGGGCCTCAGCCCGCCGCCCGAGCTGCGCTACCAGTCGTGGAGTTTCCGCACGACGTACGCGTCCCTCAATTCGCAGCGGCCGAACTTCTTCCCCAAGCCGTTCCCGCTGACCCCGCCGGTGACGGCGGGAAAGTCCATCGCCGTGACGGGCACGCTACACGCGGGCTCCGGCAACTACGTCATTGCGGCTCAGCAGGCAATGGGGCCGGGGTTCGCGCTGCTGTTTTCGGGGCCGGGGGGCGCGACACTCCCGACAGTGCTGAACCCACGGTTGAACGCGATCCGGCTGCACTAGGCCGTGAACCGTCGAGAGCAGAGGCGTCGAGAGGGAAGGGTCGAGAGGATTCGTAGCGGTTTCACTCGACGGTTTCTATTGACGCTTCTCCTCGACGTCGTTTTCTCGGCGTCGCTGGTATCGCAAGGCGTTCTCGGCACGCTCCCCGGGTCTACGCGCTCGGCGGGGATGGGCGGCGCGGGCGTCGCCCTGATCGGCGACGCCGCGTCGATGTTCGACAATCCGGCGGCGATCGCCGCGATCCATCATCTCGCCCTCGAGGGGTCGTTCGAGCCGTACGTGGCCGGCACGACCTACAGCGCAGGCGCCATGGCGCTGCGGGCCGGCCGGCTCGCCTGGGGATTCGGGGCCCAGGTGTTCGACTACGGCTCGGAGCCGGTGATCGTGCCCGACTCGAGCGTCGGCGGGCGGCGCGGCACCGCGACGGGAGCGACGTTCACGGCGAGCGACATTCTCGCGACATCGGGGGTGGTGTACCGGCGCGGCGTCCTGGCCGCCGGCGTGGCGGTGAAGTACGCGCGCGAGCAGATCGCGGGGTGGTCGGCCGACGCGTGGGGCGGAGACGTCGGGCTGGCCCTCGCCGTGTTCGACATCTTCGCGCTCGGGGTGAGCGTGCAGAACCTCGGCGGGGACTTTGGACCGGCGGCAAACGGCGCCCGGCTGCCGCGGCGCACGCGCGCGGGATTCACGATGAACTATGTCGATCCGCAGGGGACCTACCGGTTGCTGACGACCATCGAGGGGCAGTGGCCGGCGGACGGTCCGGCCCGGTTGGCGAGCGGTATCGAGACCGGTATCGTCGCCGGCGGCGTCGGGTTGGTGGGGAGACTGGGGTTTGTGACGCGGTCGCCGACGAGCGCCGCGTCGCGCTGGTCGGTGGGAGGCGGCATCGAGCTGCGCCGCCTGCACGTCGACTACGCGTACCAGAATCTCGCGCTGCTGGGCGGCGGGACGCATCGCGTGGGGGTCCGATGGGCGCCATGATCGAGCGCCGCCGTCCCCGCTGGGGGCGCTTGATCCTGCGCCTCCTGATGTGGATCGCGGTCGGCGTTCCCGCGGCCCTGGTCGTCGGGCTCATCGTCTCCGCCGACGTGCGCTACCTGGCGCGGGCGGGGGTCGAAGAGGCCCGCATCCTGCTCAAGCGGCGCTCCATCGCGACGCTGGTCGCCGACTCGGCCACCGCACCCGAGCTGCGCCAACGGCTGCGGCTCGTGCTCGCCGCCCGCGCGTTCGCCGCGGACTCGCTGCATCTCGTCGTCGCGGAGACCTACACGAGCTACGTGAACGTGGGACGCGACACGCTGCTGCTCGTGCTGTCGGCGGCGTGGCGCGACCGGCTGCGGCCCTACACGTGGACCTACCCGATCGTCGGCGTCGTGCCGTACAAGGGCTTCTTCAGCGCCCAGGCGGCGCGCGCGGCCGCGGCCGATCTGGAACAGCGGGGATTCGACGTCTACCTGCGGCCGGCCGGAGCGTTCTCGACGCTCGGCTACTTCTCGGATCCGCTGTACTCGACGGCGGTGGATCGTGACACGATGGAGCTCGTGGCAACGGTGATTCACGAGCTGGCGCACAACACGCTGTATGTGAAGAGCCATACGCAGTTCAACGAGAGCTTTGCGAGCTTCGTGGGCTATCGCGGGGCGCAGGCCTTCTTCCGGTCGCGCGGCGACACGGCGGACGCGCAGCGCGCGGCAGCCCGCTGGGGCGACGAGCGCTCCCTCGACGTCTTCTGGGCGGAGCTGGGGCGCCGGCTGGACTCCGCCTATGCCGGGGCGTCTACACCGCAGGCGGTGGAGGCGGCCCGGTCGTCGCTGTTCGCCTGGGCCCGCGCCCAGCTCACGGGTCCGGTGGGTCAGAACCTCGACACCTACGACTGGCGCTGGTTCGCCAACACCCCGCTCAACAACGCCGTGGTGATGGCGCAGCGCATCTACCGGCAGAACCTCAACCTGTTCGACGAGA
>DATFTG010000265.1:0-3029 GCA_035262265.1 Gemmatimonadales bacterium
TGAGCAGCGTCGATCCCATCGCACACCCCAGTGACGGCGCATCACGATTGACTCGGGATCGTACCAACCGCGTGCACCCCGCGTCTTGAACGAACTGGCTGCGCGGCGTCAGGACTCCCTAGTCAGGATAGAAAAGGAGGAGGACTGCCAAAAGACGCCAATTTCAGCGATATCGACTAGTCCAATTTTCGGGGGCGGTGATAGCTTCCGCGGGTGGACATTCACGTCAGCCTCGTCGGCCGCGCCAACCTCCGGGCCGAGATCTACCGCCAGCTGCGTCAGGCCATCCTCGATGGCCGGCTGCGCTCGGGGGAGGCGCTGCCGCCGACGCGTGAGCTCGCCGAGCGTCTGGCCGTGGCGCGCGCCACGGTCGTGGTCGCCTACGACCGGCTGGCGCGCGAGGGGTTCGTCACGTCACGGGTCGGCGCGGGCACGTTCGTCACGGCGTTCGCGACGCCCCTGCCCCGGCGCAAGTCCCGGCGCGGCGCGCTGGCGGCGCGCGAGATCTGGAGCCCGGTCCGGCTGCCGCGGGCGTTCGCCCGCAAGGCGACGTACGAATTTCGCGCCGGCTTGCCCGACGCGTCGTTGTTTCCGCACGTGGCGTGGCAGCGCTTGATGGCGCGCGAGCTGCGCGCCCAGGCAGGCGCGAGCGGTGTGTACGGCCATCCGGCCGGCCATGCGGCGTTGCGTGAGGCGGTGGCGCACCGCGTCGGCCTCGCCCGCGCGGTGCACTGCGCCCCGGACGACGTCACGATCACCAACGGCACGCAGCAGGCGGTCGACGTGATCGCCCGGGCGCTGATCGGACCCGGCGACGTCGTGGCCGTCGAGGACCCGGGGTACCCGCCGATCCGGTTGCTGCTGCGCTCGCTGGGGGCGCGCGTCATGAGCATCCCGGTCGATGCCGAGGGCCTCGTGGTACGGGCGCTGCCGCCGCGCACCCGGCTCGTCCTCGTGACGCCGTCGCATCAGTTCCCGCTCGGCGTAACGATGTCGCTCGGCCGGCGACTCGAGCTGCTGCAGTGGGCCGAGTCCCAGCGGGCGGCGATCGTCGAGGACGACTACGACAGCGAGTTTCGTTTCGGCGGCCGGCCGATCGAGCCGTTGCACACGCTCGATACCGCGGGACGCGTCATCTACGTGGGGTCGTTCTCGAAAACGATGCTGCCGACGCTGCGCCTCGGATTCGTCGTGGCGCCGGCGGCGATCCGCGACGCCGTGCAGCGCGCCAAGTACCTGGCGGACTGGCATTCGTCGTTGGCGGCGCAAGCGGCGCTGGCCCGTTTCATCGAGGACGGCGGGTTCGCGCGCCATATCCGCAAGATGGAGGGGGTATACGAGGCGCGGCACGAGCTGGTGGTGCGCACCCTCGCGACGGACTTCGCCCGGCACCTCGAAACGGTTCCCTCTGCCGTCGGGCTGCACGTCGCGGCGCTCGCGCCGCGGGCGTCGGTCGCGACGATCGATCGCGTGGTGCGACGGGCATCCGCGCGCGGCGTCGAGGTCCTGCCGTTATCGATGTTCTCCCTGCGGCGCCCCCTCGCCGGGCTGGTCATCGGATACGGCGCGATCGCGACGGGGCAGATCCCGGAGGGCTTGCGGCGCCTGCGCGCCTGTTTCGGGAGCCGGTAAGGCGCGTCCCACGAACGGAGGTCCTGAATCATGACGCTTGAAATCATCGCAACGGCGTGCGCCGGTTTGTTCGCCGGAGCCGCGATCTACGTCAATGCCGTCGAGCACCCGGCGCGGCTCGCCGCCGGCATTGCGCTCGCGCTGCGGCAGTTCGCCCCGAGCTACCGTCGCGGCACCATCATGCAGGCCTCACTCGCGAGCCTCGGGTGCCTCGCCGGCGTCGGCGCCTGGCTGCAGACCGGTCACATTGGGTTGCTCGTCGGCGGCCTGCTGCTCGGCGCTGTCGTGCCCTTCACCCTCGTCGTGATTTTTCCGACCAATCGCCGGCTCCTCGACCCGGGCCTCGACCCGCAGTCTCCGGAGGCGGCTGCTCTGCTGGTGCGGTGGGGTCGCCTGCACGCGGTTCGCAGCGCATCGAGCGCTCTCGCGTTCGGTATCCTGCTGATCTGCGTGGCGCAAACCTGAGGGGGCTACACGTCGCCGGCCATCACGCGCTTGAAGATCTGGCGCTGCACCGCGCGCGGCGTGAAGCGATTGAGAAAGACGATGAAGCCGTTGCGCCATCCCGCGACGACGCTCGACCGTCGGCCCAGCAACGCCCGCATCCCGATCTCGGCTACCGCGCGCGGCGACATCATCAGTCTCTGCAGCGTGCCCTTGTCGGTCTGACCGGCCACGCCGCCGAACGACGTCGTCGCCGCGCCGGGCGCGAGCGCCGTCACCGTGACGCCGCGAGTGCGGAGCTCCGCGTGCAGCGCCTCGCCGAAGTGCAGCACGTAGGCTTTGCTCGCCGCGTAGGCGGCGTACCCCGGGACGCCCTGAAAGCCGAGCAGGCTGGCGGTGAGCAGGATGTGCCCCGAGCCGCGCCGCGCCATGTCGCAGCCATAGAGGTGCGTCAATTCAGTCAGCGAGAGCATGTTGAGCCGCAGCATGTCCAGAACGCGCGCGAGCGGTTGCTCCACGAAATTCCCGTACAGCCCGTACCCGGCATTGTTGATCAGCACGTCGACGGCGAGCCCCTGGGCGTCGGTCCGGGCCTTCAACGTCGCAGCCGCATCCGGCGCCGAAAGATCCATCGCCAGGACGACGATCCGCACCCCACGGTCGCGACGCAGCCGCTCCGCCAGCTGTTCCATCGGCTCCGCCCGGCGGGCGACGAGAATCAGATTGGCTCCCAACCCGGCGAGCAGCGTCGCGAACTCCACGCCGAATCCACTCGATGCGCCGGTGACGAGCGCCCATTTCCCGGCCATGCTCTGTCGTTGGTTCATCGTGTCAGTCCCAGTGTCAGTCCCAGTCGAGTCGACACTCTAAAGGTGCGCCTCGGAAGTCGTCACCCTGAAGGGTGCGCCTCGGAAGTCGACACCCTGAAGGGTGCGCCTCAATCGACGCTGTGC
>DATFTG010000266.1:0-12379 GCA_035262265.1 Gemmatimonadales bacterium
ACGTCGCCGTGAGCGGAGGGATGTTCGGTGCTCCCGGGATGAAGGTGCGGCTCCAACAGCAGGGAACGCTCAAACTGGTGTCGTGAAACTCGCTCACCTCGCCGACCTGCACCTCGGTTACCGCCAGTTCGACCGTCAGAATGCCCGCGGGGCGAACCAGCGCGAGGCGGACGTGGCCGAGGCGTTCCGGCGTGCGGTGGACGACCTGCTGGAGCAGCGTCCCGATCTCATCGTCATGGCCGGCGACATCTTCCACTCCGTCCGGCCGACGAATCCGGCGATTCTGTTTCTGTTCGCCCAGCTGCAGCGTTTGCGCGTGGCGCTGCCCGACACCCCCGTGGTGCTCGTCGCCGGCGACCACGACACGCCGCGCACCAGCGAGACCGGCAGCATCCTGAAGCTGTACGAGGCGGTCGGCGCCGAGATCGTCATCGACGCACCGCGCCGCATCGTCTATCCCAAACTCGATTGCGCCGTGCTGGCCGTCCCGCATCAGGCGCTGGCGAGTCCGGAGCCGCCGTCGCTGCGACCCGAGCGCGGCGGTCCGACGTTCAACGTGCTGGTCACGCACGGTCAGCGGCCGTCGCTCGGCGAGGAGCGCGGCACGATGGACTACGGGGGCGCGCCATTGTCGCTCGAGGATCTGGCGCCGGCGAAGTGGGATTACATCGCCCTTGGTCACCATCACGTCGCGCAAGAGCTGGCGCCCAACGTGTGGTACTCGGGCACGCTCGAGTATCTCCCACCCAATCCGTGGGGCCAGCTGCAGGACCAGGCCGAGCGCGGGCTCAAGGGCAAGTGCTACCTGCTGGTCACGCTCCCCAAGCTGCGCGTCATGCCGCGCTACATCACACCGGTGCGCCAGCACGTCGAGCTGGAGCCGATTCAGGGGGCCGGGCTGACGGCGAAGCAGCTGGACGCGAAGATCGCCGCGGCGGTCGCCCAGGCGAAGCCGGCGATCGACGGCAACGTCGTGCGGCTCGTCGTATGGGACGTCGCCCGCGCCACCGCCCACGACCTCGACCATCCCGCGATCCGCGGCTATAAGTCGCGGGCGCTGCACTTCCAGCTCGACCTGCGGCGTCCGCAGACGACCTACCAGACCGGTAGCGGAGCCCCGTCGCGCCGCCAGACGCTGCCCGAGACGCTGCGCGATTTCCTGTCGCGCCGGCTGCTCGACGCCGACATCCCGCGCGACGAGTTCGTGCGCACCGGTGTCGAGTACCTCGAGCAGGCGGGGCCGGACGGAGACGCCGCCTGATGGAGCTGAAGCGGCTGCGGCTCGAGAACTTCCGGCAGTTCGCCGAGACCGAGATCGAGCTCGGACCCGGGATCACCGGCATCATCGGTCCCAACGGGGCGGGGAAATCGACGCTGCTCGAAGCGATCGCCTGGGCGATCTACGGCGTGCAGGCGGTGCGCGGCGACAAGGACTCGATCCGGCGGCACGGCGCCCCGGGCCGGTCGCGCGTGGAGGTCACCCTCGACTTCGCGCTGGGACCGCACGAGTACTCCGTCACGCGCAACCTCTACGGCGCGGAGCTGCGGCAGGACGGCCAGGTCGTGGCGAACTCGCTCAAATCGGTCTCCGAGCGGCTGGGCCGCGTGCTCGGCATGTCGCACGACGAGTTCTTCAACACCTATTTCACGGGCCAGAAAGAGCTGGCGGTGATGTCGGCGCTCGGCAAAGTCGAGCGGGCGGCGTTCCTGTCGCGCGTACTCGGCTACGAGCGGCTGGAGCTGGCGCAGCAGCGCGTACGGGAGGTCCGCAACGGACTCTCCGCCGAGCTGAAGGGTCTGGAAGCGGGGCTGCCGGACAAGCGCCAGCTCGAGGCCGACCGCGCCGCCGCGCTGGAGCGGCTGGAGCGGAGCCGCGCCGCTGCGGAGGCGGCCCGCGAAGCGCGGCGCAAGGCCGAAGACGCGCTGGCGCGCGAGCAGCCGAGATGGAAAGAATGGGAAGTGCGGCGCGACCGGATCCGCTCGCTCGAGAGCGAGCGCGCGATGGCGCAGCACGCGGTGGAATCGGCGCGCCAGGACTTCCAGCGTCTGGATCGAGAGCTGGCTGAAGCGCTGGCGGCGCGCACCGAGCTGGAGCGGCTCGCGACGGAGCTGAAGCCGCTGAAGAAGCTGCAAGCGGAGCGCACGCGGCTCGAGGGACTGCAGCAGGAGGCCGCCGAGCGCCGGGCCGCGCAGGCGCAGATCACGGAGCTCGAGCGGACAGCCGCCGTGCGCGACAAGCGCATCGCCGAGCTCGAAGGCGCAGCGGCGGCGAGCGCGCGCGCCGAGCGTGAGGTCAAGAAGATCGCCGAGCAGCTGCTCGCGCTCGAGCGGAAGATCGAGGAGCAGCGGGCGACGTGGGCGCGGGATCGCCAGGATGCCGAGACGAAGCGCCAGCAGCTGCGCGAGCAATATCGCGACGTGAAAGAGCAGCGCGACCGAATCGACAAGCTCGGCCCCGAAGGCGCCTGTCCCACCTGTCAGCGCCCGCTCGGCAAGGAATACGAGGCGGTGCTCGGTCTGCTCGATCGCCAGCTCGAGGAGATCACGCTCAATGGCAACTTCTTCAAGCAACGCGCGCAGCAGCTCACCGAGCCCCCGGAGCCGGTCGCCGAGGCCGAGCGGGAACGGGATGCCGCGCGCGATGTGAGTCGCACGGCTACGGAGCACGCCGGAGAGCTGAAGGCGCAGGCCGAGGAGCGGACACGCGCCATGGCGGAGCGGGACGAGGAGGCGCCGCGGCTCGCGGAGCTCAAGACCCGGCTGGCGACGAAGCCCTCGCGCTACGACGGCGCCCGGCTCGACGCCGTGCGCGCCGAGCTCACCGCCCTCGAGCCGTTGGTCCAGGAAGCGGCGGCCCTCGAGGCCCGCGCGCGCCTGGCCCAGACGCTGGTGAAGGAAGCGGAGCAGGCCGAGCAGCTGTTGTCGCGTCGCGAGCAGCAGGTGAAGCAGCTGGTCGAGGCGATCGTGGCCGACGGGTTCTCGGAGGAGAAGTTCCGCCAGGCGAAAGAGCGCTACGACCGCTCGGTGGTCGTCGTGCGCGAGGCGGAGCTGGCGGCGGTGGAAGCGGGAGGCGAGTTGACGCGCTCGGAAGAGGTCGTCGCGGAGGTGGACCGGCGCATCGCCGAGCGCGGGACGCGCGAGCAGCACATCGACACGCTCAAAGGGAAACGGCGGCTCCACGACGAGCTCGACCGGGCGTACTCCGAGCTGCGGGCCGAGCTGAACGCCGCCATGCGGCCGGAGATCGCCGAGCTGGCATCGGGGTTCCTCTCCGATCTGACGGATGGGCGTTACGATACCGCGGACTTGAGCGAGGACTACACGCTGACGGTGGTCGACAGCGGCGTCCCGAAGCCGGTGATTTCGGGGGGAGAAGAGGACCTCACCAATCTGGTGTTGCGACTGGCGATCTCGCAGATGATCGCGGAGCGGGCGGGGCAGCCGCTCTCGCTGCTCGTGCTGGACGAGGTATTCGGGTCACTCGACGAGGGGCGCCGGCAGCACGTCCTGGGATTGCTGCGCCAGCTGGGGGATCGCTTCCCGCAGGTGATCATCATCACCCACATCGACCAGATCCGGGAGGGTCTGGACCGCGTGATCCGGGTAGAGTACGATGGCGCCCGGGGTGTGAGCGGCGTACGGGACGAGACGGCGACCCTGGGCGCGGGAGGAGTCGATGCGGGCGTGGCTGCCTGAGCGGCGCGTAGAAGGTCCGCTCCAGGCCGAGGAGCGCGACATCGAAGCGCTCAATCGCCTGTTCGCCGAGGCGTTCACCGACCGCTACCGTCGCGACGGGCTCGTCGGCGTGCGCGTGCCGCCGCTCAATCCACGGGTGTGGACGTACGCCCTGCGGGACGCGGGCGACGGCGCGATGGTGTGGCGCGACGAGGACGGGCGGCTCGTCGCTTTCAACGTGGCGCACCGCTGCGGCTGCGAGGGGTGGATGGGGCCGCTCGCCGTCCGCGTCGACCGTCAGGGCTCCGGGATCGGCAAGACGATCGTACGTACGGCCACCGACTGGCTGCTGGACCGGGGCGTCACGACGCTGGGGCTCGAGACGATGCCGCGCACCGTCGAGAACATCGGCTTTTACGCCCGTCTCGGATTCGTGCCCGGCCACCTCACCTTGACCATGACTCGCGAGCTGGCGGTACGGCGGCGCGGCGGCGCCGCTCCGGCGCTGCTGTCGCGGCTCGACGGTGCCGCGCGCGGCGAGATGCTCGCCACCGCCCGCGCATTCGCCGAGTCGCTCGCGCCGGGCTACGACTTCACGCGCGAAATCGAGCTCACGGCGCAGCTCGGGCTCGGCGACACGGTGCTCGTCTCCGGGTCGGGGGGACTCGCCGCCTATGCGCTGTGGCACACGGCGTCACTCGCGGCGGAGCGCAGCACCGATGAGCTGCGCGTCCTCAAGCTCGCCGCGCGCGACGCCGATGCGTTCGAGCGGGTGGTGGGGGCGGTCGAGGCGTGCGCGGCGCACGCTGGGCTGCGCCGCGTGGCGATCCGTTGCCAGAGCCGGTTCGAAGGGGCGTTCCGCGCGCTGATGGCGCGCGGCTACCAGGTGCGCTGGACCGACCTGCGCATGCACCTCGAGGGCTACCCGGAGCGGGCGGTCCCCGAAGGCATGCTGTTTTCGAATTGGGAAATCTGACTACGCGGGAGCGCGTCGCTCAGCCGAGGTCTCGGGAACGGGCTGCGTCGAGCCGGTGACGAACACGGCAGGCGACAACCCGATCACTTCGAAGCCGTGCTTCGTCCCGGACGGCAGATCGAGTCGCTCACCCGGGCCGAGGTCGATGACGTCGTCCCCCACGTACACACGCAGGTAGCCGGAGAGCACCCAGCGCGCCTCCGGAAACGGATGCTCGTGCTCTTCGATGCGCACCCCCGGAACTTCCGACCACCAGGCGGTATTCAGTCCCTCGCGCTGCAGCTCGCGTCGCAGAGCGGAGAGCTGCAACGGGCCGACGGCGGGATCCCAGCGCTTAACCACGAGCATGCTCCGTCAACGTACGACGTGACGCGGTGCGCCGCCAGGGTCAGGAGACGAACGACTGCGGATGCCCGAGCAGAATGCGGCGCGCGAACAACAACACCGCCCCCGCGTACAACAGGTGAATCCAGCCCGATGGCTCCTGCACCACGAATACGAGGGCGATCCACGTGAGCAGCATCACGATCGCGCCCAGGAGGGTGAGATTCATGTGCGGTTCGATCCGTCCGTGATTCGAGTCACTCTAGGATGTCGTGTCGAAATCTTCGGCGCAACTTCTCTTGACGAGCCGGAGCGAAATAGTATTGTAGGTCCAGGAGCGGGGAGTCCAATTATTGAGCCAACAGGCTCGATCGTGGACCCAGATACTGCGACCGATGTCATGCCCCCGCGAGGGGGAAGACAGAAGCCCTGGTGAGGGACCAGTCATTACTTTCGGGCTTCAATAATCCTCTCCGTTCCTGTGGTACACTGACCGGCCGGGTCGCGCGAGCGATACCGGCCGGTTGGTTCATATGAGGCTTACGTTTTCCGAACCGTCTCCACGAAATGCCGCCACACCAGGAATCGCTTCTTCCCCAGCACGAACTGTCCCAACAGCACCACAATCCAGGCGCCGTAGACGATCGATACTTCCTCCCGCAGATGCGGTACGATGAATTGAATCAGCCACAACACGAGCAGCGCGCTGGCGTCGAGCCGGTCGAACTCCATGTTCGCGAGCAGCAGCACGCCGAGCAGCGTCTGCAGCAGCGTCAGCAGAATCTCGACCTGCTGCGGGGCGTCGAAATGGAAATCGGACCAGGTGCCGAAGTGGTGCAGGTGCGAGAAGCCGTAGACCAGGGGGATCATCGCTGCGAGGATCGTCCACTGATTGATGTTGCTGGAGACGATGTTCATCAGCGCCATCGGCGCGCGCGTCACGCGGCGCGCCCAGTTGATCGTCGACACGAACTCCGGGAACTCCGACAGGAACGGCGCCACCCACTGCACCAGGAAGAATTGCCCGATGCCGAACAAGCCGGCGACGGCGAGCATCGATTCGAGGAAGGGGTGCGCCGTCAGATAGAGCAGCGCTCCGCCGACCAGGAAGAGTCCCCCGATCGCCGCCTTCTGCCGCCAGCCGCGCTGGCGGTAGGCCCAGCGGGACACCGCCGGTGCATCGGACAGCTCTTCTTCCTGCTTCGGCGGATTGCGCATCAGCACCCAGAGGTAGACGCCGTACAGCGCGATCAGCACGACGGCGTCGATCCAGCCGATCCACTGCTTCCACAGGATGACCAGGAAGTAGAGCAGCGGCGGGACGAGGCCCAGGACTTCGACGGCATGCTCGTGCTCGAGCCGGATCACCGGCCAGCGGCTGCCGGCGCTGCGCCGCCCGGCGGCGACGAACACGAAGTAGATCGCCGGCCAGCCGAGGCCGAGGAGCAGGCGGATGGCGCCGGTGAGATTGGCGATCGCGAGGTGCGCGCGCGCGGGATCGGCGCCCGCCTCCCAGGCGATCACTGCCTCGACGGCGAACTCGGGGAGCGTCTGCAGCCAGGCGAGGATGGCGAGCGCCAACCCTTGCGACATCAGGAACTGCGCCGCCTCGGCCCCCCACGCCACCAGGAACGCGGACAGGAGGATGCTCGGGAATGTCCACAGCGCCGACAGCGCCGAGGCTCCCGCTTGCGAGACGGCGGCGAGTAGCTTTAGGAATCGCACGGGCCGAAGATAATGCACGCATCCGGCTGTGGGAGACGGAGCGTAACTACGTCGACTACGACGGGAGCCTGGAATGGGACGGGATCAGATCAAGTCGGCGAGCCTGCACAGCTTTCACGAAGACCACATCGAGCCTCCGGATGCCGGGCGCTTCGAGCAGCTGGTGCACGAGCTGCTGCTGCTCCTGGGGGAGAACCCGGAGCGGGACGGGCTGAAGCGGACGCCGGCCCGCGTCGCCTCGTCGCTGCAGTGGCTGACGCGCGGCTATCAGATGTCGGTCGAAGACGTCATCGGCGATGCCGTGTTCGAGGAGAAGCACGAGAACATGATTCTCGTGCGCGATATCGAGATCTATTCGCTGTGTGAGCACCACATGTTGCCGTTCTTCGGTCGGGCGCACGTCGCTTACCTGCCGAACGGCAAGATCGTCGGCTTGTCGAAGATCCCGCGTGTGGTCGAGGTGTTCGCGCGGCGGCTGCAGGTGCAGGAGCGGCTCACCGATCAGGTGGCCGATGCGTTGTGCGCGGTACTGGCGCCGCTCGGCGTCGGCGTCGTAATCGAGGCCTACCACCTCTGCATGATGATGCGCGGCGTCGAAAAGCAGAACTCCAAGACGATCACCTCGGCGCTGCGCGGCACGTTTCGCTCGGACGCGCGCACGCGCGACGAGTTCCTGCGGCTGGTGCACGGCGGCGGCGCACGGCTGTTGTGAGCGCTCCCCCGCTCGCCGGATCGGTGGCGCTCGTCACCGGGGCGTCGCGGGGGATCGGGCTCGCCGTCGCCGATGAGCTGCGCGCGGCGGGGGCCCACGTCGTCCGCTTGGCGCGGTCGCTGGAGGACGGCTCGGGGGAGCGGGAGACGACGCTGCGCTGTGACGTCACCCAGCCCGACGACGTGGCTCGCGCGGTGAAAACAGTGAAGGCTGAGCTCGGCGTCCCCGACATCGTGGTCAGCAACGCCGGGTTGTTCATCATCAAGCCGCTCGCCGAGACGTCCCCGGCGGATTTCGTGCAGTCGATCGCGACCAACCTCACCGGTCCGTTTCTCATCGCCCACGCGCTGGTCCCCGAGATGGTGCAGCGCGGCAGCGGTCATCTCGTGACGATCGGTTCTTCCTCGGACCGTATCGCCTATCCCTGGAACACCGCCTACGGCGCGAGCAAGCACGGCGTGCGCGGGCTGCACGAGGTGATCGCCGTGGAGGTTGCCCGGACCGGCGTCCGGACGACGCTGATTTCGCCGGGGCGCGTGGACACGGAGATGTGGCAGGCTGTGGATCCGGACTTGCGCCCCGACGCCGCCGGGCGAAGCATCATGATGCGGGTGGAGGACGTGGCCGACGCAGTATTATGGGCGGTGACGCGACCGGCGCGGGTCGATGTGACCGAGATCCAGATGATGCCGACGATTGATAAAGCGAGAGGATAAATGCGCTTTCAGCCGTCAGCTGTCAGCTCTCAGCTACTGCTTGTCGCGATCGGAGTTCTCGGGGCAAGACCAGCAGTCGCCCAGACGATTCCACCGCTGCCTGATTCCAGTGGCTGGGGCGTGCATGTGTTGGCGCTCGCGCGCGGGCCCGATTCGTCGATCTGGGTCGGCACGTATGGCCAGGGAATCTTCGTGCTGCGGCCCAAAGCGACGAGCTGGGAGCACATCCAGTCGTCGTCCGACACGGCGAAGCATGCGATCTCGTGGGATTTCGTGCACGCGTTCGGTTTCGGGCGGCAGGGTGAGGTCTGGTACGGCACCGTCGGCAACGGCTGGGGCGTATCAGTCGACGGCGGGCGCACCTGGAAGAACTGGGAGCTGCGCCAGCTCGGACCCGAGTGGCAGTACGTTGCCCCGAACGGCATCGTCACGCGCGCCGACACGGTCTACATCGCCACGGCGGATGGGATCAAAGTCACCTGGGACGACGGCAAGACGTGGCGCGTCATCACCGATCTCGCCGGCGCCGCCACGGCGACCGATTCGGTGATGGGCGTGATCCAGAATCAGTACGTGCTGGCGATCGCGCTGGGCACGACCCTCGACGACAATCTCTGGATCAGCGACCTGAAAGGGATCGCCCACTCGCCTGACGGTGGGCGCACGTGGCACGAGGGATTCGCTGCAGTGCCTTGCGACGGCAAGGGGTGCGTGAACCGCGCCCGGTCGCTCCTCATTGATTCGGAGCGGCGCTTCTGGCTGTCGACGGAGCAGGGTCTGTTTCGTTTCGGCAGGGAATTCTTCGGGTGGAAGCGAATCGATACGGCGAGCACGTTCGACATTCTCCCCCCGCCATTTACGAGCGCGGCGCGGTTCAACGTGCCACCGCTCGAGGGTCGATCGGTCGGCACCAGAGGGTTGCGGCACACCTGGTTCCGGCGCCCCATCGATCGTACCGACCAGCCCTACATCGACCAGACCTACCGCTTCGGCTCGACGATGGGCGGCAATTTTCAGCCGCATCAGGGCGTCGAGTTCAACAACCCCGACGGCGCTCAGGTCCATGCGATCGGCGATGGCGTCGTCGTGTACTCGGGGCTCGCCGAGGCGGGGTCGAACACGATTGCGATCCGCCACGACAAGAAGCTCAATGGTCAGTACCTGTTCTCCGTCTACTTTCACAACACGAAGCTTCTGGCGACCGTGGGTCAGCAGGTGAAGGCCGGAGACGTCATCGCCCTCGTCGGCAACACGGGGCGTGCGACGAACGACCACCTCCATCTCGAAGTCCATGTCGCGCCCACGACCGACTCGAGCAAGATCGTCGCCTCGGACGTGCGCTATCCGCCGTTCAACCGCAATCCCGAGCTCTGGATCGAGCCGCTCCCCGGCACCGGCGTCGTGGCGGGGCAGGTGTGGGACGGGAAAGGCCAGCCGGTGCAGCAGGCGCACATCTACGGCCTCGTGAAGCCGGAGCCGCAGGAGACCCCGTTCTCGTTCATCGAGACGTACGGCCCGAAGAATCACAGCGATCCCGCCTACCAGGAGCACTTCGCCATCGGGGACGTCCCGCCCGGCACCTACACGCTCGGCGTGGACATCGACGGGAGAAAGGTCTTCCGGCGGATCGAGGTAAAGGCTGGTAAGTTGACGTGGGTGGAGTTCCGTCCATGAGCGAGTGAGGCCCGCTCACCGCTCACCTCTTACCGCTCACGCCGTTATGCATATAGAGCTCACCGAGATGCTGCGCTGCACCGAGGATCATCGCGAGGAATTTCTCGTCCTCTCGACCAGCGAGATGAACGGGCGCATGGTGTGGATCGGGGTCGTGGGGTGCCCGGTGTGCCACCGCGAGTTCGAGATCATCGACGGCATCGTCGATTTCACCGAGGTGATTACCGGCGAGCGCCAGCAGCGCGCCGTGCGCCGCACCCCGGTGCAGCCCACCACCCCGGTCGACGCCCAATCCCTCCAGGCATTGCTCGACCTCGGCGGTCCCGGCGGCTACGTCGTGCTCGTCGGCTCCGCGGCCCGGCACGCCGACAGCCTCGCCAGCCTCATGAGTGGCATCCATTTCATCGGAATCAATGCTCCCGCCGACATCGAGGAGCTGCCGGTCCTGAGCCTGCTGCAGACCGATGCGGTGATCCCGCTGCGCGGAGCGATGGCGCGCGGCGCCGTTGTCGGCGCGGAGCTGGCGCGTTCGGCCTGGGTGGGCGAGGCCGCCCGGGTCCTGCTGCACGGGCGTCGTCTGGTCGTTGAATCGGAGCAACCGACGTTGCCGGAGAGTGTCAAGCAGCTGGCGGTGGGGCAGGGACTCTGGGTTGGAGAAAAGAAATAAGGCCGAGTTAGTCGTGCACCGGCACGCCGCCGGACTCTCGCTCCGCTTCCGCGTAGGCCGCATCGATCGCCGGCGCATAGTTCTTTTCCACCACGCGGCGCTTCACCTTGAGCGTCGGCGTCAGCTCTCCCGACTCGATTGTGAAGTCTTTCCCCAACAGCACGATGCGCTTGGGCCGCTCGAAGCGGGCGACGTCGCTCAGCATGCCCTGCACCTCGCTGTTCATCTTCTCCTGCACCAGCTGATGGCCGATCAGGTCGCCGCGCGACAGATCCCCCAGCCCCTGTACCGTGGCCCACGGCTCGAGCGCCTCGAAGTTGGGCACGACGAGCAGGATCGAGAACTTGCGCTTGTCGCCCAGCAGCACGGCGTTGGCGACGAACTTGTTGAGCTTCACCTGGTTCTCGATCGGCTGCGGCGCGATGAACTTCCCGCCCGCCGTCTTGATCAGGTCTTTCTTGCGGTCGGTGATCTTGAGGTAGCCTTCGCCGTCGATCTCACCGATATCGCCGGTGTGGAACCACCCCTCGGCGTCGATCGCTTCGGCCGTGGCTTCGGGCTTGTGGTAGTAGCCCTTCATCACGTTCGGTCCCTTGGCGAGGATCTCGCCGTCGGCGGCGATCTTCAGCTGCACGTCCGGGAAGGCGATCCCCACCGTGCCGATCTTGGGCCTGGTGTACGGATTGAGCGTGAGTACCGGTGACGTCTCGGTGAGGCCATACCCTTCGAGCACCGGGAGCCCCGCGCTGAAGAAGAACTTCGCGATCTCGGCGGAGAGCGGCGCGCTGCCGGAAATGAAATAGCGGATCCGCCCGCCGGTGCGGGCGCGCAGCTTCGCGAAGACGAGCCGGTCGGCGATGGCCCGCTTGATGGCCAGACCGGTGGGAATCGGCTGCCCGGCGAGGGTGCGCGACGCCCACGCATCCCCGACCTGCCGCGCCCAGAAGAAGATGCTGCGCTTGATTGCGCTTCCCGACATCGCGTTCTCGAGCACCCGCGCATACACCTTCTCGTACAACCGCGGCACGCTCAACACGATCGTGGGACGCACCTCCCCCAGGTTTGCCGCGACCTTGTCGAACGACTCGGCGTAATTGATGATCACGCCCGCCGCCAGCAGCGTATAGTCCACCATGCGCTCGTACACGTGCGACAGCGGCAGCATCGCGAGGCATTCATCGGTGGGACCGAGCGGCATCGCCTTGAGCCCGCCCTGCACATTGGACCAGATGTTCTTGTGCGACAGGATGACGCCCTTGGGGTCCCCCGTCGTCCCCGACGTATAGATCAATGTCGCCAAAGCATCGGGCGAGACGGCGATCGCCTCTTCCTTGAGCCGCGGATACTTCCCGAGCGCGGCCTGTCCCTTCGACTCGAGCTCGTCGAGCGTCATGGCGCCGTCGCGCTGCGCGGCAGCGTCGAACACGATCAGGTGCCGCAGCGCCGGCAGCGCGCTCCGAATCTCCTGGATCTTGGCCACCTGGTCGGCCGTCGAGCAGAACACCCCGACGGCGCCCGAATCCTTGAGGATGTATTCGGTCTGCTTCGGCGTAATGGTGGGATAGATCGGCACATCGGCGGCCTGGGCGCACAGGCAGGCGTAGTCGGCGATCGCCCATTCGGGGCGGGTCTCGGAGAGAATCGAGACCCGGTCGCCGGGCCGGATGCCCAGCTCCTTCAGGCCCGCGGCGACAGCCAGCACGCGGCGGGCGAGGTCGCGATGCGAGATCGCGCGCCACTCGCCGGCAATCTTGGCGCGCAGCGCGGCCGGCCGTGTGTCGGCGAAGCGGTCGACGGCCTCGAAGAACAGCTCGGTCAGTGTGCCGTTGCTCATGGCAAGAACACCACCACGAAATGTGGGGAACCCGGGACCGCAACACCGTGATATGTCGCACTGGCCGTGATCACGG
>DATFTG010000267.1:0-7832 GCA_035262265.1 Gemmatimonadales bacterium
GTCGCAGCCGGGGGCGCGCGCCGTGCCGGCTCAGATCACGCGCGGGTTTGAGTTCCAGGACGTCGGATTCCGCTATCCCGGCTCCGATCGCTGGGCGGTGCGCCATCTCACCTTCACGCTGGTGCCGGGGGAGCGCATCGCCCTCGTAGGAGAAAACGGCGCCGGCAAGACGACGCTCGCGAAACTCCTGGCGCGGCTCTACGACCCCGACGAAGGCAGCATTCTGCTCGACGGCATCGACCTGCGGGATTACGACCTGACGAGCCTGCGCCGCAACATCGGCGTGATCTTCCAGGACTTCGTTCGCTACGACTTCGTCCTGAAAGAGAACATCGGGGTGAGCGAGATCGAGCACCTCGACGACGTGGAGCGCATCCGCGAAGCGGCGCGCCGCAGCAAGGCCGACGAGCTGGCCGGCCGACTCGCCTCGGGATACGACCAGATGCTGGGCCGCCGCTTCGACGGCGGGGTGGAGCTGTCGGGAGGCGAATGGCAGAAGGTCGCGCTCGGCCGCGCCTACCTGCGCGAAGCGCAGCTCCTGATCCTCGACGAGCCCACGGCGGCGCTCGACGCCCGCGCCGAGTACGAAGTGTTCCTGCGGTTTTCAGAGCTGACCAAAGGACGCATGGCGGTGCTGATCTCCCACCGCTTCTCCACCGTGCGCATGGCCGATCGGATCCTCGTGCTGCGCGGCGGCGAGCTGGTCGATCAGGGGACGCACGAGGAGCTGGTCGAGCGCGGCGGCCTCTACGCCGAGCTGTTCAGCCTGCAAGCGGCGGGGTACCGCTAGTCGCCGAGGCCGGCCGCATTCGCGAGGTTGCGCAGCGCCGCAGTTACAGCTGACTGCCTCCCAGCGCGGCCAGCGCGCGGTTGCGATCGTACTCGGAGTCGATGTCCTTCGCCGCTTCGGCGTACGCCTGCCGCAGCGGCGCGCTGAGCTTGTTGTGCTGCAGCAGCGACACCAGGACATCGGCGCGGCTCGAGCTCGATGCGATCTTCTTCGAGGAGGCGATCACGCCCGCGATCACCGGATCCGTCAGCTTGGACTGCTCGGTGAGCGCGCTGAGCACGCGCGCATGGTCGTAGTCGGAATCCATGCCGTCCGTCGCCGTGAAGAACGGCGTCCGCAGTGACTCGCTCAGCGGATACGCCCCGGCCACCTCCACCAGCACCTCGGCGCGGTCATAGCTCGAGGAAATCTGGCCGACCGAGGCGAGCGCATCCGCGACCAGGGCGGGGCCCGCCGGCGGCTGCTGGGCGAGCAGCGTCGCCAGCACCCGATGCCGGTCGTAGTCGGAGCTGATGTGGTTCACCGCCTTGAAGAACGCCTCGCGCATTCCGTCGGTGATGGGATGCTTCTGGATCAGGACCACGAGCACTTCGGCGAGGTCGTAGTCCGAAGTGATGCCGCCCGCGGATGCGAGAATGGCACTGGCGACGTCGTCGGGGAGGTCGCGGTTCGTCAGTACCACCGACAACACACGGTGGCGGTCATAATCGGATTCGAGGTGATTCGAGGCGGCGACGAACGCGGTGCGCAACGACTCGGTGAGCGGGTAGACGCGGCCGACCAGCACCAGCAGCTCGGCGAGATCGTAGGAGCTCGTGAGCTCGTTCCCCGCCTGCGTCACCACGCGGGTCACCACGGCGGGCTCGGCCTTGCCGTCCGCAACGAGGGCTTGATAGTAGGTGCGCTTTGCGTAATCGCCGTCGAGCAGGGCGATCTCCTCGAACATTCCCTCGACGCCGCGCGTCTTGAGGACCCAGCGACTCCGCTCCTCGGCCTGGTAGCCGGTGCGGCGGATCAGGTCCGTGAGCGTGGCGGTGAACCATTCGCGCGCGGCGGCGTCGTAGGGCCGCTCGCTGTTGTCGACGAACCAGCGGCGCGTGATCGTGGCCCCTTTCGCCCGCAGCTCGACGCGATGGTCGACGTCGCCACCGCTCTGCTCGACGGTGACTGTTCCGTCGTCGTCGATCGCGGCGATATCGGTGAAGTCGCCATTGAGCTTGAACGGAGCCGTCGCCCGCAGCTCCTCCACACAGCGGCCGACCTGCACCATCAACGTGACGACACGATTGTGGCTCGTCTCCGATGTGCTCGAGGCGCGACTCTTCGTGCAGTCGCCCGTGTCGGGTTTCGCCGGTGACTGCGACATGCGCCGGGCGGGGGCGCGGAAGTCCTCGTCCGCGAGCAGCCGTGAGGCCGCCGCCGTGTGGACGCCGGTGACGGCGGCAGGGGGCGGATTCGCCGGCCGCAGCGCGGCCACGGGGAGCACGAGCAGCGCCGCGGCGACGGCCCCGGGCAGCGCCAGGCGCCGCGTCAGCGCGTCACGGCGCCGCCGCGCATCGAGCACATCGAGCAGCCGTGTGGCGAGGTGGGACGGCCGCGCCATCGCGAGGCTCGCGAACGCCGTCGCGGGACGCGCCGCGAACGCATGCGCGATCTCCAACAGGTGCTCGGCGTACTCCGAGGGACGGGCCCCGCCGGCGATGACCCGGTCATCACAGGCGCGCTCGCGCTCGACCCGCAGTCCCCGCGCCGCGACCCAGACCAGCGGATGGAACCAGTAGACCGCCGTCGCGCAGACGGCGATCAGATGCGTGAGACAGTCGCGGCGCTCGACGTGCGCCAGCTCGTGCAGCAGGACGTCGTGGCGCCGAGCGTCGGACCACTGGTCGGCTTCCGCCGGCAACAGGATCACGGGACGCCACGTCCCCCACGTCATCGGCATCCCCTGCCCCGCGAGGGTGAGCAGCGTGACATGCCGATCGAGGTCGAGCTGCGCCGCGAGCACGTCCCGCAGCCCCAGCCACTGTGGCGCCGTGACCGGTACGGCGCGCCGGGCAAGGCGGGCGACCTGGATCCGGGCGACGACGTACGCGGCGAGCACGAGCGCGACGCCGGCGAGCCACACCGCGAACAGCAGCTCCCCCAGCGACCAGGAGCTGGACGCCGCCGCGACAGCCACGACCGGCGTGCGGGCACTCCCCGCGATCGTCCGGGTCACCGGCGCAACCGGGCGCCCTGAGTGATCGGCCGCGCCGTTCGGCGCAACCGGCGCGGCGTTTCCGGCCGAGAGCGGCGTCGCCGGGCGAGCGAGCGGCAGGATGTGCCATGCCGGGCCAATCCGCTCGGCGATCGGGAGCACCACGATGCCGCCCAGGGCCAGCGCCCAGAGGAGATGCCGCGTGGCAGCCGCAGCGCGATACCAGACGACCCGGACGAGCAGCGCCAGCACGATCAGCAGCGTTGCCTTGATCAGGATATCGAGCACGGGATTCGACATGTCAGCGCCCCTCTTTCTTGGCCTGCGCGACGAGCGCCGCCAACCGTTTCAGCTCGGTCTGATCCAACGGGACGTCGGAGAGATCGAGCAGCGCGGCGGCTGCCGCGGCGTTCGATCCGTCGAAGAAGGTGTTCACGAGCTGTCGCAGCGCCGATTCGCGCGCGCGCTCACGCGGCACCGTCGGCAGGTAGACGTAGCGGGGACCGTCAACCTCGTGCTTGAGATGCCCTTTCGTCTCGAGCACGCGCAGCAGAGCCCGCACCGTGGAGTAGCTGGGCGAATCGGGTAACCCCTCGTGCACCTCGCCGGCGGTGGCCCTGCCGAGGCGGTAGATGAGATCCATGATCTGGCGTTCGCGGCGGGCGAGCGGAGGTCGGGCGGTGGTGCGCATTTCCAAACAGCTCGAGTTGAGGTGCTAAAATTCTAGCATCATGCTAAAAAATTAGCAACCCGATGAAACCCCGACTATCTGTACGTCGCCGCCTCGGCCCGCTGCAGCAGCTCGGAGAACTGGCGCAGCTCCGGGGTCGCGAGGTCGGACACCACCCAGTACGTGTACTGCGGCCCCACCCAGTGCAGCAAGTGATAGCCCTGGCGGGTGAGCGAAGCCGGCCCCGCCCTGGTCCCTGACTCCGTCGGCCACAGCAGCACATCGATCATGTGCTGGCGCCGCCCATACACCAGGGCCGCGACCGGCCGGCCGCCCACGTAGTCGAGCCGTCCGCCGATCAACGGAAAGCCGGCTCCCGCGAAGTCGGACACCGCCGGGGAATAGTCGAGCCGGCCGTTGAACCACGGCTTCACCGTGTGCTGATCGGTCGAGGCGACGTCGGTGAGATGGCCCGGCATCAGCGAGCGCACGTGGCTGGCGAGCACCTGGTCGGCGAGCGCCCGCCCGTCACTCACCGTGGTGGCGACCTGCCACGTCCCTCCGATCGCCGCCACGAGCGTCGCTGCGGCTGCCAGCCAGCGCCACGCCACGGGACGACGAGACACACTCGCCGCCGTTTCGAGCCGGGCGTGGACTGCCGCGCGCAACCGGTCGGGCGCGGCGAGTGGCGGCGCGTGCTGCTCGAGGGCGGTGCGCAGCGCCAGGACCCGCTCGTGCGCCGCCCGGCAGGCGGCGCAGGAGCGCAGGTGCTCCTCGACATCGCGCGCTTCCGCCTCGACCAGCTCACCATCGGCGAGCGCGCCGATCCGTTGCTCGATCTCAGCGCAGCGCATCGTCACTCCCTTCCCGCCAGAGCGCCGAGCACTTGCTCGAGCCTGGCCCTGGCCCGCGACAGACGCGACATCACCGTGCCGATCGGAATGCCGGCCACCCCGGCGATCTCTTTGTAGCTGAGCCCCTGGATTTCGCGCAACACGATCACCTCGCGCAGCTCGAGCGGCAGCCGGTCGAGCGCTCGCCGGACCATTTCACGGTCGGCGGAGCGCAACAGGGCGGCCTCCGGCGTGTGCTCCTCGACCGACGCGCTATGCACGCGCTCGTCGAACTCTACGGGCCGGTCCCCCTGCCGCCTGCGCCAGCTGTGGCTGGTGTTGCGCACGATCGCCAGCACCCACGCGCGCGCATCGCCGCCGCGAAAGCGGTCGAAATATTTGAGCGCCCGGAGAAACGCCTCCTGCACCACGTCCTGCGCGGCCGCGTCGTCTCGCATCAGATAGCGCGCCAGGGTGTACGCGGCGTCCAGGTGCGGCAGCGCCACGGCCTCGAATCGCTCGATCGGGTCTTGCTCCACGCGAGAATTCTCGCCTCACCGTTCCAGCCCGGGTAGACCTCCACGGTCAAGACCACGTCCGCCGCCGTTTTATTCCCGCGGGAATAGACGGGCCGGCGCGGGAGTCTTCGGGGCGTTCGCAGGTCCCAGTTCCCCGAAACGGAGGACGTACCCATGATCTCCCTGCTCTTGCTCCCTGCCCTGCTGACGACGCCAGACCCGGTGCGCGTCACCCTGTCCGAATGGACGGTGCGGCTCTCCGTCCAGACGATCGCCGCGGGCCCGGTTCGCTTTGCGGTCACGAACGACGGCAGCATCCCGCACGCGTTCGAGATCGAGGGACCGGGGATCGAGCGCGAGACGCGCCAGATTCCGCCGGGCGACAGCGCCACGCTCGCGCTCACGCTGCGAGCCGGCGCCTACGAGGTGTACTGCCCCGTCGGCGCAGGCTCGCACAAGAAACTGGGCATGGTGGCGCGACTGGTGGTCGGAGGGACCGGCACCGCGGGCGCGCCATCGGTCTCCGAAGCGCACGAGCGGGACCGCACCGCAGCGAAGGCGATCAGCGTCGTAGGAGGAGGCCCCGTGATCCAGATTCTCCCTGGGCCGTTTCCCTTCCCCGACAGCGCGGCACCAATCCTCCAGGCATTCGGCGACGAGCGCGAAGGCCTCGAGTCGCAGGTCAAGAACGGGCCCTATTCGGACAACGTCGTCTCCATTTCCGGGACCTTCACCTTCTCGGCGTGGGACAAGGGATCGACACGCGACTCGGTCGCGGGCGCGGCGGAGTTCACGACCCAGGACGGTGCCCGCTGGCGGCTGGTTTTGGACCGGGTGCAGACGAAGGACGTGCCGCACCACCCGCGCTTCGGCGGCGTGATCCTGGGACTGTATTACCACGGCATCACGCAGGTGCACACACCGCTCGTCCCCACGATCAACAGCGCGGTGGCGCTGTGGGCGTTCGGCCACCTGTCCCGCAACGGCGCGCCGGTGACCGACGACGCGATGGTGCATGTCATGCTGCTGTCACATACGCGACGGGACGGCGACTTCGCCCTCGACTGCTGGGACTGCTCCAGGAACCCGGTCGACGAGCTGCAGCTGCAGATCCTGCCCGGCCCGGGCGAGCCGAAGTTCGATGCCCCGGGCGGGTTCCTGTTCGTCAACTGGGAGCATTCGCGCGGCCGGCCGTCGTGACCGCCTGTGACGGGTTCGGCATTGTGGGTGTCGTCATTACAAGGCAGACATCCTCATGCCGTCCCGTCGCAAACCCGCTCTTGGGCGCGCCCGGCATCGCAAGCCGGTCCGCCCGGTGCAGCATGTGGTTCTCATCATCAAGGAGAACCACACCTTCGACAACTATTTCGGCACATTCCCGGGCGCCGACGGGGCCCATGTCCCCCATTCGGCCAACCCACCGCACCACGATCCGGACCATCGCCACAAGGCATGGCTCACTCGGGCGGCCACGGCAGTCCGCGAACAATTCACGGAGCAGGACATCCCGGCCTATTTCGCCTGGGCCCGGCAGTTCACGTTGTGCGATCAGTACTTCACCGACGTCGCAGGGCCCTCCACGCCGAATCACCTGATGCTGATCGCGGCGGCGTCACCGGTGATCGACAACCCGCCGCGCTACCGGCTGGCGCCGGGCGAGCCGCTGTTCGATCTGCCGACGCTGCCGGTCGCCCTCGAGAAAGCCAAGCAGACGTGGCGTAACTACGGCGGCTACGCCTTCGACTTTTTCAAGTCGCTGCATGGCCGTCACACCGTCCCGTCGGCGCAGTTCGCCGTGGACGCCGCCCGCGGCAAACTGCCGACAGTGTCGTGGGTGTACGCTCCGCACGACGCCAGCGAGCATCCTCCCGATCCCTCGGATCAGAGCAATCCGCTGGTCGGCAACGTCACACACGGCATGAAGTGGACGGTGCAGCAGGTGGACGCCATCGTGCGCGGCGGGCTGTGGCCGAAGACCGTCGTCTTTATTACCTGGGACGACTGGGGCGGCTGGTTCGACCACGTCGATCCACCGGTCGCCGAGCATTGGAAGGACGGTACGCAATTCCGCTACGGCTCCCGCGTCGGTTGCCTCGTCCTCGGCCCCTACGCGAAGCAGGGGCATATCTCTCACGTGCGACACTCGCACGTCAGCCTGCTGAAGTTCTGTGAGACGACGTTCGGCTTGAAGCCCTTGAACGCGCGTGACGCCGCGGCCGACGACATGTCGGACTGCTTCGACTTCACGCGGGCACCCGCACCCCCGCCGGCAACCACAGCTCCGCGTCGATAGGGCAAGCAGGTCGCGCCCGGGATAGATTGGCCGCGTGGACGCGCTGCAGCCCCGGTTCGCACGGCGCCCGCCCGGCGCGGCGCTGGCGCCCTATGTGGAGTGCTATTGGGCGCTCACCGCCCACGAGGCGCCGCCCTGGAAGGCGCGCATTCTCCCCGACGGCTCGAACGACGTGATCCTCGATCTCTCGACCGAGCCGCAAGCCTTCGTGGTGGGTGTGATGCATCGCGCCGATGTCGTCCCGCTCGCAGGTCACGTCGACCTCCTGGGCGTACGGTTCCGGCCCGGCGGCGCGCTGCCGTTTCTGAACGTGCCGCTGCATGAGCTGGCAGACCGCCACGTCACCCTCGACGCCCTGTGGGGCACGCGCGCCGCCACACTCGTCGACGCCGTCGCGACGACGCCGCCGGCCCAGCGCGTCAGCGCGCTCGAGCGCATGCTCGTTGCCGGTCGGGCCCTCCCCGCCGCCGCCGACGACCTGATTCATCGCGCGGTCGCGTTGATGCGGCGCACGCGCGGCGGCATCGGCGT
>DATFTG010000268.1:0-5301 GCA_035262265.1 Gemmatimonadales bacterium
AGGGAGAGGGGGACAAGGGGTGAGGACCAAGGAGGGCGAAGGGAGAGGGGGACAAGGGGTGAGGACCAAGGAGGGTGAAGGGAGAGCGGGACAAGGGGTGAGGACGAAGGAGGGCGAAGGGAGAGGGGGACAGGGGGTGAGGACCAACGAGGAGGGGACCGAGTTGGGCTCTGGAGCCGTGATCGCATGAGCCCGCGCGCCCTCGTCACCGGCGGAGCGGGCTTCATCGGCTCGCACCTCGCCGAGGAGCTGCTCGCCACCGGGTGGTGGGTCGACGTGCTCGACGACCTCTCGACCGGCCGCAAGCGCAACATCGCCGGCATCGGCGGCCATCCCGGACTCACCTTCATTCAGGGCTCGGCGACCGATCGGGCCACACTCGCCCGGCTGATTCCCCAATCCGACGTCGTCTTCCACCTCGCCGCCGCTGTGGGCGTAAAGCTCATCGTCGATCAACCGGTGCAGACGATCTCCACCAACATCAAGGCGACGGAGTTCGTGCTCGAGCTCGCCTCGCAGAGCGGCGCCAAGGTCCTCGTCGCCTCGACCTCCGAGGTGTACGGCAAGCTCGACGTCGAGCGCTTCTCCGAATCGAGCGACCTGGTCCTTGGTCCCACCGACAAGTCGCGCTGGTGCTATGCCGCCTCGAAGATCATCGACGAGCACCTGGCGCTCGCCTACGCGCGCCAGACGGGACTTCCCGTCACCGTGTTGCGGTTCTTCAATACGATCGGCCCCCGGCAAACGGGGCAGTACGGCATGGTCGTGCCGCGCTTCGTGCGCCAGGCGTTGGCGGGCGAGCCGATCACCGTCTACGGCGACGGCTCGCAGCGTCGCTCCTTCACCTGGGTCGGCGACGCCACGCACGCCATGATCGCGCTGATCCAGAACCCCGCCTCGGCGGGCCAGGTCTTCAACGTCGGCCACACCAAGGACATCTCGATCGGTGAGCTGGCGCACCTGGTGAAGAAGCTGACCCACAGCCGCTCCGAGATCGTCCACGTGCCGTTCGACGAGGCGTACGAGTCGGCGGGGTTCGAAGACATGGCGCGCCGCCTGCCCGATATCTCGAAGCTGCGCGACCTGATCGGCTACCGGCCCACGCTGGATCTGCCGCAAATGCTGGAAGCGATCATCGCCCAGCAGCGCATCGAGCTGGGCTACGACGTGCGGCACAGAATGCTGCAGCACCTGATGGGGGCGCCGCGGCTGACGCCTGCTCCAGGCTGATCCCTGTCCCCTGTTCACTATTTCCTGCTCAGCGACAATAAAAAGCATGTCATCCCGAGCCGACGCGCTCGCGCAGCGAGCGCGAGGCGAGGGACCTCGTGGCTTCCCGGTCGAGGGGCTGGTTATCCTAAGGTCGTGCAGGAGTTTGTCATCCCAGCCTCGCGCAGCGAGCGCGAGGCGAGGGACCTCATGGCTTCCCGGTCGAGGGGCTTATCATCCTAGCCCCGGTCAGGGCCCTCGATCATCCAACCCATGAGGTCCCTCGCACCCCTCGCTGACGCTCGGGGTTGCTCGGGATGACATTGTTTTTTAATTGCTGAGCAGTGAGTAGTAAGTAGTAGAGTAGGAGGGAGTGAACAGTGTCCCGCGCATTCATCAACGAAGATGCTTCCGGCCCCGAGCCGCGCTACAACCTTCCCGACCGGAGCGACCCGAACTACGACGCCGCGGCGGCGCGCGCGCTGATCGACGGCGCCAACGTCGGCGACTCTTACTCTGCGGAATTGGCCACGGGCTACAAGTGGGGAGAGAAGAAGCTGAGGAAGCATGTGCTGCGCATTTTGGATCTGGCGAGAAAAGAGGGCGACGAGAGAGTGGTGCAGCTGGCTGAGAGATTCCTGACGGCGTTATGAGTCATGAGTAATGGGTGGTGCTTCTACCCATTACCCATGACCCAAAACGCTTTACATCAACGGCTTGCACCCCCCTTCGCGCACGGCTAATTTTCGCGCCATGGCGGACTTATCCAGTATTTTCCAGCTGGCCCAGCAGGCCCAGGGACGGCTGTCCGAGATCCAGACCAGACTCGCTCAAGAGACGATCACGGCGCAGGCGGGTGGGGGCATGGTGCAGGCGACCGCCGACGGGCGGGGCCAGATCCGTTCGATCAAGATCGATCCCGAGGCGCTCAAGGGCAGCGACGTGGAGCTGCTCGAGGATCTGATCGTCGCGGCCGTGTCCCAGGCCCAGCAGCGCGCCGCCGAGCTGTACCAGGCGGAGGTGAAGAAGCTCACCGCCGGGCTGCCGCTCCCGTTCCAGCTGCCGCTCTGACGCCGCGCTCGTGTCCGCGATCGAAGATCTCGTGGCCGAGCTGGCAAAGCTCCCCGGGATCGGACGCAAGACGGCGCAGCGCCTCACGTTTCACCTGCTGAAAGAGCCCCCCGAGGTGGCGGGGCGGCTGGCGGAAGCCATTCGGCGCGTGCGGGAGCAAGTGCAGGCGTGCGGCACGTGCGGCAATTTGTCGGACACCGACCCGTGCGCCATCTGCGCCGATCCGCGCCGCGACGCGAGCATACTGTGCGTCGTGGAGGAGCCCGGGGACCTGACGGCGATCGAGCGTGCCGGCCAGTTCCGCGGGCGCTATCATGTGCTGGGCGGCCGCCTCTCCCCGCTGGACGGCATGGGGCCGGAGGCGCTGCAGATCGACCGGCTGCTGGCGCGCGTGTCCAACGGGGCCGGGGTCCGGGAGGTGATCGTGGCGACCAATCCCTCGATGGAGGGGGAAGTCACCGCCACCTACCTGCAACAGGTGCTGCGGGTGACGGGCGTGAAGGTGACGCGCATCGCGCGTGGCCTGCCGGTGGGCGGCGACCTCGAGTATGCCGACGGCGTGACGATCGCCCAGGCCCTCCAGGCGCGCCGCGAGATGTCCGAGACCGACTGAGCGAGGTTCGGGGATGACGGGTGCCGCCAGCTGGTCGTTCAACGAGAACGACTATCGGCAAATCCAGCAGCACCTGCAGGGCTTCCTGCGCGATTCGAACGCGCGCTGCGCCCTGCTCGTCGACCGCACCGGCCAGCTCGTCGCCACGGTCGGTGAGCCGCCGCAGTTCGACCCCACCGCGTTCGCCTCCCTCACCGCCGCCGACTTCTCGGCCAACGACCAGCTCGCCAAGATGATCGGCGAGCCCGACTTCGCCTCGCTGGTGCACCAGGGCGAGAAGGAGTCGATGTACCTGGCCGACGTCGCGAAGCGGGTGATCCTCGTCGTGCTGTTCGACCAGCGCGCCACGCTGGGCCTCGTGAAGCTCAAGGCCAAAGCCACCGTCGAAGCGCTCAATCTCGTGTTCCAGGCGATGTTCGATCGCGTGGGCACGGGCGGCGCGGAGACCAAAGGAATTCTGGCGGGAGCGGAAGACGAAATTGACAAACTCTTCGGCTGATCCAGGGGATTTTCGCGCATGTCGATGATCAACTACGCGTCCCGCGAGATCAACTGCAAGCTCGTCTATTACGGGCCGGGGCTGGGCGGCAAAACGACGAATCTGGAGCACGTCTACGGCAAGGTCGCGCCCAATACGCGCGGCAAGATGATCTCGCTCGCCACCGAAACCGAGCGTACGCTGTTCTTCGACTTCCTCCCCGTCGACCTCGGCACGATCCGCGGATTCAAGACCCGGTTTCATCTGTACACCGTCCCCGGTCAGGTGTACTACAACGCGAGTCGCAAGCTGATTCTCAAGGGGGTCGACGGCATCGTGTTCGTGGCCGACAGCCAGATCGAGCGCATGGAAGCGAATGTCGAGTCGATGCAGAACCTGTACGACAACATGGCCGAGTACGGCTACGACCTGACGAAGATTCCGTTCACCATCCAGTACAACAAGCGCGATCTCCCCAACGCCGCCCCGGTCCGCGATCTGCAGGCGGCGCTCAATCCCGGCTGGCCGATCGACGACCCGGCGCAGCAGAAGGTCGTCCCCGACCCGAGCCACCCCGGCGAGAACATCGTCGAGAAGGGGGAGGACGGCTGGATCGGACGCGCGCCGTACTACGAGGCGGTGGCGGTGCGCGGCGACGGCGTGTTCGAAACCCTCAGGGCGGTGTCGAAGTTCGTGCTCAAGACGCTCAGCTGACCGCTTCTTCCGGAGCTTCCCCCGTGCGCTGGACGCTGCCGAATCTCCTCACCCTGGCGCGCATTGGTCTCACCCCCGTCATCGCGCTGTTGCCGTTCATCTCCGGCTTCTGGCCCAAGATCATCGCGTTCATCATCTTCCTCGCCGCCGCCCTGTCCGACATCGTCGACGGCTACTACGCCCGCAAGCACAACCAGGTGAGCGAGCTGGGCCAGCTGCTCGACCCCATCGCCGACAAGCTGATGCTGTTCGCGATGCTGGTGCCGATCTTCTGGATCACCCGCCACCCCACCATCCTCGTCGACTACCGCATCCCGTGGTGGGGCTCGCTGCCGGTGTGGGTGCTGTTGCTGCTCGTGGGACGCGAGCTGTCCATTACCGCTTTCCGTTTCTTCGCGAAGCGCCGCGGCATCATCATCCCCGCGGCCGGGGCGGGGAAGCTCAAGGCGGTGGTGCAGAACGTCTTCATCGGCGCCACCATCCTCTGGTTCGCCTGGAAGGACTGGCTCGCGTCGCACCGCTTCGCCGGCTGGTTCCGCAACTTCTGGGATCAGTTCCACGGCCTCTTCGTGTCGGTGACCCTCGGCGTCGCCATCATCCTCACCGTCTATTCGCTCGTCGTCTACCTGTACCGCTATCGGCGTCTCATCACGGGCAGCGGGTGAAGCTCGAAGTCGTCACCGTCGGCACCGAGCTGCTGCTCGGGTACACCGTCGACACCAACGCGATCGACATCGGGAAGACGCTCGCCGCGGCGGGGATCGAGATCGTCAGGCGCACCAGCGTCGCCGACCGCCCCGATGCCGTCGCCTCCGCCGTGCGCGACGCGCTCGAGCGCACCGGCGCCGTGCTCACGACGGGCGGACTCGGGCCCACGAAGGACGACCTGACGAAGAACGCCGTCGCCCAGTTGTTCGGTCGCAAGCTCGTGCTCGACGAGTCGATACTGCGCGCCCTGGAAGAGCGATTCCGCCGCTTCAAGCGCCCCATGCCGGCGATGAATCGCACCCAGGCCGAGGTCCCCGAAGGGGCGACGGTGCTGCCCAATCCGCGCGGCACGGCGCCGGGACTGTGGATCGAAGACGACTGGCACCGCTTCGTCGTCATGCTTCCCGGCGTGCCGCACGAGATGCGCGGGCTGCTCGCGGAGGAAGTCCTGCCGCGACTCGTGGCCCGCGACGAGGGGATCGGCGCGGCGGGCGTCGTACGCTCGCGC
>DATFTG010000269.1:0-13231 GCA_035262265.1 Gemmatimonadales bacterium
GTGCGCGACCTGCCGCGCGTCACGCGCACCACAATCGACAGTTCCCAGCCCTCCGGCGCGATCGATCGCGCGGTGCTCGCCGCGGGTGCCGCGGCCACGACGATTGATACCGCACTCGTCGCGGAGCTGCGCCCGGACGTATTGGTCGGGCAGACGGTGTGCGATGTCTGCGCTGTAGGCGGGGACGCGCTGGCACGCGCCATCACCGATGTGCCGGCGCCGTTGCGCGTCGTCCATCTGCACGCGCACACCCTCGAAGGAGTTCTCGCCGACATGCTGGTCGTGGGCGACGCCATCGGATTGCGCGACGAAGCCGACGAGCTCGTTGCCGGCCTGCGCTACCGCCTGCATCGCGTGCGCGCCGGTCATGCGTCACATCCCGGCCCCCTCCCGCCGCGCATTCTCGTGGTGGAATGGCTGGACCCGCCCTACGTCGCCGGGCACTGGGTTCCGGAATTGATCGCGATCGCGGGCGGGCAGGACGTCGGCAACACGCCGGGGGCCCGCTCGGTCACACGCTCCTGGGCGGAGCTGGCGGCGCTCGAGCCGCAGCGCGTGGTCGTGGCGTTGTGCGGATTCGATGTCGCGCGCGCGCAGCGCGAGATCCGGGCGGTCGCGGATATCGACGCGCAGCGGCTGTTTGCCCGGGGTGTCGTATTCCTGGACGGGAACGCCTATACTTCGCGGCCCGGACCGCGCCTGGTGGACACCGCCGAGCAGCTGGCGTTGATGATCGGTTGAGGGTTCTCTCCTAGCGTTCGAGGAGCCGTGCTGAATAGCCTGTCGTCGGCCGTGTTGGTGTCGCTGCTGCAGCAACCCGGCGCACTCATGCCAGCGTCGATCGCACTGCATCCGGCGACTCCCGAGCGGGAGCCGCTGCACCTGTATGCCGTCGGCGATCTCAACCTCGGCCGCTCCGTCACCTGGGATTACCTGCTCAAGGGCGACACCCTGTATCCGTTCCAGGCGTTGCGCGACACGCTCGCGGCGGCCGACATCACGTTCGGCAACCTCGAGAGCCCGATCGCCGAGGCGGGCCACGCCTACGAAAAGACGGGGAGCTTCGTCTTCAGCACGCCGCCGGTCGCGGCGGATGCGCTGAGCTGGGCCGGCTTCGATATCGTGTCGAACGCCAACAACCACGCGTGGGACGCCGGGGTCGACGGACTGGTCGAGACGATTACGCAGCTCGACCGGGTCGGCGTGGCGCACGTCGGCACCGGCGTGACGCTCGACCTGGCGCATCGGGCCGCGATCCTCGAGCGCAAAGGCTGGCGGGTGGCGTTTCTCGGGGCGACCCGCGCGTTCAACCCCGCCCCCGATTCCTTTTATACGCACGCCGGCTCGCGCTACGTCGCGTGGGCCGACTCGGGATGGCTCTATCCCGAGATCCGGCGCCTCAAGGCGAACGGCCTGGCGGACCTCGTGGTAGTGAGCCTGCACGCCGGGACCGAGTTCGCCGAGGAGCCGGACCGGGGGCTGCGCCGGTTCTTCAAGGGCGCCATCGATGCGGGGGCGGACATCTGTCTCGGCCACCACCCGCACGTGCTGCAGCCGGTCGAATGGTATCGCGGCAGGCCGATCGTGTACTCGATGGGCAATTTCATCTTCCGTCAGGGCGCGCCCTGGACCGACTTGTCGGGCGTGTTCGAATTCACGGTGCGTCCGGGCGGCGCGATTTCGCTGGCGCTGCGCCCCGTGCGCGCCGGGTACCAGGCGAGGCTGGCCCGAGGCGCGGCGGCCGACAGCATCCGCCGCCGCGTCGGACTGCCCGGCGCCGCCACCGCACCGATCTCGAGAGGTCCATGAGCACCACCTCGCTCGCCTTCCTGAAGCGCCTGCTGGATTCTCCCGGCCCGTCGGGGTTCGAGACCGGCCCCGCCCGCGTGTGGCGGGAAGAAGTGAAGGGCTTCGCCGACGAGGTGCGGGCCGATGCGCACGGCAATTCGGTCGGGGTGGTGAACCCGAAAGGGGCGCCGCGCCTCATGCTCGCCGGCCACATCGACGAGATCGGCCTGCAGATCACCCATATCGACGACGAGGGCTACCTCTATTTCGCGGGGATCGGCGGCTGGGATTCCCAGGTCCTGGTGGGGCAGCGCGTCGTAGTGGTAGGCCCCAAGGGTCCGGTCAAAGGCGTCGTCGGGAAGAAGGCCCCGCACCTGATGAAGAAGGACGAGTTCGAGAAGGTCAGCCAGATCACCGACCTGTGGATCGACATCGGCGCCGCGACGCGCGCCGAGGCGATCGAGCGGGTGCACGTCGGCGATCCGGCCGTGATCGACGCGCAGAGTCTCGAGTTCGCCGGCGACCGCATCGTCTCGCGCAGCATCGACAACCGCATCGGCGCGTACGTGGTCGCCGAAGCGCTGCGGCTGCTCGCGAAGCAGCGGCCGGCGCATGCCGCGGTGTTCGCGGTCGCGACGACGCGCGAAGAAATCGCCTACACCGGCGGTGGAGCGCGCACCAGCGCCGTCGGGATCGATCCGCAGGTAGCGCTGGTGGTGGATGTCACGCATGCGACCGACTGGCCGGGGGCGGACAAGAAGCAGGGCGGCGATCACAAGCTGGGCGGCGGCCCGGTGTTTTCGCGCGGCTCGGCGGTCAACAGCGCGGTGTTCGACCGGCTGGTCTGCTGCGCCGACGAGGAGAAAATTCCCTACACGGTGCAGGCGGCGCCGCGCGATACCGGCACCGACGCCGACGCCATCCACAACGCGCTGCGCGGCATCCCGACCGGCCTCGTGTCGGTGCCGAACCGCTACATGCACAGTCCCAATGAAATGGTGTCGCTGCCGGATGTAGACCGTGCGGCGCGGCTGCTCGCGGCGTTCGCGAGGAAACTCACGGCGGATGTGAGTTTCATACCGGACTAAAAAAGGTGAAGGAGGTTGTGGAGGATGGTGGAGGTTGCACGATCTACCTCCACAACTTCCACCATCCTCCATCCTCCTCCACAACCTCTCGTCAGGATTTCTGTTTCGCGTTGAGCTCCGTTAGCGCCTGCTGCACGGCGGAGCGCACCTGCTTGTCCGAGTCCGCCGCGAAGCCCTGCAACGTGCCGATCGCCGCGGGGGTCCCCGCCACCCGCAGCGCTTCGATCGCTGTCACGCGCAGCGCGCTCGGCTTGCGGTTGAACAACTTGCCTGACGGCTGGGCGAGCTTGATCAGCGCCTGTACCGCGTCGGGGCTGCCGATGCGGCCCAGGGCAAAAATCAGCTCGCGCACCACCTCCGGATCCTTTTCTTCTTCGAGCGCAACCACGAGCGGCATTGCCAGCGCGCTCGCCTTGCGCCCGCCGACTCCCAGCGCCGCCTGACGCCGCACGTCGGCCGACGAGTCGCGCAGGGCGCGCCGCAATGGCTCCGCCGCGCTGCGCGTGCCGATCTTGGCGAGCGCCAGAGCGACCTGACGGCGCACCCGCTCGTCATCGTGATCGAGCTGCTTCGTCAGCGCCGGCACCGCCGCCTCGAGTCCCAGCTCCCCCACCAGATCGGCGACGTTGCGCACCACGAACCACTGCGGGTGTCCCAGCATGTTCACCAGCTGGTCCTGCCCTTCCTTCATCTCCATCAGCGTGTTGAAGACCCCACGGCGCTCCGTGATGCTGTTCGAGGTGATGAGCAGGTCGAGCAACACTTCCACTCCATCCGGGCCCGCCCGCTGCAGTACTGTGGCCGCGGCGTCCTCGAGATGCGGAACCTGCATCATCTGGCTCAGCCCATCGAGCATCTGCTTCGTGATCATGCGACGTAGCGCGATGCCGTATTGCCGACGCATCGACGCATCCTCGACGCGCTGCTCGGTGCGCACGATGCTGTGCACGATCTGCATCGCCTGCTCGATCTTCCCCTGCCGCATCACCGCTTCGACCTGGCGGGTCAACACCGTCAGCATCTCCCCCACGTGCGGTGCAGTCGGATTGCCATCCAGCGCCATGAGCATTTCGGCGGTGTCCTTCGACAGCGCCTCTCGCAGGGCGAACAATGGCGATGCCGCCTGCTGAGCGATTTCCGGCGCCGCGGGCGGTGGCGGAGCCGACGACTCATCGAGCGGGGCGTCGAACGTGGGCGGCAGCACGCTCCCCGAATGCGTATGCACCCGGTGGGGCGTGGGCGGATGCGGCGGCGGCGGCGCGTGCGGCGCCGGGGGAACCGGCGTCGCCGGTGTGAACGTCGGCGCCGCGGAATCCACCCCACGCCTGGGAGGAGGCGGAGGCGGCGGTGGCGGCGGCGGCAGCGTGCCCGGGGCGGGCGCTACTCCTTCCAACGGCGCCGACGGGAGCCCCGGAGCCGGCGTCTCCAACGACTGCCGCGGAATGATCGCCTGGGATGGAGTCGCCGCTTCCGGCCTCGGGAGCGCCTCGGACGGCTGGGCGAGATTCTGCTCCACTGCCTCCACCCCGTCCGCGCCGGCGACCGGTGCGCTCTTCAGGTCCTTGACCGGGTCGCCGCGCAGCACGCCGCGGGTACCGAGGTCGCGCGTCCCGGGCCCTCCATCCGCGGCGGGAGGCCCCTCTTCAGGCTCATCGAGGGCCGAGAGCACGACCGACACGCGATCGGCTCCCGACGAGCGCAGCCGGGCAGCGATATCCGCCCGACCGCTCGGGTGATCGGCTAACGCCCGCAGCAGCTCGAATAAATGCGACACCGGGGCGTCGCTCGGAATGACGAGCTCCGTCACACCGTGCTCGACCATGCTTTGGACCAGCGGACGGAACTCTGGAGCGATCACCCGCTGGTCATTGACCACCAGGATGTCTTCGATGATGCGAATCGAGACATTCCCGCCCTTCAGCATCCCGACCAGGATCCGGAACTCACGCTTCTGTTCGTCCCTCTTGGCGGGGTCCCGGAACAGGTCCACGGCGCGCGCCAGATGCGTGGCGAAGACGACAGGAATGATCATGAGGCGTAAGGGAATCTAGGACACGCGGTTACGCGCGGCAACGCTGGCGAGCCCCGCCGCCACTTCCCGGGCCCGAATCGGGCGCCCCGGCAACGAAAGTGCCGTCGCCAGGCGGCTCAGCGGGGGTGGAGCGAGCCCCAGGTCCTCGAGCCGGCTGCCCAGGGCCAGGAGGTCGGATAGTGGCGCGTCCTGCGCCAGCCGCCCGTGGCCAAGCAGCAGGCCGCGCTCCAGATGCTCGGCGGCGAACTCGAGATCGTGAGTAATCACGAGCAGCGTCGTTCCTGCGGCAGCCCGACCCGCGAGTGCCGCGGCGACACGCTCCCTGGCCCGCCGGTCGAGCCCGGCTGTCGGCTCGTCGAGCACCAGGAGCGAGGGCTCGAGCGCCAGCGCTCCCGCAAGAGCGGCGAGTTTGCGCTCGGGCGGCGGGAGGTCGTAGGGATGCTCGCCGGCGACGGCCTCGAGCCCCAGTGCCTCGAGCGCTCGTGCCACGCGCGCCGCCGCATCGACGGCCGAAACCCCCGTCGCCCGGGGACCGAATGCGACGTCCTCCCGCACGGTGCGCGCGAACAGCTGCTGGTCGGCGTGCTGAAACAGCGAGCCGACACGATGCGCCAGCTGCTCGGGACGGCGCGAGCGTGTGTCCCAGTCGCCCACCAGGACGGTTCCCGCCGTGGGCTTGAGCAATCCTGCGACGAGACGCATCAGCGTCGATTTCCCCGCGCCGTTGTGTCCCACGAGCGCCACGCGCTCGCCCGGCTGAAGCGCGAACGACACGTCGGTGAGCGCCGCACGCTCGCCGTAGGCGAACGACACGGCGGCGAGCTCCAGCACAGCGGTCACCGCAGCCGCTCCAGCGCTTGGGCGACCGTGAGGGGCGGCGGCTCGGGCAGTCCCGCAAGGCGCCACACCGCCGCGATCGACGTGCTTCCCGGCGCGGTATCCGCGGTCAACGCCGGCTCGACGAGCACCTCGCGCGTGGCCCCGAGCGCCCGCACCGCTCCCTGCTCGAGCCAGGCGATGCGATCGGCGGTGTCGCACAGCGCGTCGAGATCGCTCGTGGCGACTACCACCGCCATCCCGTCCTGGGCGAGGGTACGGATCAGCTCCCAGATGCGCCGCGCGGCGAGCGGATCGAGCTCGGCAGTCGGCTCGTCGAGCAGCAACACATCGGGTTCCATGGCCAGGATGCCGGCGAGGATGACCCGCTGCAGCTCGCCGCCCGACAACGACGTGGGATCGCGCTCCCGCAGATGCGGGACGTCAACACGCGTCAACGCACGCTCAACGCTGGCTGAAATCCGCTCGCGCGGCCACCCCAAATTCGCGGGGCCGAACGCCACCTCGTCGAACACCGTAAACGCCATTCCCGAGAGCTGCGTCCAGGGCGTGGGCAGCAGCAGCGCCGCTCGCCCGGCCCGCTCGACGGTCCCCGTCAGCTCACCACCCGTCACCCGCGGCGCCAGGTCTCCAGCGAGGAGCAGCAGCGTCGACGCACCGGCGCCGACGCTGCCGATCACGCCGAGCACCTCGCCGCGCCGCAGCTCCAGTGTCAGGTCCCGCACCGCGGGCGACCGGCTCGCCGGGTAGCGATAGGTCACGGAGCGCAACGCGAGTGGCGCCGTCATACCACGCGCCACACGAGGAGCGCCGCGCACGAGAGCAGCAGCAGCCAGCGCGTCGCCCGCTGGCTCCAGTGGTCCGGCGGCGGGGCCAGCGGCGTGCGGCGCGCTCCAGCCACGAGGCCACGGGTCTCGAGCGCCAGCGCGCGCTCATCCACGTCGTGCAGCGCCGAGAGCACGAGCGGCAATGCCAGCGCGCGCAGGGCGTGCAATCGCACCAGCGGTCCGCCGCGCGTAGCGAGGCCGCGGCAGCGCTGCGCCTCGACCAGTCGTTGGGCGCGCTCGCGCAGCGCCGGCACCGCCTGCAGCGTCGCCGAAAAGAGAAACGCGGCGCTCACCGGCCAGCCCGCCGCCACCATCGCTTCGACGAGGCGGGCGGGAGGCAAGATGGCGACGAGCCACACGAAGCTCGCGATCATCGTGCTGAGGCGCAGCCCTGTCGCGACCATGCCGCTCACACCGTGCAACAGATAAAGGAAGAACCAGAACGGGGCCGCGGTGAGGAACGCGGTTCGAGCGACCCCGAACCCGGGAGTGACGCCCGGGGTCAGGAGCAGCAGCGCGGCAACCGATAACGCCGCCGCTCCTCCCCGGGGCGCAGGCAGGATCCACGCCAGGGCGGGAAGCACCACGGCGATCGTCAGCAGTGTGAACGGATGGAGTCGGCGCACGTAAGGCTAGGCGCGGCCTACCGCGCGCAACGCGAGCGGGAACCGCGCCGCGGTCCGTCGCGGCAAGGCGTGCAGGATCGTCGTGACGAGGGCGAAGGTGACGGCCTTGTCGCCGAAGTCCGACAGAAAGCTGCCGAAGAAACAGGCGCCGAGCGTCGACAGGCCAAGCAGCTGGCCCAGCTTTGTCGTCAGGGCGATGCCGCCCGTCGTCGAGCATCCAAACACGAAATACGAAATCGGTGTCGAGGTGACCGACGCGATCACGCCGAGCAGCAAGCCCGCCGGCACCGCCGTCCGCAGCGAGCGAAACCAGCCGCGGCTCGCCGCGAGCCACGCGTACAGCGCCACGATGATCTGAATCGCGACGAACGGCCAGAAGGTCGGATTGCGCAGGCTGTTGACGGCCGACGTCAGCACTCCCGTCAGAATTCCCACGACTGGGCCGGCGAGTGCGGTCGTGAGAATCGTCCCGGTCGTGTCCAGAAACAGCGGCAAGCCGACGGCGTCCACCGCGGCCGACAACGCGAGGTTGATCGCCACGGCGACGGGAATCAGCGCGAGCAGACGAACCGACATGCGGCAGGCTTCCTTCGGAGTCGGCGCAAAGATAGATATCGTCCTATGCTCGTCACCAGCCTCGTTGTCGCCGCGCGTGTCGTGCTGCAGAGTCCCGACACACTCACGCCCGGCGCCCACCGCGCCCTCGACGCGCTGCGCTATCTCGCCGCCGACGCGCGCGAAGGGCGCGGCGTCGGGACCCGGGGCCTCGAGGAATCGGGGACCTATCTCGCCACGACGTTCCGGCAGATCGGCCTGCAACCTGGTGGCTCGGACGGCTACTTCCAGCCGTTCACGATCTCGCCCGATGCGCCGGCCGCGATCCACAGCACGATCGGCGGCAAATCGATCCGCAACGTGATCGGCGTGCTGCCCGGCCGCTCGAGCGCGCGTACGCCTGAGGCCATCGTGATCGGCGCCCACTACGATCACCTCGGGCGCGGCGGCTTCGGCGCGCTCGACGACCCCGACTCCACCGGCAAGGTGCACAACGGCGCGGACGACAACGCCTCGGGCACGACGGCGCTGCTCGAAGTCGCGCGGCAGCTGGCAGAGCGGCGCCTCGACCGCACCATCGTCTTCATTGCCTTCAGCGGTGAAGAGGAGGGCGACCTGGGGTCGGAGTATTACGTCAAGCATCCCACGCGGCCCGGTGATTCGATCTACGCGATGCTCAACATGGACATGGTCGGCCGGCTGCGGAACGCGCGCCTCAGCGCGACCGGCGCCGCTACCGCGACCGAGTTCCCCGCGCTGCTCGATTCGCTCAACCGGGTCGGCGGCCAGCCGCGCTTCGATCTCCAGGCGTCCGGCGACGGCTGGGGGCCGAGCGACCACGCGTCGTTCTACGCGGCGAAGCATCCGGTGCTGTTCTTCTTCACCGGGTTGCACGCCGATTACCACCGCACGACCGACGACGTCGACCGGATCGACGTCAACGGACTCGCCCGGGTGGCCGACTTCGTCGCCGACGTCGCGACCGCGCTCGCCAACCGTCCGGGGCCGCTCACCTTCGTGGCCGCTCCGCCGCCGCAGACGGCGAGCCGGGGCTCGGGGTACGGCGCCTACCTCGGCACGATCCCCGACATGAGCGAATCGCCGGGCGGCGTCCGCATCACCGGCACGCGCGCCGGCAGCCCGGCGGAGAAAGCGGGGCTCGCGGCCGGCGACGTCATCACCGCGATCGGCACGAAGACCGTCGGCAACCTGTACGACATGACCGACGCCCTGCGGGCACACCAGGCGGGCGACACCGTCGTCATCGTGGTGAAGCGTGATACCAGCGAGCTGCGGCTCACCGCCGTGCTCGGCAAGCGCTCGTGACCGCGCGTACGCAGAGCGACCCGACGGCGGTGGTGCGGGCGCTGCGCGCCGCGCACCTGCACGATGCCGCGCGCGTCGACCTGCTGCGCATGGCCTGCGAGCGGATCCAGGCGTGGGGTGGCCCCTACACCTCGGTCTATGCGTACATGATGCAGGGCGAGGAGCTGATGCTCGAAGCGCACGCCGGGCGCGACACCGATCACGTGCGCATCAAGGTCGGCGTCGGGGTCTGCGGCACCGCGGTCTCCGAAAAGCGCGACCAGAACGTTCCGGATGTCGCCGCCATCGGCAATTACCTGGCGTGCAACATCTACACCAAGTCGGAGCTCGTCGTGCTGATTCGCCGCGGCGACCACATCCTCGGACAGATCGACATCGATTCCGACGTCCCCAACGGCTTTGCCGAGCGCGAGCACGCCGACGTGAAAGCGGTCGCCGATGCGCTGGCGGTGCTGTTGTGATCGCCGTCGACGTCGTATTGAAGCGCTTCGAGCAACCCGACGAGACACGCACCATGGAGAAGGGCCGGTTCGAGGTCGTCCGCCTCGGCGGGATGACGATCGGCCGCGCGACCTACGAGCCGGGGTGGCGCTGGTCGGAGCACGTGGGACCGGGCGTCGGCGCGACGCGCTGCTCGGTCGAGCACGTCGGCCTCGTCCTCTCCGGCACCGCGGCGGTATCGTTCGCCGACGGCAGCACCCTCGAGCTGCGCTCCGGCGAGCTGTTTCACATCCCCGCCGTACCGCACGACAGCTGGGTGGTGGGAGATGCGCCCTACGTGTCGCTGCACTTCCTCGGCGCCGACCACTACGCGCGGTAATCAAATGCGTGAGAGGTGAGAGGTCAGACGTGAGAGGCAGGCCACTTCTCACCTCTCACTTCTCACCGCTCACGCTTTTCAGGGTCTAGCTCTCAGTCAGCAGCAGCCGCTTTCCGCGCGTGTCGTGGTCGAGCAGGTTGGCGTAGCGTCCCCACTCCACCACGGTGCGGAACAGCGCGGGGGCTTTGCTGAACGGAAAGTGAATCGTCAGGTCGGACAGCAGCTCGTCGTCGTCGATCGACCCTTCTCCCTCACGCAGCATCCCCAACACACGGCTGAAGAGCGGCTGCTCCGCGATGCGGGCGCGCGTCGCGTCGCGCCGTCCACTGGCGTTCTGCGCCACGACTGATTCCCCGGCGGCGGTGAGCCGGGCGATTTCGCCTGGCGTCGTCACCCAGCCGAGCTGCTCGGCGGCGCGCACGACCGCACCCATGTGGTCGAAGTCGACCCCCAGCTGTTCTGCCAGATCGAACACCGGGGCGCTGTGGTCGGAGTGCCGCACCAGATAGTCCAGCAGTCCCATGACCTCCGGGACATGCACGCGTGGGAACGGCACCAGCCGACCTGGCGCGCCTGCCGCGGCACGCTCGGGCTCGGGCAACAGCGTGTCCGTGAGAACGGCGTGCAGGCGCTCGACCATCGCACCGAACTCGGGGGCGCGCGCGTCGCGCGGGTACGGCAGCGGATTGTCGACGATTTCCCGGATGTGGCCCGGATTTGTGCCGAACACGACGATCCGCTCCGCCAGGTATACCGCCTCTTCGATGCTGTGCGTGACGACGACGATGCTCGAAACGCTGGTCGCCGAGTCGCGCCACAGTTTCACCACTTCCGCGCGCAGGTTTTCAGCGGTGAGGGCGTCGAGCGCGCCGAAGGGCTCGTCCATGAAGAGGATCTCGGGCTGAACGGCAAACGCCCGGGCGAATCCGACCCGCTGCTTCATTCCCCCTGACAGCTCGCGCGGATAGGCAGATTCGAAGCCGGTGAGGCCCACCACTTCGATCGCGTGTGCCGCCGCGTGACGCCGCTCTCCTTCCGCCACGCCGTGTGCTGCCAGTCCCATTTCCACGTTTTGCTCTACCGTAAGCCACGGCAACAGCGCGAACGACTGGAACACCATCGCCGATGACGCCAACACGCCGCTCAACGGCGCGCCCCGGTACAACACCGCTCCCGCACTCGGGCGCGTGAGACCCACGAGCAGCCGCAGCAAGGTGCTCTTGCCGGAACCCGAGGGCCCGACGAGGGCCACGACCTCGCGCTCGTAGATCGGAAAGTTGATGTCGCGCAGCGCCTCCAAATCGTGGCCCCCGGGGAGCACGAACCGCTGCGACACGTGTTGCGCTTCGAGCATCGGCGCGGCGGCGCGCGGTGCGGTCATTGCGTCGTCCCGAAACGGGTCTGCGCGAGGTGGCCCAAGGGCCGCCAGACGAACCGGTTCCAGCTCACTACGATCACGCTCATCGCGAGGACGCCTCCCGTGAGCAGCGGGAAATTCGCCTGCGCCGTCGCTTCGCTGATGAGACTGCCGAGGCCGGTCGTCGCGTGCAGCGTGCCGCCGGCCTGGAGGTATTCGGCGACGATGGTGCCGTTCCAGGCGCCGCCCGTCGCCGTGATCCATCCGGTCACGAGTCCGGGGAACGCGGCGGGTAGGTAAAGCCCGCGCCAGCGCGGCGCGCCGCGCAACCCGAAGATGTCCGCCGCCTCGGCGAGCTGCGGCGGCGCGCTCGCCACAGCCGCGATCACGTTGAAGAGGATGTACCATTGCGATGACAGCACCAGCAGCACGACGGCGGTGGACCCGAACGGCACCCCCAGAGCCCCGAGCCCGAGGACGACGAGCGGAAAGACCATCGGCGCCGGAAACGAGGCTACGATCTGGATCACCGGCTGCAACGCATGCGCAAGATACGGCGAGCGGCCGATCACGATTCCGGCGGGGAGCGCCCAGGCGGTCCCGATCGCCACCGCGGCGATCACGCGCAGAAAAGTGAGTCCCGCCGAGATCATGATGGCGCGCCACTCCGGGCGAGCAACGTCGGCGACGAGCCGCGCCAGCTCCATGAATCCCCACACCGCCCCAGCGGCGAGCGCCGCGATGAGTAGATACACGGAGACGCGCCGCACGGCGGCGTCGAGCCCGTACGGCGTCGGCAGCGGCAGCGCCTGCCGCGGCGCCTGGATCGGGCGGATGATGCGCTTGGCCGTGCGCACGGCGCCCTTCCGAATGGCGCGGGTGCGCCGCCGCCAGCGCGATCGCCGCAGCAGCTCGAGCAGCCAATTCGTCTCGAGCGCCTCCCCCGTCGAATCGTCGAGCCGGAAGCGCTGGCCCCACACCACGAGCGGCCGCCAGAACAGGCGGTCGACGGCGACGATCATCGCGATCATGGCGAGGATCGCGAGCGCCATCGCCCCGCGATCGCCGCGCTCCACCGCCACGCTCATGTAGGAGCCGACACCGGGGAGCCGGAAATCGTGATTGCCGAGCTGGAACGACTCGTTGACCATGAGAAAGAACCACCCGCCCGCCATCGAGAGCATGCCGTTCCAGATCAGCCCCTGCGCCGCCGCGGGCACCTCGAGCCGGCGAAACGTCTCCCAGCGCGGCCACCCGGCGAGGCGGCACGCCTCGCGCAGCGATTCGGGTACGGAGATGAGCGACTGGTAAAACGACAGCGCCAGGTTCCACGCCTGGGCTGTGAAGATCATGAGGATCGCCGCCAGCTCGAGGCCGGTGTTGCGCCCCGGGAAGACGGCGACGAGCCCGAGCACGAGTCCCGGCAGGAACCCGAGCACCGGAATCGATTGCAGGATGTCGAGCAGCGGCAACAGCACGCGCTCCGCCGCGCGCGAGCTGGCGGCGGCGAGGCCGAACCCGAACGCAAACAAATACGAGATGGTGAGCGCGGCAACTCCGCGCACCAGGGAGTACAGCACGTAGTGCGGCAAGGCTCGAGGGGCGAGGTCGATCTGGATCGCGGGGAGGTAGGGCGCGCGGAACTCACGCGCGAAGCTGACGATCGCGGCGACGGCCGCTCCCACCAGGCCGAGCACCAGGAGGTCCGCGACGCGCCAGCGCGACGCTATCTTGCCACCGCCATGCTGCACGTCAACGGTGTGGATCTCTTCACGCGTCAGGTTGGAAGCGGGCCGCTGGTCGTCGTCCTGCACGGTGGTCCGGGCGCCCATCACGACTACCTCCTCCCGCAATACGATCGCCTCAGCCACGCGCGGACGCTGTTCTACTATGACCAGCGCGGCGGCGGAAAGTCACCTGTGCCGCGCGAGACGCCGGTGGGATGGCGGGAGCAGGTCGCCGACCTCGAGGCGCT
>DATFTG010000270.1:0-6192 GCA_035262265.1 Gemmatimonadales bacterium
GCCGGTCCGCAGCAGCGTACGGGCCGCTGCGACGTGCTTCGTATGAAGCGCGCCGGCCGCCCGCACCGCCCGTGCCGCCTCGCCGCGTGAAGCCGCGGATGCCAGCTCGAGCAAGGCGTCGGTCACACCTGCCATTGCCGAAACGACCACGACCAGCGGAGCGGGTCGCTGCGCGCGGATGATCGAGATCGCGTGCGCGATCGCCGGACCGCTCTCGAGCGATGCGCCGCCGAATTTGTAGACCTGCGGGGGAATACGGACCATGCAGGAGTTTACGTGATCTCGTAGCCGCCGGCCGGACGACCAGCGACGAGGCTCTCGGCGCGCACTCCGCCCTGCCGCCAGGCGCGCACCATCGCCTCGCCGACACCGGATGAGCGTTGGCTCGACGCGATTGCGAGAATCGTCGGCCCCGAGCCGGACAGCGTCGCGCCGAACGCTCCCGCCCCCAAGGCGGCCGAGACGACGGCATCGTAGCCGGGCACCAGGCGGCGGCGGAACGGTACGTGGAGCACGTCGTCGAGCCCCACCGCGAGGAGTCGCGGGTCGGCGCTCGCCAGTCCCTGAACCAGCGCGGCGGCCCGCCCCGCGCCGGCCGCGGCCGTGGCATGCGGAACGCTCTCCGGGAGCACCGCGCGGGCTTGTTTCGTTTCCACGACGAAGTCCGGAACGGCGAACACGAGCGCGAGTGAGGCGTGCACGGCGAGATCCGTCACGACCAAGTCGTTGCCCGTGGGCGCGCGCACCGCCAGGAGGGCGCCGCCGTGAACGGCCGGAGCCACGTTGTCGGGATGGCCCTCGAGATCGGTGCAGAGTTCAACGAGCGCCTCACGCTCGAGCCCAAGCCCGAGCAGCGCGTTCGCCGCCGCCGCTCCTGCGACCGCTGCCGCTGCCGACGAGCCGAGCCCACGGGCCACGGGGATTCCCGACTCGGCGCTCAGCAGGACCGCCGGGAGGGACGTGTGTCCGGCCACCGCGCACGCCTTGAGGAACCCACGGTAGCAGAGGTCCTGTTCGGCAGCGACGGTCACCACGTTAAGCGTCCCCCGGCGCTCGATCGCCACGGCTGCGCTCGAAGACGACGCCAGAGTTGCCGTGAGGGTGAGCCAGCGATCGACGGCGACGCCCACACAGTCGAAGCCCGAGCCGAGATTGGAGGTGGAGCCCGGCACGCGGACGGTCACGCTCGCTCGCATGGTGACCCCAACCGAGGGAAAAAGAGAAAGCCCGCGCACCAGCCGCGGGCAGTGGTAGCTTCATAGTATCGGGTGGCACGTACGCGTCAAGGAGGCTGTTCGCATGGAGCGGATTCGCACCGGAATTCTCGGGGCTACGGGCACGGTCGGACAGCGCTTGATCGCCCTCCTCGAGCACCATCCACAATTCGCGGTCACGGCGGTAGCGGCCTCAGATCGATCAGAAGGAAAGCGCTACGCCGAAGCATGCTCGTGGCGGCTACCGGGAGAGATGCCTGCCGCGGTGCGCACAGTGGTCGTCCAGGCGCCGCGTCCACCGCTCGACTGCGACATCGTATTGTCGAGTCTGCCCTCGGACATCGCGGGCCCGATCGAGCTGGATTTCGCCCGGGCCGGCTACCCCGTGATCAGCAACTCGGCGGCACACCGGATGGAAGAAACCGTCCCGCTCCTGCTCCCCGAGGTGAACCCCGATCACCTCGCACTGCTCGAGAGCGACGGCGGAAAGAGAGAACAGGGGTTCATCGTGACGAACCCCAACTGCTCGACCATCATGATCGCGTTGGCGCTGGCACCGCTCGCAGCCCGTTTCGGAATCGAGGCGGTAGTCGTCAGTACCATGCAGGCACTGTCGGGGGCGGGCTACCCGGGCGTCGCGTCGCTCGACATCACGGACAACGTGCTGCCGTTCATCGCGAACGAAGAAGAGAAGATCGCACGCGAGACCCGCAAGATTCTCGGGCGGTGGAACGGCAGCCGGATCGACCCAGCGCCCTTCCCCGTCAGCGCGCAGTGTCATCGGGTAAACGTCATGGATGGTCACCTCGCGGCCGTGCGCGTGAAGCTCGGCAGCTCCGCTGAGCTCACCGAGCTCGAGGACGCATTCACATCGTTCCGCGGTCTCCCGCAGCAGCTCGGGCTGCCGAGCGCCCCGGAACACCCCATCGTCGTCCGTGCCGAACCCGACCGCCCGCAGCCGCGCCTCGACCGTGATGCGGGGGGAGGCATGAGCGTCACCGTGGGACGAATCGCCCGCGACGAGGTGCTGGGCCATCGCTTTGTCGCGCTGAGCCACAACACCATCCGGGGTGCGGCGGGAGCGGCGATTCTGAACGCCGAGCTGCTGGTGGCACGCGGTTATATCTGCGCCGGTCGTTGACCAGGCTCGCTCCTTTGCTGCGGCCCCCTGGTCCTCACCTTCCCCGTCATAGTGTGGCGCTCGCACGACACCTCCGAAACCCTATTCGTTGAAAAAACGCGACTTGCTGCATTGGCGCGGCACTTGCTTCATCCACTGCGTCGGCCACACCACAACCACGATGAGGGTCTCCGATCACCGTGCATCGCGCCACGGCAGTCCGCATCCTGCTCATCACCCTCGGTGTTGCATCGTGCACCCACGAGCGGACCGGCCCTGTCGTTCTCGTCCCCGCGGCGCTCACCGTCTCGGCCGGAAACGCGCAGACCGGCGCTGCCGGATCGGTGCTGGCGCAACCCCTCGTTGCCCTCGTTACCGCCGCGAACGGTGAGCCGGTCGGCGGCGTGCGCGTCGCCTGGCACGTCCGTGCCGGTGGCGGCTTCGTCTCGATTCCCACCTCTGCGACCGACGATCAAGGCCTCGCGTCGGTGCTCCTCACCGTCGGCACCGCTGCCGGCAGCAACGCTGACAGCGTCGAGGCCTCCGTCTCGCAGATCGTGGGTGCGCCCCTCCTCTTTATCGCGAGCACCGTAGCAGGACCGGCCGCGCAGCTCGCGTTCACGCGTGCGCCGAGCCCGACCGCGGCCGGAACGCCGATTTCTCCCGCTGTTCAGGTGTCGGTCGAGGACGCTTTCGGCAATCTCGTTGCCACTTCGGGAACCGGCATCGACATTACGCTCGGTGCGAACCCCGGCGGCGGACGGCTCTCAGGACAAACCCACAACGCGACGATCGACGGCGTCGCGACGTTCCCGGATCTGTCGCTCGACAAGCCGTCGTCGGGCTATACGCTGGTCGCCAGCACCGCGAATCTCCCCGCGGCCACGAGCGTGCCGTTCCTGATCGCGCCGGCGGGAGGCACTGCCGCCCGCATCGTCATCATGACCGGCAACCAGCAGACGGCACCGGCCGGCACGGCGCTTCCGATCGCGTATTGCATCCGGGTCACCGACGCCTACGGCATCCGCATCGCGGGCGCCACGGTGACGTGGACGATCGGTGCCGGCGGCGGATCGGTGAGCACCGGCCAGGGAGTCACCGACACGGGCGGGCTGGCGAGCACGCAGCGCACGCTGGGCGCCCACGCCGGTGCCCAGACGGTCGTGGCCACCGTTCAGGGACTCGCCGACTCCGCCGCTACGTTCGTGGCGAGCGCCATGCCGAACGGCACGATCAGCGGAACGATCACCCTCGGCTCGGGCTTCCTCGCCCCGCCCGCATCCCTGCGAACCTCGTGGTCGCCGCCGAGGTCGACCAGCGCCGCCGCGCCGCAGTACACACCGGACGAGCTGATCGTGACCTATCGGTCGAACGTGCTCGCCGCCCCTCCCGTGGGATCGCCGGGGCTCACGGCGCCGGCGACCGTCGCGGCGCTGGGCGCGTCGATTCGCGCCCGCCTTGCCGCGGGCGCCTGGGCGTCGCGCACCGAAGTTCGCGGCGTCTCGGCCGCCCTGCTCTCGGCGCGCCTGCGTGTGGTCGACACCACCGAGCTCGATCAGATCGCGAGCGCGCTGCGCCAGGATCCGGCGGTGCTGTCCGTGGAGCGCAACGGCATCGTCCACCTCGACGCACATCACGCGGCGTTGGTCGCCCCCTCTCCCGACAGAGCCCGCCCCGAGCGCAGCGAGGGGGAGAGGGGGACAGGGGGAGAGGTACTACCAAGCGCCACCACGCCGGTCGCCCCGTCAGAACCGCTCTACTCGTGGCAGGCCTGGGACTTCGGGATGATCGACCTGCCCCGCGCCTGGCAGATCACCACCGGCAGCGCGTCGGTACTCGTCGCCGTCGTCGACAACGGCATCCGCTACGATCATCCAGCCGTGGCAGCGAATCTCACGCACGACGGCTACGACTTCGTCTCCGACGTGAAGGTCAACGTGTGTGGCGGAGGGACTACCTCCAACGCCGGTGACGGCGACGGGTACGACGCCGATCCGACGATGCCGGCCGATTACAACTACGACGAAAAGAACGATTGCGTGAAGGGGCTGACGACCTCAGGCAATCACGGGTTGCACGTCGCCGGGACGATCGGCGCGGTCGGCAATGACGGTGTCGGAACGAGCGGCATCAACTGGTCGGTGCGCATCCGTCCGGTGCGGGTGATCGGCGTCGGCGGCAGCGGCTCCTTCTATGATATCGCGCAGGGGATCCTCTACGCGGCGGGGCTTCCCGCCGATGACGGCAAGGGCGGGACGGTGCAGGCGCCGAGTGCCGCGCGCGTGATCAACGTGAGCCTGGGTGGACCGTCGGGAAGCAGCGCGCTGCACAACGCCGTGATCGCGGCGACGAACGCCGGCTCGCTCGTGATCGCCGCGGCGGGCAACGACGGCAGCACGTCGGCGCTCTACCCCGCCGCCTACTCCGAAGCACTCGCGGTCTCGGCGGTGGGGCCTGACGGCCAGTTGGCGAGCTACTCGACGCACGGATCGGCAATCGACATCGCCGCCCCGGGCGGCGATATCACGAACGGCGGCGGAACGTACGGCGTGATGTCGACGGTGTGGAATTTCGTCGCCAGCGCCCCCAGCTACGATTCGTGGGACGGGACGTCGATGGCGACGCCGCATGTGTCGGGCGTCGCGGCGCTGCTGCTCGCGCAGACCCCCTCGCTCACCGCGGCGCAGCTACGCTCGCGGCTCACGACCTGGGCGGTCGATGCCGGCCCCGCAGGACCGGACAACCTCTACGGTGCGGGGATCGTCAACGCGCGCAACAGCCTGACGCAGAGCTTCGCCCCGCCGGCGCAGCTGTTCGCCCTCCTTTATGACGCGTCCACGGGGAGACTCGTGGCGCAGCTTCCGACCGCGAATGGTGCCTACAGCTTCACCGGGCTCGATGACGGCAGCTACCTGGTCTACGGCGGGGCCGACGAAAACGGCGATGGGCTGATCGCTGTCGCCGGAAGGGCGTGGGGAACGCTGGGCGGCTCGGCGACGCCATCAACGGTGACCGTGGACGGCGCTGGCACCTACGGGGCGTCATTCACCATCGCGCAGCCCGTCGAGCTCGAGCCGAACAACACGATCGCGCAGGCGAATCCGCTCGCGATGCCGGGAACGGTGAACGGCACGTTGAGCACAGCGACGGACGTGGATATGGTGCGGGTGCTGATCGCGCAGCCGGGGACATACACCTTCGAGACGGCGGCGCAGAACGGCGCGTGCGGCTTCGCGCTCGAGGCGAATACGGAGCTCGCGCTCGAGAACGCCAGCGGAGCCATGATCGCGTCGAACGACGATATCGACGCGGGAGTGTTGAGCTACTGCTCGCGCATCACCGCCACGCTGACCCCGGGGATCTACTACGTGGCGGTGACGGGTTGGACGGCGGGGCGTTACCGGCTCACGGCCCGGATGGGTCCCTAAGTCTGCGCATCAGTTCCTGCAGCACGAGCTGCCGCACGCCGACCACCCCTGCTCGTCGTCGTCGTTCCAGATCCAGCGTGCTTGTGGCCCGGGCTGATAGCCATCCCTATGCCGCTCGAAATACAGCGGCCGCACCGCGCGACTGATGATGGCGCCCTTCGCATCGACTGAAATCATGACCGATCGATTCGTGGCGCTGTCGGCTCCCAATTGCGCCCACCAATACGTGGTGCTGTGCGCCGCGATACCGAGTTTCGGATACGGCTCATCGCTCCGATTGATCATGCGGGCGATGATGCGGCCCTGATGCAGAGCCTCCTCTGACAATCGATAGTTGCCGATCTCCGGCTCGATTTTGACGAGCGGGCCGTAATGCGCGTCGGGATACCGACCCACCGCGAGACGCTGCTCGTCCCCCGCGTAGTAGTTC
>DATFTG010000271.1:0-6150 GCA_035262265.1 Gemmatimonadales bacterium
CGTGAGGAACGACGGCTCAGCGCCCACCCTTCCCCCTGACGTGCTCGTCCCAGTAGCGCATCCACTGGGGGCCCTGCCGCGCCAGCAGGTCCCAATCCATGTCCGCCTCGACCATATGCGCCCGCACGTCGCGCGCCCAAGCCGGCAGCGAGTCGACCGGCAGATCGGTGCGCGCCGGCAGGCGGTAGACTTCGTGCGCCGCCAGCAGCTGCACGCCGACCGTGCCGACCCATTCGACGAACGCGCGCGCTGCGGCGTCGTGCGGCGCTCGGCGAATCACCCCGATCGCATCCTCGATCACCGGCGTTCCACTCGTCGGGAAGACGTATCCGAGCGGCAGGCCCTCGCGCGTGTTCAGCTGGATGTCGGGGAGGTCCCAGATCGTGATCAACCCTTCCTGGCGCACGATCTTCTGATCGAGCAGCGGCCCGTTGAGCACGTATTCCTTGGTCTGCCCGTCGAGGCGGCGCAGCCACGCGAACCCCGCGCCGGTGTCGCCCGTCTGCTTGAGGCTGCGCTCGATGATCATTCCCCACACCGCCCGCATCGTCCCCGACGCGATCGGATCACGGATCAGGATCCTGCCCCGCCATCTGGGCGCGAGCAGCTCGTCCCAGTCCTGCGGCGCCTCGCCCGGTTTCACCGCCTGCGACGCGTAGACGATCACCGCCGGGGTCTGGTAGCAGGCGAAATAGAAATCCTGCGGGCCCCGTCCATGCGCCGCAATCGCGTCGGCCCACGACGGCCGGAACCGCTCGAGCAACGAATCGGCGGCGCCCATCGCGAAAATCGTCGCCGGGCCCCCGAACCACACGTCGCCCTGCGGGTTGGCCCGCTCCGAGCGGACGCGGTCGTACACCTCCTGCGATCCCATATCGAGCCAGCGAATGTCGATCTCGGGATGGAGCTGTTCGTAGCGGGCCTTGAGCACGGTAAGGAGATCACGGCCGTGGGGCGTGTAGATGACGAGCGGCGTCTTTCCCCCCGACGTACACGCGAGCACGACGAGCGCCAGAAGCGCCGACAAAAATGGGGAGCGGGGAGTGGGGTGTGGTACTCGAGGGCGTGATCCGTAGCAACGGTTTGCGCCGCGTGGCACCACTCCCCACTCCCCGCTCCCTGAATTACGGCACACGTTTCGCCCCGAGCTCCAGCAGGTTGGCGAACAGGCGATACGCCCCGACCACGCCCGCGGGCAGCTCGCGGAAGAAACTGAGGCCCGTGTAGACATACGTGCCGCGACCGAGCGGCGCGACGAGCATCCCGCCCTCGAGCGCCGGACCGCCGGAGTCGTGTACTTCCAGCATCGGGACGTAGGTCGAGTCCCAGTCGTGCGCGAAATAGAGTCCCCGTTCCTGCACCCACCCCTGCCAGTCATCGGCCCCGATCGCGTTCGGCACGCGGAATAGCGGCGCCGCCGGCTGTAGCAATGTGACGGGGGCGGTTTCGTCGGTGACGCGGTCGTGGGGCTGCGCGATCGACAGGCGGTACGGTGCAAACCCGCCATTGATGAATGGGTATTGCTGGTACTGCACGATCACGAGCCCCCCCCCGCGTGCGTAGTCGAGCAACCGCCCGTTCGCGCGTACCAACGCCGGCTCGGTCTCGTAGGCGCGACTCCCCACCACGATCGCATCGAGCCGCGAAAGATCGCCCCGCTCGAGCGAATCGGCGTCGAGCATGACGATCGGGAGCCCGACCTGCTGCAGCGCCTCGGGGACGCGATCCGAGGCACCCCGGATGTAGCCGACCCGCGCGAGTCCGGGCAGCAGGATCTTCGCGACCCGGATCTCGACCGTCGACGGGTGCACCGACGGTCGCGGCCGAATGTGCGGGTAGTCGATGATCGTCAGGGCGGCGTCGCTGACGTGCCCGTCGGATCCCGTCACCGTCGCCCTGAGGGTGAAGGTGCCGACCGCGGGCGAGGGCGGCAGCCGCACGGTGAACGTCGCGCTGCGCTCTTCGTCTTCCCGGGTGAAGCTCAATGACTCCGGCCGCTCGGGGGCCCAGCCGGCGGGAACCGCGAGCCGCACGACCCCTCCTACCGCCCCGCGCGAGCGGTTGGTCACCATCACGGTGACGCTGCGCGTGCCGCCGCCCGTGCCGTCGATGGGCCAGACGACGAGCGCCGGCGACACCGCGACGTCGAACGGCTGCGTCACGAGCAGCGGGCGGCGGATCTCGCCGATCGCCTGGTCGCGGTAGCGATACACGACCTCGCGCGACAACGTCACGGCCGCGCCGGCGATGGTGGCGCGCACGCGCGCGACGACGAGCGGCGGCTCGAACGGCAGCCCCCGCACGTCGGCAGGAACGCCGCTCCAGTCGTAGGCGGCACCGCTCAGCGGCCGTCGCAGGAAGTACGGCTGCGAGCGCGGCGCATCAGCGGGGACCGTGACGGCGAACCGCCGCACCACGACCGTTCCCGGCAGCACGGATCCGCCCGGCGGCTCCAGGTGATCGACCTGCCATCCCGGCGGGATCGCGAAGTCGACCGCGCTGATTGCGATCGGATCGAGACCGGTATTCCAGATGCTCACCTCGACCTGGAACCGCTGCCCCGCCACCACGATGCCGTCGTCGGCCGTGCCGTCGACCACGACGCCCGCCGCCTGGGCGATGGCGCCGTCGAGGATGGCCCGTTGCTCGTCATTCCCGGGGGGCAGCGCGGCAGCGGCGCGCGCGAGCAGCGGCACGATTCGCTCCGGGGCATAGGGCATCAGCGCCATGCGGGCCGAGTCGATCAGCGCCGCGTACAGCTTCGGGCCGGCCCAGGTGGTGTCGACGCCCGCGAAGAACCCGGCGCCGCTTCCGACCTTCGACTCGACCAGCATCGCGCGCGAGAACGCGGGACCGAGTCGCTGCAGCTGCCCCATGTCCTGCGAGCGGTGCCGGCTCCGACCCGCCATGGCGATCTGATAGTAGGACTGTCCCACGAGCGGATCGAGGCCGCCGGTCGGGGTCGTGAGGGTCGTGCCGGACGTGTCGAAGTTGGTGGACCGGTACAGCTTGACCGGCCCCCAGGTGGAGTCGCGCAGCAGGTCGAACGCCTGCCGGGCCACCAACCCCGCCACCTGATGCTGCCCATGTCCGTCGCGCGGCGTGCCGGAAAACACCGAGACGATGACCTGCGGCCGGAACCGCCGGATCACGTCGAGCACGTCCCGCAGCACCGTGTCGCGCTGCCAGAATCGCAGCGTCTCGTCCGCCGACTTCGAGAAACCGAAGTCGTAGACCCGGGTGAAGAACTGATGGGCGCCGTCGATCGAGCGGGCGGCGAGCAGCTCCTCGCTGCGGATGATGCCCAGCTCGGGGCCGAGCTCCTGGCCGATCAGGTTCTGGCCGCCCTCGCCGCGATTGAGCGAGAGGTAGGCGGCCTGGGCTCCCAGGCCGCGCGACAACCAGGTCAGCAGCTGGGAGTCTTCATCGTCGGGATGGGCGCCGATGACGAGCACGCGTTTGTTGGCGCCGAGCTGGCGCAACGCGTTGGCCAACGCCGCGACGCCGCCGGTCCCCGCGGGAGTGAGCTGCTGCGCCCGGCCGGGTCCGGCGGCGCCGAGCCCGAGTGCCGCCAGAATGAGAAGTGCGCGTCGCACTATTGGGAAAGGTACACGGTGCCATCCTTCATAACGAACTTGACGGCTTGCAGTTCCGTGCTATCCCGCAGTGGATCCCCGGCCATCGCGACGATGTCCGCAAATAGTCCGGAGCGACCGTCGGCTGGTACAAGAGCCCGCGTCGCGGGGCTCACTCGTGAATCCGGGACGGCGCACGGCCGACGAGTAACAGACTGCGGTACAAGAAGATCTCCGGGGGGCGTTGGGGCGGGGCGAATTTAGTACATTATCAATCGCCATGACGTCTACGGCCGCACCCCCCAAGCCCAAAGTCAGCGCCGACGAAGCGCGCGCCGTCGCCGAGGCGGCTCGCGAGGAACAGTGGGCGGCGCCGAGTTTCGTGCGCGATCTGTTCCTCGGGAAGCTGCGGATGGACCTGATTCATCCCTATCCGCTGCAGGATCCCGCGGAAGCCGAGCGCGCGAAGCCGTTCCTCGACCAGCTGCACCGCCTGCTGGCGACCGTGGATTCCGACACGATCGATCGCGAAGGCGAGATTCCCCCGAGCGTGGTCCAGGGATTGAAGGACATCGGGGCGTTCGGCATCAAGATCCCGAAGGAGTACGGCGGGCTCGGCCTGTCGCAGCTCTCCTACATGAAAGCGATCGAGCTGGTGTCGTCGGTCGACGGCTCGATCACCGCGCTGCTCTCGGCACACCAGTCGATCGGTGTTCCGCAGCCGCTCAAGATGTTCGGCAGCGACGCGCAGAAAAAGAAATACTTCCCGCGCCTCGCCAAGGGCGCCGTTTCGGCGTTCGCGCTCACCGAGCCGAACGTCGGCTCCGATCCCGCGGCGATGGAGACCACCGCCGAGCTCGCCCCCGACGGCAGCGCCTGGATCCTGAACGGCGAGAAGCTGTGGTGCACCAACGGCACGATCGCCGAGATCTTCGTGGTCATGGCGCGCACGCCGTCGAAGGTCGTCGGCGGCAAAGAGAAGAAGCAGATCACGGCGTTCATCGTCGAATCGAACACGCCGGGCGTGAAGGTCGAGCATCGCTGCCATTTCATGGGGCTCAAGGCGCTCTACAACGGCGTCATCACCTTCACCAATGTCCGCGTGCCGAAGGAGAACGTGCTGTGGGGTGAGGGCAAGGGACTCAAGCTCGCGCTCATCACATTGAATACCGGCCGTCTGACCCTGCCGATTTCGGCTGTCGCCTGTGGAAAGCGCTGCCTCGAGATCTCGCGCGAATGGGCCGACGAGCGAGTGCAATGGGGACGCAAGATCGGCCAGCACGACGCCGTGGCGCAGATGATCGGCACCATGGCCGCCAACACCTTCGCGATGGAGGCGGTGGCCGAGCTGTGCGGCGCGCTCGCCGACCGCGGCAACTCCGACATCCGGCTCGAAGCGGCGATGGCCAAGCTGTACAACTCGGTGGCCGGCTGGCGCATCATCGACGACACCGTGCAGGTCCGCGGCGGACGCGGCTACGAAACCGCCGACTCGCTGCGCGCGCGCGGGGAGAAGCCCGTTCCCATCGAGCGCATGCTGCGCGACTTCCGCATCAATCTGATCTTCGAGGGCAGCTCCGAAATCATGCACCTCTTCATCGCCCGCGAAGCGGTGGACAAGCACCTCCAGGTCGCGGGCGACGTCGTGATGCCGGGCAAGACCACGGGCGAGCGGCTCGCGGGGCTCGTCCGTTCGGCGCTGTTCTACGGCTGGTGGTATCCGTCGCGCTGGATCGGCTGGGGCTTCTGGCCCAAGTACGGCGAGTTCGGCGCCCTCGCCGGGCACGTACGCTTCGTGGAACGCAGTGCGCGGCGCCTCGCCCGCAACGTCTTCCACGCCATGATCCGCTTCGGACCGAAGCTCGAGCTGCGCCAGGGCGTCCTGTTCCGCCTCGTCGACGTGGGCTCGGAGCTGTTCGCCATGGCGGCGACGTGCGCCCGGGCGCAGCGTCTCCTCAAGGAGGATCCCGCCACCGGCGCGCATGCCGTCAAGGTCGCCGACGTCTTCTGCCGCCAGGCGCGCGGCCGCGTGAAAGGAAAATTCCACGGCCTGTGGCGCAACGAAGACGTGCCGACGTACAAGATCGCGCAGGAAGTGCTGCGCGGAGAGCATACGTGGCTCGAAAAAGGGATGGTGGAGTTGGACTACGGACGGTAGAAGCCGGTAGGGGCGGTAGAAGACGGCCGGGGTTGATAACGCAGACGGGACGGGTGCCGACCTGGCACCTGTCCCGTTTTGGTGTTCACCCTACCGCCCTCTACCGTCTCCTACCGTCTCCTCCCGTCCCCTTCCGTCTTCTACGCCGCCTGATGCGCAATCATGATGCTCTTGAGTCGCTCCGGGCTGTCCCCCGTCGCGTCACCGTAGAGTGCAGGGGTGCTCTCCTGTTCCGGGAGGATATTGGGACAGATGAACTCGTACTGCCGCGCGCGGATGCGCTCTGCGGCGAGGACGCTCGCAACCGGCGTCGCGATCGCGATGCGCTTGCCGCCCAGCTCGGCGACGGCGCGAGCGGCGGCGAGAACCTTCCAGGGATAGAACACCTGTCCGTCGATCACGATGATCTGGCGGCCC
>DATFTG010000272.1:0-10285 GCA_035262265.1 Gemmatimonadales bacterium
GCTCGAGATCCTGCGCATCGGCGGTCCGGCGTATGCCGCCATCGGGACGAAGGACTCGACCGGCACGCGGCTCTTCTGTCTGTCGGGCGCCATCGCGAAGCCCGGCGTCTACGAGGTGCCGTTCGGCTTCACGCTGCGGCAGCTGATCGAATTGGCGGGCGGTCTTCCGCACGGGAGGAAGCTGCAGGCGGTTCTCCTCGGCGGGGCCGCCGGCGTTTTCCTACGGCCCGACGAGCTCGACACCGTCCTTTCCTTCGAGGGAGCGCGGGCCGCGCAGGCGACCCTCGGCTCCGGCGTGGTCATGCTGTTCGACGAACGCGTCGACATGGCCGATATCGTGTTGCGGATCGCCGCGTTCTTCAGGGACGAGTCGTGCGGCCAGTGCGTCCCCTGCCGCGTCGGCACGGTGCGACAGGAGGAGGCGCTGCACCGGCTGCTGCACAAGAAGCCGCGCGGCGGCGTGAAGGGTGAGCTGGCGCTGCTCGAGGAAATCGGCGTCGCCATGAAGGACGCGTCGATCTGCGGTCTCGGGCAGACCGCCTACAGCGCGGTCGAATCCGCGGTGAAGCGGCTGCGGCTGTTCGAGGGAGCAAAGGCGTGAGCGACTTCGTGCAGCTGTCTCCCCCGCGCCGCACCGTCGAGCTCACCATCGACGGGAAGCCAGTGAAGGTCCCTGAGGGGACGACCATTTACGACGCCTGCCGGCTGCAGGGCACAACGATCCCGACACTGTGCTACATCGAGACATTGCATCCCGTGAATGTGTGTCGCGTCTGCGTCGTCGAGGTGGAGGGATCGCGCGTGCTCGTCCCGTCGTGCTCGCGCAAGGTCGAGCCAGGGATGGTCGTGAAAACCAGCACCGACCGGGTCAACCACAGCCGCAAGATGGTGCTCGAGTTCCTGGGATCGTCGGTCGACCTCTCGACCACGCCGCACGTCGCCGACTGGATCGCGGAGTACCGGGCCGACATCGATCGCTACGGCCCGCCGGCGCCGCCTGCTGCGGCGGGCGAGCGAGACACGCAGCAGACCGGGCACCACGCGCCCCCCGGCGTCGGGCATCGCGCCACCGTCGCGCAGCCGACCAAGATCGACAACGAGCTGTACACGCGGGACTATACGAAGTGCATTCTGTGCTACAAGTGTGTCGAGGCCTGCGGCACCGATTTCCAGAACACCTTTGCCATTGCCGTCGCGGGGCGTGGCTTCGATGCCCGGATCTCAACCGAATTCGCCGTCGAGCTGCCGAAGTCAGCGTGCGTCTACTGCGGCAACTGTATCGCCGTCTGCCCGACCGGCGCCTTGATGTTCAAGAGCGAGTACGAGCACCGCGCCGCGGGCACGTGGGACGAATCGCGCCAGACGGTGACGCGCACCGTGTGCCCGTATTGCGGCGTGGGATGCAACCTCGAGCTGCACGTGCAGGACAACGAAATCGTGAAGGTGACGTCGCCGCTGGATCACGACGTGACGCGGGGAAACCTCTGCATCAAGGGGCGGTTTGGGTGGCAATACGTGCAGAGCCGCGGACCTAAGGGACAGCCGCCGGACTGATTGATGCCGAGACGCCGAGCCGTCGAGGCAGACGCCAAGCCGCCGAGCCGCCGAGTGGACGTCCAGCGGTGAGGAGTTAGGCTGTGACCCGTTCTGGGTGAGTGTAGATAGTCAGCCGATCGCCGCGCGCGAAACCCACCAACGTCATTCTTGACTGCTCTGCCACACGCACGGCAAGACCGGTTGGACCGGAAATCGCGGCGAGGAGCGGGGCTCCAAAGACCGCGGCCTTTTGAACCATCTCGAAGCTTGCCCGACTCGTGATCAGGATGAATCCGGACTCGGGGTCGGTCCCGTTTCGCAGCAAGGCGCCGATCAGCTTGTCGAGGGCGTTGTGCCGGCCCACGTCCTCCCGCACCGCATCCACGGTACCGTCAACACGTGCCCACGCCGCCGCGTGAACGGCACCGGAGACCGCATTGAGCTGCTGCTTCCCGGCGATCCCCGCGAGCGCCTGCTCGATCGCCGCCGGGCGCACCGCACGGCCGGCGCGGACCGGGTGCAGCGTCTTCAGGACCGCGTCGATGCTGTCGGTACCGCAGATGCCGCACCCGGTGCGGCCCGACAGACGCCGAGCGCGTGACGCGATGACCGCATCGCAGGCTTCGTCGACCGTCGCCTGCACTTCGATTCCCTGTCCGTAACGAACCACTTTCACTTCACGCAGGTCGGCCGGCGTGCGGAGCAGCTCTTCGGTGATGCTGAAGCCCGTGACGAAATCCTCGAGGTCAGCGGGGGTCGCCATCATCACGACGTGCGGGATGGCGTTGTAGACGATGACGACGGGAGTTTCTTCGACGATCTGCTCGGCACGATCCGTGACACCGGCCGCGGACCACTGCCGGGCCGCCACCTCCAGCAACGGCTTGGCGTAGCCGACCCGCGACAACCCGAGAGGATGCTCCATCTGTTCGATCTTTCCTGCCATGCTCTTCAATATAGTGCGCAGCCCGTGTAGCCTTCCTCCCCATGATCACCAAGTGGGTTGGGCTGCTGATCATCGCCAACATTCTGGTCTACATGCTGACGGCGCAGAACCCCGAGATCAAAAGCGCGCTCGAGTTCGTGCCCGCTTTCCTGGTGCAGCGACCGTGGACGCTGTTCACGTACATGTTCGCCCACGACGGGTTCGGTCACATTTTCTTCAACATGCTCACGTTGTTCTTTTTCGGACCGCGCGTGGAAGATCGGCTCGGCGGCGGCAGGTTCCTGACATTGTATTTCTTCAGTGGCCTGTTCGGGGCGGCCACCTGGATGGCGATCGACCCTATCGTGCGCGTCCTCCCCAACATCGGGCTCGTGGGTGCGTCCGCTGCGGTCTACGGCGTCCTGCTCGCCTTCGCCCGCCTCTGGCCGCGCGCGCAGCTATTGATCTGGGGCATTGTCCCCGTGCAGGCCCGGACGATGGTCGTGATCCTGACCGCCATGTCCCTGTTCATGGGAACCGCCGGAATCGGCAACGTGGCGCATTTCGCGCATCTCGGGGGATTCGTCGGCGGCTGGTTGTGTCTGCGGATCTTCGGGACTCGCACGGTCGACGACCGTCTGCGCCCGGTGCAGCCGGCGCGCTCCCCGACCCCGGCCCCCGGCGCGGCGCAACGCTGGAAGCAGATTCGCCTGGAACAGCTGCACCCCGTCAACCGCGAGGAAGCCGAGCGGGTGCTCGCGAAGCTCGAGACGCGCGGCCCCAACAGCCTGACCGCCGACGAGCAGGCGTTTCTCGACCGCTTCAGCGCGATGTAACGCCGCCGGCCGGTGCGACGGGCAGAATCCGCACCGCCGGCCCGCCGACGATCGTCGGCGCCTGATGATCCTGGGCCACTTTGTTGAACTGTGGCACGTCCGTCTCCAAAATCCCGTTGAGCCGGGCCAGGAAGGCATCGAGCGCCGGACGCAGCACCTTCCATTCAGCCATCACCTGCTCGCCGGGCGGCTGCGCGTAGGCGAAGGCGCTGCCGCCGCTCAACCGCTGATAGCGGTCCTGAAACCGGCTCAGGTAATGCACGTCGTCCTGGCCGCCGTCGCGCTGGACCTCGGAATTGTAGAGCGAGTCCTTCAGCTCCTTGAGCTTGCGACCGAGGCCGCGCGCCTCGCGCGTCACCGGAGCGGAGACCGTCGAGTCGACTCCGGTGCTGCGCAGGGCGGCCTGCACGTTCTGCAGCTGCGTCTGCAGACTCGCGATGCGGTTGAGCATCGTGTTCAACGCCGTCATCTCGCTGCGCAGCTGCAGCGCCGGCCGCAGCTGGGCGATGAACGCCGCCGAGTCCCCGTGCACTACCGGGTCTGGTAGCAGCACCACCGTCTGCGTCGCGGTCTTGCCGGCCGCGGCGATCGTCACGGTGTACGTGCCGGGGATCGCGCGTGGACCGCCGGCGTTGCGGAACGGATTCTCCTCCTCGCCCGCTTCGGGTGCGCGCTCGAAGCTGAGTCGCGGCGGAGCGGAGTAGCGCAGGTTCCATACGAAGCGATTCAGCCCCTGCTTGCCCGGGGCGCTCGAGTCGACGGTCACCGTGTCCCCATGCGCGTCGGCGACCGTGACGATCACCCCGGCCCGACGCCGGCCGCCCGTGCCCGGACCCGCACTTTCGCCGCGAGCGGATGAGTCTGCGCTCGTATCGAGCGCCGTCTTGAGGTAGTAGTCGATCATCGCGCCCGCCGGCGCATTGGGCGTCGTGAAGCGCGTCGGCGCCACGACGGTGCGCCGCGGGCGCACGCGGATCAGCGCCGGCAGAGCGCTGAACAGGTGCACGTCCTGGACGGCAATCGCGGGCCCCAGCTCCTCGAGCGCCGTGATATTATCGAGCACGAACAGTCCGAGGCCGTGCGTCGCCACGACGAGATCGTGTGAGCGCTGGATGAATTTCAGATCGTAGACCGGGGCGGTCGGGAATCCCGCCTTGAGGGGACGCCAGGTGGCGCCGGCATCCGTCGAGAGCCAGAGCGCCGCATCGGTGCCGAGCACCAGGAGTCCCGCGTGGTTCGGATCTTCACGGACCACGCGGGCCGACGCGTCCTGCGGGAGTCCACCCGAGATATCGGTCCACGACTTCCCGAAGTCGGTCGTCTTGTAGACGTAGGGACGGTTGTCGTCGAACTGGTGGCGATCGACCGCCAGGTACGCAGTGCCGGCCGCGGTGGGAGAGATGCCGATCTGATAGACGCGGCCCTCGGCGTCGGCCGCGAGGCCGGGGAAGTGTCCCGCCACGTTGGTCCACGTCTTCCCGCCGTCGCGCGTCACCTGCGCCAACCCGTCGTCGGTGCCGACCCAGATCACGCTCTCGTCCGACGGAGCGACGTTGATGGTGAGGATGGTGTTGTACGTCTCGGCGCCCGAGATGTCGTCGGTGACCGGTCCGCCGCTGGTGCGTTGCTTCGCCTTGTCGTTGCGCGTCAGATCGGGGGAGATCACCTCCCAGTGCTCACCGCCATTGGTCGACTTGAAGACGACATTGGCGCCGATGTAGACGGTATTCGCGTCGCTGCGCGAGACCTCGACCGGGGTGGTCCAGTTGAAGCGGTAATCGAGCTCCGCCGCCGGGCGATCCGATACGCCGGGAACGTAGGGCCGCACCGCGCGCGTCACCCCCGAATGCAGATCGATGCGCTGCAGGTTGCCGTTCTGCGATTCGGCGTACACGATGGTGGAATCGCCGGGCGCCGGCACGACGTACTCGCCGTCGCCGCCCGTGACGGTGAACCACTCGGAGCCGTTGAGCGATCCCGAGGGGCCGCTCGACGCACCGCACCATCCGTTGTTGTCCTGCAGGCCGCCGCACAGGTTGTAGGGGACGTTGTTGTCCGCCGCTACCATGTAGAACTGCTCGATCGGCAGGTTGTTGAACCAGCTCCAGCTCTTGCCGGCGTCCTGCGTCGCGTACGCCCCGCCGTCGTTCCCCTGCAGCATCCGGTCCGGGTTCGCGGGGTCGATCCACAGCGCGTGATGGTCGACGTGCACCGGGCGATCGATGATCCGTGTCGTCTTGCCGCCGTCGTCCGACTCGAGCAGCTGATACGACGAGAAAAACAGCTTCTTGTCGTCGACCGGGGAGACGTGCATCAACGAGAAGTAAAACCCGCGCGACGCCAGCGCGTGATTGTCGGAAACGCGCGCCCAGTGATCGCCCTGGTCCTGCGAATCCCAGAGCAGCCCCTGTTTCGCCTCGACCAGCGCGTAGACATGCCGCGGGTTCGTCGGTCCGACGGCGACCGCGATGCGTCCCCAGGGCCCTTTCGGGAGTCCCTGCGTGATGCGATCCCACGTCATACCGCCGTCGGTCGAGCGGTAGATGCCGCTGCCGGCCCCGCCCGAAACGAGGCCCCACGGGTGGCGGACCACCTGCCACATGCCGGCGAACAGGACGCGCGCGTTGCCGGGCACCATCACGAGATCGGAGGCGCCCGTCGTGTCGTTGACGTAGAGAACCTTCTGCCACGTCTTCCCGCCGTCCGCGGTGCGGAACACCCCGCGATCGGGGTTCGGCGTCCAGGCGTGCCCGATCGCGGCGACGAACACGATGTTCGGGTCCTGCGGATCGATCACGATGCGGGAAATCTGGCCGGCGTTCGGCAGCCCCATGAATTTCCACGTCTTGCCGGCGTCGGGAGAGAAGAACACGCCGCGTCCGTTCACGATGTCGTTGCGGATGTTCGCTTCGCCCGTTCCCACCCAGACGAGGTTGGGATTCGAGGGGGCGAGGGCGATGGCGCCGATCGACGCTGTCGGCTGGTCGGCGAAGACGGCATCCCAGGAATTGCCGCCGTCGGTCGTCTTCCAGATGCCTCCCGCCGCCGCGCCCACGTAGTAGACGTTCGGCTGGCCGGAGATGCCGGCGACCGCCGTCACGCGCCCGCCTCCCACCGATGGTCCGAGGTGGCGGAACTTGATGTTGTTGAGCGAGTCGGCGGGCAGCAGCGCCGCGGCGGCCGGTGCCGGCTTGCGCGCGCCGCGTTGCGCGGTGAGACCGGAAACGAGCACGACGAGGAGCAGGAGCGGCAAACCGGATCGCGGCATCATGACGGCATTCCTCCGAGTCGCAGCAAGCGCTGCCATTGCGCGGCGGTGGCGGGCACGACCGAGAGCCGGCCCATGCGCACCAGCGCGAGGTCCTTGAATGCGGGATCGGCCTTGATCGTGGCGAGCGTGACCGGCGCAGGAAGCCTGGTGCCGGCCTTGAGATCGACGACGACCAGCTTCGGGTTCTTCAGTTTGGGATCGGGATACGCTGCCTTCGTGACGCGTGCGAGACCGACGACCGCCTTTTCATCGCCGGTGTGGTAAATCAGCACGTCCTCGCCCGGCTGCATCGTTCCCAGGTGCTTGAGCGCGAGCGGATTCTTCACCCCGTCCCACACCGCCGTCTTCTGTTTGGCGAGATCGTCAAAAGAGTAGGTCGAGGGCTCGGTCTTCAGAATCCAGTAACTCATCGATCGACTCTCCTGAGTAGCGCTGATCCGCAGGGGCGCACGGAGCGACTGCGACTTTTTTGTCGCGGAGTGAGCCCTAGCGGTCAGCGCGCAAGCGTCAATGCCCATTCGACAATCGTTGTCGCCAACTCGGCGAACACCTCGTCCGCACTGCGCCCCGCCTTCTTGGGGACACCGAACGAGTGGTCCCCACCCTGCACGAGATGCAGCGTCGCCCGCGGACCCAGCTTGCGCAAGACCTGCCGCAGCAGGATCGGCTCGGCGAATTCGTCGCGGTCGCCCTGGAGGAACAGCATCGGGACCCGGACGGCGTCGAGGTGCTCCCCGCGGGTGACGGCAGGCTTACCGGGCGGGTGGAGGGGGAACCCCAGGAAGACGAGACCCCGCACCTCCGGCAACGGCTCGGATCCTTGCGCAGTGGACGTCATCCGTCCTCCGAACGACTTGCCCCCGGCGATCAGCGGCAGCTCCGGTGCGAGACGGTGCGCCAGCGCAACGGCGGCACGCACCGTGGCCGTCGCGACACCGGGAGGGTCCGGGCGCCGTGCCTTGCGTTCCATATACGGGAACTGGTAGCGCAGCGTTGCGACTCCCCGCTCCGCCAGTGCGTCCGAGATCCGGCCGAGAAACGGGTGCCGCATCCCGGCGCCGGCGCCGTGGGCGAGGACGTAGAGGCAGCGAGCCTCGTCGGGCCTGACGAGGATGGCGGAGACGGTGCCTGCCGTGTCCCCGACCTGGATCTGATGCTCGGAAAAAGGCGCTGTCGGCATTCGGCCGTCGGCTATTCGTCCAGTTGAGACTGCAGTCTTGCAAGCGCGTCGACCAGATCGGGTGTCTCGCTGAGCACGGGGAGGAGCGGGTCGCTCGGGAGGCTGCGCATCCGGTCGGGGACGTTCTTGATCGTGAACGAACGGATGTCGAGCGATGGGGTGACCTCGTCCCAGGTGATCGGCGTCGACACGGGGGCGCCCGGGAGCGGGCGCACGCTGAAGGGCGCCACGAGCAGACGACCGTGGCCGTTCTGGACGTAGTCGAGGTAGACCTTGCCGCCGCGCTTCTGGACCTGCCGCGTCACGGTCGCGATCTCCGGCAGCCGGCTCGCGATGACCCTCGCCAGCAGGCCGCCCAGGGTGCGCGACTGCTCGTAGGTGCACTGGCGCCCCAGCGGGACCAGGACGTGGAGACCGGTCGAGCCGCTCGTCTTGATCCCCGCCGGCAGTCCGATGTCGTCGCACAACGACTTCAGCGCGAGCGCGACGGCGACGACGTCGGTGAAAGGCGCCTCCTTGGGATCGAGATCGAGGATGCACCAGTCCGGTGTCTCGAGCGTCGCCACGCGGCTCGACCAGACGTGCAGCAGAATGGCGCCCATGTTGGCGATGTAGAGCAGCGACGCTTCGGTGTCGCACACGAAGTAGTCGAGCTCGCGCTGCGAATCCTCGCTCCAGATCGTCACCGTGCGCACGAAATCCTGGGCGTACTGCGGCGCATCTTTCTGGAAAAACGACTTGCCGTTGATGCCGTCGGGATAGCGCGTCAACACGAGCGGGCGCTCGGTGAGGTACGGCAGCATCCACGGCGAGATCGCCCGGTAGAACTCGATCAGGTCGCCCTTGGTGTGGCCTTCGTCGGGCCAGAAGACCTTCTGCAAGTTCGTAAAGGCGACTGCACGCGTTGTGGGTTGTGGGTCGCTTCGCGGCAGCGCGGGTAGCGGCTCCTCAGCTCCAGCACCCGACGCGCGCTTGTCGATCACACACTCTTCCGGCTTCTTGTCGTCCCGGAATCTCAGGAACACCGGCTGTCGCAGCAGACCGTCGCCGGTGACCTCCTTGTACCGCACCTCGGCCACGAGCTCGGGCTGCACCCAGCGGCTCTCCTTCTCTGCGGGCACCGGGCCCTCGAACGCCGGCCGATCGATCGCCAACTCCTCGAGTCGATCCGCCACCTCTTTGAGCTGCTTGGTCGAGAAGCCGCTCCCCGCCCGGCCCGCATAGATCAGCTTTCCATCAGCGTAGCCGCCGAGGTGCAGGGCACCGAACCCGCCGCGCGATCCGCGGGGCTCGGTGAACCCGACGACGACGAAATCGCCAGTCTTGTCGGCGCGTACCTTCAACCAGAGATCCGAGCGGCCGCTCTTGTACGGGGAGTCGGCCTGCTTGGCCACGATCCCTTCGAGTCCCATGCCGACCGCCTGGTCGTACAGCGCCTCTCCATCCTTCTCGAAGTGCTCGGAATATTTCAACGGCCCCGCCTCGGGGAGCACTGTGCGCAGCAGCGCCTTGCGCTTCACGAGCGGCAGCGACCGCAGGTCGAACCCTTCGAGCGCCATCAGGTCGAAGAGGTAGAGCGTGCCCGGGGTCTCGACCGACGCGTGACGGATGTCGGGTGCTCGGGCGATGCGGGCACGGTTCTGCAACCGTTGAAAGCTCGGGCGACCGGCATCGTCCAGGATGACGAGCTCGCCGTCCATCAGCACGTTCGCGTACGGCAAGGCGGAGATCGGGCGGATCAGCTCCGGGAACGCCGCGCTGTAATCGTTGCCGTTGCGCGTGATCAGGCGCGCCTGGCCGTTCTCTTTCACCGCCCGCATCCGGTAGCCGTCCAGCTTCACCTCGAACAGCCAGCCGGCGCGGGAGAACGGCTCCTCGCGTGTCTCGGCGAGCATCGGCGCGACGTCGTCGGCGCCGACGGTGCGGGCCGGGACCTTGAGCTTTTTCAGCTCGGCCACGAGCTCGGCCGCCTTCTTGCTGCCGTCGCGCAGCTCCTCGACCGTGAGCCCCGAGAGCACCGAGCTCGGCGGATAGGAGTCTCCATTCTTGGAGACGTAGGCGTCGCGCTCCTTGATCAGCAACCACTCCTTCTCTGCCTTCTTGATCTTCACGAGCGTCCACACGCCGCGCAGCTTGTAGCCGCGCAGCTCGAACAGCAGCTTCCCCTTCTTCATGCCTTCGATCGGATCTTCGAGCGCCACCCAGAGGCCGCGATCCCACACGATCACGGCGCCGGCGCCGTAATTCCCCTCGGGGATGATGCCTTCGAAATCGCCGTACTCGATGGGGTGATCCTCGACGTGCACGGCGAGACGCTTGTCGGTAGGATCGGCGGATGGTCCGCGCGGGACGGCCCACGACTTCAACACCCCTTCCAGCTCGAGCCGCAGGTCGAAGTGCAGGCGTGTCGCGGCATGCTGGTGGACGATGAAGCGGCGCCCCGGCTCCGCCGCCACGCGACCCGACGGTTCGGGCGTCTGATCGGCGGAGCGTTTGGCGCGGTAGGCGGCGAGGGCATCTGGCTCCGGCTTGCCGGT
>DATFTG010000273.1:0-2817 GCA_035262265.1 Gemmatimonadales bacterium
CAGGAGCGCGGCCGCCGTGGAGCGCCTCACCGCGGCAACGCCGTGACGACCGTGTGCGAGAGCTGGCGGCGCGGAATCGAGATCCCCTGCACCTGCAGATCGATCGTCAGCGTCGCCGAATCACGCTGCTCCCCGCCCAGATAGCGACCATCCGAGCTGAGGTAGGCGAACCCGGTGCCCGCACCGGAGCCGTCGATCGTAAACGGATTGCCGCTCTGCTGCCCCGATCCGTTGAACCGATAGCGGGACGAGGACTCGAGCCGCAGCGCCCGGCTTCCCGCATGGTCCTCCCACGCCGCGGCGGTCCGCTGGTTGGCGGAGTGCGTCGTGATCGCTGCTCCGCCGGAGCACGCCGGGTTGTCGGTCACATCCGCGGAATCGCTCCAGGTCATCGCCGGGCGCACGCCGCCCACCGGAAGGCGTGGGAAGAAGCTGCGGAAGCGGGGCAACAGGCTGCCGATTCCCGATGCCGCTGCGCTCGTGTCGCAGGGACCACTGATGAATTCGCCGGTGGAGAGCAACCGACCAGCGACGCGGTACCCACGGGCCGCGGCGAGATTGATCTGGGGCGGCAGCTGCGTCGCGGAATCGACGACGATCGAGTCGATGGTGAACGTCGTCGGCAGGCCGCTGTCGGCGGGCGCGCCGATCGCCGCGGTCACGTACAGGCCGTAACGCAAATCGATGCTAGGAGGGAGTCCCGCGTAGTCCTGGAGGATGTGGAGATCTTGACGGACCAGAAAGTGCATCGTGCTGGGGGCGAACTGCACCGTCGGCGAATGCACTGGTGCGACTCCCGGGGGCGCCGCGGGCGTCGGGGTCGGCGCCGTCCCGGTCCGCGGCGGACCGCCGCCGCACGCCGCAGTGAGCAGCACGGCAGTCAATAAGGGCAAGCGTGGCGTCATGCCTCGCGTCTCCTCTTCGTTGGGTCTCATGTCAACGATCCTGACGGTCGGCTTTGGTGCGGCCGAAGACCGCGACCAGCTCCGGTCCCTCGTGGGTGACCCGTAACAGCTTCCAGCCGCGCTTCCCCATGTCGGTGCGCCAGGCGATCAGCTTTTCCCATGCCTCGGGGGACGTACGGAATACCCGCAGGTCGGCGACGCGCTCCCACTGCGCCGGATACGGCTTGCCGCCCGTCATTCGGAGGAGAGTGGTGGGGCCATAAGCCGAGTTCTGTTTGGCCGCGCAATGGCAGCCAGATGGTCATCTCTCTGGGATGGCTGTCGCCAGCCATCTCGTGCGGCCTACCCGCAGCTCAGACGACCCGGGCCGGGTCTCGCTGCCTATTTGGCCTTGCTCCGACTGGGGGTTACCGTGCCACGACCGTTACCGGTCGCGCGGTGGGCTCTTACCCCACCTTTTCACCCTTACCCGGAAACCGGGCGGTCTGTTTTCTGTGGCCCTGTCCGTCGCCTTGCGGCGCCCAGGCGTTACCTGGCAGTCTGCCCTGCGGAGCTCGGACTTTCCTCGACGCACCACTCCAACCAGCACGCCGCGACCATCCCACCCCACCGTCCCCTCGCGATACCAAAGCTAACGGGTTCAGCGTTCCTTCGTGAGGCGTCGCACCAGGCGGGCCAGGCTGTCGGTCGCCCCGACGAATACCGATTCCGCAGGTCCGAGCCAGAAACCGTCCTGCTCGCGGAACACCAGCGGACCGAGGCGAGTCGTTGCACCGGCGGACAACTGCGCGGGGTCGAGCCGAATCGCGTGCAGCACGGTGCCGAGGATCTGACGCGCCCGTGGATCGGGAGACAGCACGAGGGCCGGCGAGTTGGTGGTGGTGAGCCCGCGCACCAGGCTGCGCGTGAACCAGTCATCGGGTGAGCGCGGCACGACCACTGCCACCATCAGGTCGCGTCGCTGGCGCCGTGCGTCCTGCGCGATGGCGGTGCCGCGCTGCTCCACCGCCCGGGACACCGCCGAGTCGTACTCGGCGAGCAGCCCGCCCTCGAGCAGCGTGTCGTAGCGGGCGGCCAGCGGTACCGCGGCCAGCGCGGTGAGACGCGCCTTCGTCAGCGCCGGACGCTTCGGGAGCGCGGCGATACCGGCCTGCCACGCCGCGTCGCAGAACGGCATACCGCTCCACGACCGCGTGGTTTCGTCCAGCTCGACGCCCACCGCGGGGATCAGATCGGAGCGCGACGCGGCGAAGCGCGACAGCACGCGCATGCCGGAAACGATCTTCCCCCACAGCACCTCGTCCAGGGGGCACGGCGGCCCGGTGGTGTCGCCAGGCGCCTCGAGGTCTCTGGGGGCGACCAGCGGCAGCCAGCGCACACTCGTGGCCTGCAGCCGACCAGCGACCTGCTGCCACCCGGCGCGCAAAGCGTCACGCTCCCACCGTTGGCGATTCGCGGAATCGGCGAGCGCCGCGACGTGGGCGTTGGTCACGAGCAGGTTGAACGCGCCGATGTCGAGGATGTTGGTGATCGAATCGAACGCCGCGATGCGCGCCGTGACGCTCACCTCCGGGGCGAGCCGGGGGAAATCGGTCAGGAGGGCTCGCACACCCTGGCGCGTGATCCATCCGGGGAGGCCGGCCCCGGGCCGGGGCGTGGCGCCGCTCGCGCGGGCGAGGCGCTCGGGCTGGACGCCTTCCGGCGGCGCCTGGCGCGGGGGCCGCGGCGCAACCGCGGCGGGACCACCGGTGAGTACGAGCGGTCCACGCGCGCCGGCACCGGGAACGCGGGCCCATTCCGCGGGGCGTCGCGTCCAGCGCGCGAGGGCGCGGAAGAACGTCTCCGACTCGCTGCCCGGGTCTCGCGCGGCACTCAACGCGGCGCGCGACGCGACGACCACGAGCCCGTTATC
>DATFTG010000274.1:0-3653 GCA_035262265.1 Gemmatimonadales bacterium
TGTGCTCGCTCGCGCCCTCGCGATCGTAGGCATTACAATGGACCCAGTGGCCGCGGGGGCTCTCGAGCGGCGCCCATAACGCAACTGCCGATCGTTCTCGCAAGGGTATCTCGATGCAACGCCGCTTGATCGTCGTTCCCCTTATCCGCCGCGCCGACGGCCGCTACCTGTTCGTCAAGATGCCGCTGCATCGCGGTGTCTTTCCCGGACAATGGGGCCTGCCCGGCGGCGGCGTCGAAGAGGGTGAGCGTATCGAGGACGCGCTGCGCCGCGAAGTGCGCGAGGAGCTGCAGCTCGAGCTGGCCACGATGGTGCCGCTCTATTTCAAGGGCCGGGTTCACGAGAAGCTGCTGCCCTCGGGCGAGCGCCACACGATGTACATGGTGTTCCTGATCTACGCCTGCACGACCGACGGCCGCGATCCGGTGATCAACGAGGAGTTCGACGCGTTCGCCTGGATTGCCGCCGACGAGTGCGATCGCTACGACATGAACGAGGAGACACGGATCACGCTGCGCCAGGTCGGGGTCCTCGGCGATGCCGCAACCCCGCTGGCGTCGACTGCGTCTCAACCGTGAACCCGCGCGGAGCATTCCCATGAAACGTGTCGGTCTGATCGTCCTGGCGTTCCCCGTCGCCCTCGCCGGCCAAACGGCGCAGAGCTTCGACATGGGCAAGATGTGGACGTTCGAGTATCCCCCCGACCGCTACTTCTCGACGACCTACGGGTTCACCGCCGACTCGGCCTGGTTCACGCGGGCCCGGCTCGCCGCGCTGCGCCTCCCCGGTTGCTCGGCCTCGTTCGTCTCGCCCCACGGTCTCGTCGTCACCAACCACCACTGCGCCCGGGAAGGCATCAGCGCCGTGACGAAAGCGGGGGAGACGCTGCTCGACTCCGGCTTCGTCGCGCACACGCTCGCCGACGAGCGCAGAATGCCGGACTACTACGTCGATCAGCTGCTCGCCGTCCAGGACGTCACCGACGAGGTGCTGCCGCAGGTCGATCGCGCGTCGAGCGACACCGCCAGGGCGCGCGTCCGCCAGGAGGCGGGTGCGACGATCGGCGCTCGCCTCAAGACGCAGTACGCCCATCCCGGCGACTCGATCTGGGTGCAGTTCGTCCCGCTCTACAACGGCGGCCGCTACTCGGCCTACGTCTTTCGCCGCTTCACCGACATCCGCCTCGTGGCCGCGCCCGAGCTGCAGATGGGCTTCTTTGGCGGCGACCCCGACAACTTCACCTACCCGCGCTACGCCCTCGATTTCTCGGTGCTGCGCGTGTATGGCGCCGACGGCAAGCCGTTCGAGACGCCCAACTGGTTCACCTGGGGCAAGGATGGGGTGAAGGCCGGCGACGCGGTGTTCGTCATCGGGAACCCCGGCTCGACTTCGCGGCTCAAGGCGGTGTCGCAGCTCGAGTATGAGCGCGCGGTGAGCGTGCCGGCACAGGTCGGGTTTCTGGCGTCACGGCTGAATGCCTTGCACGCGTTTTACTCCGCCCACCGCGCCACCGGCGATTCGCTGGACATGCGTAACTGGATGTTCGGCGTGTCCAACAGCCTCAAATCGTCGCAGGGGCGCTTCGGTGCGCTGCTCGATTCCACCATCATGGACCGGCGCCGCCGCGCCGAGCAGCAGCTGCGCGACAGCGTGGCGGCTCGGAAGGAGCTGAGCGGGCGGTACGGCCGGCTGCTGCAGCAGCTGGCCGATCTGGAGAAACAAAAGGCGGCGCTGGCCGCACCCTACCGGGCCTTCGCGTTTTTCGGCAACAGCTTTGCCGGCTCGGTGCTCGTGCAGCGTGCGCTGAACGTCGCCCAGATCGGCGGTGCAGCCCACGATTCGGCGCTGGTGTTCAGCCGCCGCGCCGCCCGGGTCGGCAAGTTGCCGCGCGAGCTGGAGCTGAGCTTTCTGACGCTCGAGCTGAGCGACATCGTGGCCGCCTATGGACCGAGTCACGCACTGTCGAAAGCGGTGCTGGCGGGTCAGCCGTCGCCGCTCGCCGCCGCTCAGTCGCTGATCGATCACTCCGTGCTCGAGGATTCGGCCAAGGCAGCGCAGGCGCTGGCCGCCGGGCTCCCCACCGACGATCCCGCCGTCCGGCTCGTGACCGCGCTGCTACCGGCATGGCGGGCGTTTCAAATAGAGGCCAGTCGTCTCTCCGTCAGCGAGCGCGAGCTCGCCGGTGAGCTGGGGCGGGCCCGATTCGCGGTCTACGGTCGGGCGCTCCCGCCCGACGGCACCTTCTCTCCGCGTGTCGCCGACGGCGTGGTCGCGGGCTACGCCTACAACGGCACCGAAGCTCCGCCGTTCACCACGTTCTTCGGGATGTACGATCGTTTCCGGGCTGCCGGTTCCGGAACCGATTGGGATCTGCCGTACCGCTGGCGCACGCCGCCCGCGGGACTCGACCTCGGCACGCCGCTCGACTTCGTGTCGACGGCGGACACGTACGGCGGGAACTCCGGATCTCCGGTCGTCACCAAAGATCTGCGGCTCGTGGGGCTCAACTTCGATCGCAACATCGACGCGCTGGTGCGCGACTACATCTATCTCCCCGAGCGCGGGCGCAATGTCATGGTGGATGTGCGGGCGATCCAGGCCGCGCTCGACAAGGTTTACGGGGCGCGTCGCGTGGTCGCGGAGCTGTTGACCGGAGAGCTGGGAACGAGCGACTCCCCGTAGGCTAGAAACGCGTTATGGGTCGTGAGTAGTGGGTAAAGTCGTTACCCACGACCCATAACACACTACGCCTTTTTTTCCCGTGCCTCATGACCCATCACTCACTACGCCTTTTTTCTGTACCGATCCACCACCCGCCGCACTGCCTCACTCACCTCGAACTCGTTTTCAGGAAGCGTCGCCCCTGCCGAGAGGAGGGCATCCACCACGCCCGGGTAGTCTCCCGTCTTGCTGTGCCAGCCGTGCTCCGAACCGTGCAGTGCCCAGCCGAGTGCCGGGAGGTCGTGGTCGTCGCCGCGCAAGTCGAGCGGCGGGTTGTGGCGCAGGATCTCGCGAACCATCGCGATGTTGCCGTGCCATGCGGCCCAGTGCAGCGGCGTGCCGCCGTGCTCGCCGCGCACCACGACCGGCCATCCCGCGGCAAGCAGGAGGCGCACCGCATTGGTGTTGTTGCTCTGGGCGGCGCGCACCAGATGTTTCTTGTCGTCCTCGGACAGCGATTCCACGAGGCGCGGGTGTGCCGCGAGCAGCTGCTGGAAGGTGGCGTCATCTCCCAGGTCGCAGGCCAGCGCCAGTTTCAACTCGTCGGGGCTGCGATCGAGCAGGAAGCGAAACACCTCCTCGTGACCGAATTCCCGTGCCACGCTGTGCGGCGTGGCGAGGTGTCCCAGTGTCCAGAAGTAGATGCAGCCGCCGGCGCGTGGATCGCGCTTGGGAAACCACTCATCCGAAACGTACATGCGGATGCACCGGGGATCGGCCTCGAGATGCCGGCGCACCAGCCCGAGGTCGCCGAGTGCCGCCACCATCAGGATGTCGGTGTGGCAGCCGCGAGACACGAGAAAGCGGACGACCTCCTGGCGGTCGCGGATCATGTACTGCGCCGGCGTGGACTCGTGATCCACGTCGCGCGCGTCGATGTCGGCGCCGTGGTCGAGGAGCCACCGGGCGACGTCGACCGACCGGGCCTCGTG
>DATFTG010000275.1:0-8530 GCA_035262265.1 Gemmatimonadales bacterium
GCCGGCCTCAAGGAACAGGGCAAATGGGACGGCAACGAGCCGCCGCCCCCGCTGCCGCCGGTCGTGATCGCGGCGACCAGCGCCCGCTACCGCGAGGCGTATCGCCTCATCACCGGCAAGGCCCTGGAGGTCGCGGCGTGAGGATGGCCCCCGAAGGATGGCCGTTCATCGTGATCGGGTGGGGGCTGGCGGCGCTCGTCGCGGTGGCGGCGCTGCGCTGGAGCCCCTGGTGGTGGGGGCTCGAGGTCCTGCTGGTGCCGCTCGCCATCTGGCTGCTGGTGTTTTTTCGCAATCCCGATCGCACCGGCCCGCGCGGCGACCGGGTCGTGATCGCACCGGCCGACGGTCGTATCGTCAGCGTCACCGAGACCGACGAGCCGGCATTCCTGCACGGGCGGGCGCTGCGCGTGTCGATCTTCATGAGTGTGTTCGACGTGCACGTCAATCGCTATCCGGTGTCGGGCACCGTGGCGTACCGGAACTACAATCCCGGCAAGTTCCTCCATGCGGCGGAGGACAAGGCGAGCCTCGACAACGAGCAATCCTCGATCGGACTCACGGGCCCCCATGGCGCCGTGCTGGTGCGGCAGATCGCCGGACTGATCGCGCGCCGTATCGTGACCGACGCCAAGGTCGGTGATCGCGCGACCCAGGGTGCGCGCCTGGGGATGATCCGCTTCGGCTCCCGCGTCGACGTCTACCTGCCGCTCACCGCCCACGCCGCGGCTCGCGTGCAGATCGGCGACCGCGTCGCGGCGGGCGCGACCGTGCTCGCGGAGTACCCGCAGTGACCCTGCCTGCCCCCGGGGCAGGCGGACGCCGCGGCGTGAAGCGGGTGGTCATTATCGTGCCCAGCCTGTTCACGCTCTTCAATCTGTTTTTCGGCATCTGGTCGATGACCCTGGCCTCGCGCGGCGAGCTGTACCGCGCCAGCTGGTTTCTCGTGTTCGCGGGAATTCTCGACACTCTGGACGGCCGAATCGCCCGGCTGTCCAACACCGGCACGCGCTTCGGCGCCGAGCTCGACAGCCTCGTCGACGTGGTGAGCTTCGGCGTCGCTCCGGCATACCTGATGTACGAGCTGCATTTCGCGACCGCCGGACCCGCCGCCTGGATCTTCTGCTACTTCTATGTGATGGGAGCGGCCATCCGCCTGGCGCGCTTCAACGTGACTCAGGCGGGACGCCCCAAGAGCTATTTCGTCGGGTTACCGTCACCCGCGGCGGGCATGACGCTCGCGACGTATTACCCTTTCACGCAGACCGAGCTGTACGCCCAGCTGCGGGGGCTCCCCTGGCCGCTGTTGCTCAACTTCCTGATGATCATCTGCACCATCCTGATGGTCTCGAACGTCCGCTACGCCACACTGCCCCGCGCCAGCCTGCGCACCCCGCGGGGGCTCTTGGGTCTCCTGATCATCCTGCTTATCCTCTACTTCGGCATCACGCAGCACGACGTCTTCTTCTTCCCGCTGGGGATCACCTACATGACTTACGGCGTGGCCCGTGCGGCGCTGCTGGGATTCTTCGCCGGGGACGACGACGGCGGCGAGACCGACATCGCCGGACCGATCGTCATCGCGGATTCCGGTGGGGACGCCGAGAACGGCCACAGCTTCGGGCCGCGCTCGCGCGGCATCTCGCCGCGAGGGCGCACCTGATGCCGACGTTCCGCGTCGAGGTCCGGGTCATGCCGCGCGCGGCGCTGCTCGATCCGCAGGGGCAGGCGGTGCAGCACGCCCTCCACGCGCTCGGCTTCGCCGAAGTGGGGACGGTGCGCGCCGGCAAGCACCTGGTGCTGCAGCTCGAGGCGCCGACCGGAGACGCCGCGGCGGCGCGCGCCCGGGCGATGTGCGACCGGCTGCTCGCCAACCCCGTCACCGAGGACTACCACGTGCTGGTGGAGGCCGCCTGATGCGCCGCGTCGCCGTCGTCGTCTTTCCCGGATCGAACTGCGACGCCGATACCCTGGACGCCGCGCAGGCCGCGGGCTCCGAGGCCTACTACGTCTGGCACCGCGAAACCGACCTGCGCGGCGCCGACGTGGTGGTGCTGCCCGGCGGGTTCAGCTACGGCGACTACCTGCGCTCCGGCGCGATCGCGCGCTTTTCCCCGGTGCTGCAGGCGGTCACCGCACATGCGAAGGGCGGCGGCACCGTCGTGGGGATCTGCAACGGGTTTCAGATTCTGTGCGAGGCGGGACTGCTCCCGGGCGCGCTGATGCGCAACGCCGGCCAGCGCTTCCTGTCGCGGCCGGTGCGCGTGCGCGTCGAAACGACCGACACGCCCTGCACGGCCTTGTATACGCGAGGCGAGGAGCTCATCGTGCCGGTGGCCCACGGCGACGGGCGCTATGTCGCCGACGAGCGCACCCTGCGTGAGCTGGAAGCCGAAGGCCGGATCGTGTGGCGCTATGTCGGTGACAATCCCAATGGATCCGCCCATGAGATCGCGGGGGTATGTAGTGCCAGTCGTACCGTAGTGGGTCTGATGCCGCATCCCGAGCGCCGCAACTCGGCAGCCCTTGGCGGGTCGGACGGTGCTCGTGTCTTCCTTTCCCTGGAGGCTGGTCATGCGACGCAGCATACTGGTGGTGTGCGCGCTGCTGGCGGGCACCACGCTGGGCTGTGACAAGTGGAAACTGCTGGTCGACAAGATAAAGAATCGCAATAAGCCGCCGGCGACCGCCGCGCGGGACACCACGAAGCGAACCACCACCGGGGTTCCGGCTACCGGCGCGACCAAAACGCCGCCGGGCGGCACGGCAAAAGCCACCCCGACGCCTGGCACCAGGGCCGCTGCGTCGTCTACCATCACGACGACTCCCGCACCGCAGCCGGCTGCCGCGCCGAAACCCACACCGCCGCCGCCACGCCAGGTGACGGAGCCCGCTCCATCGCGTCCCGTGCTGGCGGACGAGCCTTACAACTCCGCCGACACCGGGACGATCAATCCCGGGATGAGCGCGGCGGATGTCGAAGCGCTGTGGGGTCCGCCCGCCGCGCGCCGCAGCGCCGGCGCATACACCTATCTCCTGTATCCCAACGGTTGCGAGCACACTTGCGGCACCGAAGACCTGGTGATCCTCCAGAACAACCAGGTCGTGGACGCAGTGTTGCGTTGGAAGGGGCACGGATACAGCGGCCAGTCGTCCTCGCCGCGAGCGCTCCCCCCCGGCCGCAACCTGGTGACGACGCCGTGAGCGATATCAGCCGGAACGAAGACGAATACTTCGCGCGGCGCGACGCGGAGCTGCTGCGGCAGCAGCGCGCCGCGCTGCAACAGGAGGCCGCCGCCGCCGAGCGCAAATCGCATTTCATGAAATGCCCGAAGTGCGGTTACGAGCTGATTACCGGCGACTGGGAGGGCGTGCAGATCGATCAATGTACGCACTGCCACGGCATCTGGTTCGACGCGGGGGAAGCGGAGGCGGTGCTCAAGCACCCGCACCCCAATGTCGTCGCACGCGTGATGGGGGCGGTGATGAAGGGGGTGTCCGGCGCGCGGGCCCAGGGCACGTGAGGCGGCCGCCGGTGAGCTTGCCCGGCGATCCGCCGATCACGCGGGAGCTGGTCCGCGAGCACAACCTCACGGGCGACGAGTACGCCCGCATCGAGGCGCTGCTGGGCCGCACGCCGACCTTCGCCGAGCTCGGCATTTTCTCCGCGCTGTGGAGCGAGCACTGCTCTTATAAGCACTCCAAAACCGTCCTGAAGACCTTCCCCACCACCGGCCCGCAGGTCGTGCAGGGACCAGGGGAGAACGCCGGCGTGCTGCGGCTGCCGGACGGCTGGGCGGTCGCGTTCAAGATCGAGTCACACAACCACCCCTCGGCCGTCGAGCCGTATCAAGGCGCGGCCACCGGCGCGGGCGGCATCCTGAGAGATGTGTTCACGATGGGCGCCCGTCCCGTCGCGTTGCTCAACAGCCTCCGGTTCGGCAACCTCGACGACGCCCGCAATCGCTATCTCTTCGCCGGGGTGGTGCGCGGCATCGGCGACTACGGCAACTGCGTCGGCGTTCCGACCCTCGGCGGTGAGGTGGACTTTCTGCCCGGGTACGCGGGCAATCCACTCGTCAACGCCATGTGCGTCGGCATCCTGCGCGAGTCGGACCTGATCACCGCCGCTGCGCATGGCGTAGGGAACGTGCTGCTCGCCGTCGGGGCGAGCACGGGACGCGATGGCATCCACGGCGCCTCGTTCGCCTCTGAAGAGTTGTCCCGCGAGAGCGAGAAGCGCCGGCCACAGGTCCAGGTCGGGGATCCGTTCACGGAAAAACTGCTGCTCGAGGCGAGCCTCGAGCTGATCGCCTCGGGACACATCGTCGCGATCCAGGACATGGGCGCCGCCGGCCTGACGTCATCGTCGGCGGAAATGGCGGCCCGCGGTGGCGTGGGCGTGGAAATCGATCTGTCCCGCGTGCCGACGCGCGAAGCCGGCATGACTCCCTACGAGATCCTGCTTTCGGAATCGCAGGAGCGCATGCTCGTCGTGGCCAAGCACGATCGCGTCCCGCAGGTGCAGGCGATCGCGGCGAAATGGGAGCTGTCGGCGACGCCGATCGGCCGCGTCACCGATGACGGGATGTATCGCTGCACCTGGGGCGACGAGGTCGTGGTCGAAATCCCCGGACGGCAGCTGGTGGAAGACTGCCCGATCTACTCGCCGGAGGCAGCCGAGGATCCGGGCGCAGCTACGCTGCGGGCACAAGCCCCGCTGCCTGACTCGGCAGCCCTGACACCAGAGCAAGCACTGCTCCGGCTGCTCGACCACCCACCCCTCGCATCGAAGCGCTGGGTGTTCGAGCAATACGACTCGACCGTGCAGGCGGGTACCGTGATCGCCCCCGGAGGAGATGCCGGCGTCGTGCGCGTCCGCCACGCGGATTTCGGGATCGCCGTCACCACGGCGTGCAATGCGCGCTATGTCCGGCTGCGCCCCTACGAGGGCGGCAAGGCGGCCGTCGCCGAAGCCGCGCGCAACATCGCGTGCACGGGCGCCCGGCCGCTCGGTATCACCGATTGCCTCAACTTCGGCAACCCCGAGCGCCCCGCCGTCTATTTCCAGTTTCGCGAAGCGTGCCGCGGCATCGCCGATGCCTGTCGCGCGTTCGATACCCCGGTGACCGGGGGCAACGTCTCCTTCTACAATGAGAGCCCTACGGGAGCGGTCGATCCGACGCCCGTCGTGGGAATGGTCGGGTTGCTCGATCGCATCGATCGCGCCGTGCCGAGTCACGCGTCCGTTCCCGGTGACCGGGTCTTCATTCTGGGAGAGACGAAGCGGGAGCTCGGCGGCTCGGCGTACTGGGACGCGATCCTGAGCTGCTCCGGTGGGGAGCCGCCGGCCGTCGATCTCACCGCGGAACGGCGACTCATCGACTTCCTGGTCGAGGGCGCCCGGGAGCGCCTGTTCCGCTCCGCGCATGACTGCTCGGACGGCGGGCTTGGCGTCGCGCTCGCCGAAATCGCGATGGGCGGGCCCTACCAGCAGGCGGGTTTCGGCGTCGAGCTCGATCTCCGTAGATACGCATCCGGTCTCGATGCGCCGAACCTCCTGTTCAGCGAGTCCCACGGCCGCGCAGTGGTGACGTGCACACCCGAGCAGGCCGCTGCCGTGGAAGAGCTGGCGCGGCGGATCGGAGTCTCCGTGTACGATGCCGGAATCGTGAAGACGCCGAATGGAACGTTCACGGTGCGTCTGCGTGACGGCTCGATCTCGCAGACCGTCGCCGCGCTGCGCGAGGTATATTTCTCGTGCGTTCCCAAACGAATGGGTGACTAGACCGATCCATGTGCGGCATCATCGGGGTTTCCGGCGTTCCCGACGCGGCTCGTAAGGCCTACCTCGGGCTCTACAGTCTGCAGCACCGCGGGCAGGAGTCCTCGGGTGTGGTCGCCGTCGATGGCGAAGGGGTGGCGCGCTCCCACCGCGGCATGGGCCTCGTCTCCGACGTTTTCACCGAGTCGGTGCTGACGGGTCTACCCGGTGATACGGCGATCGGGCACACCCGATACTCGACCGCGGGCAGCTCGGTGCTCGCCAACGCCCAGCCGATTCTGGCGCGCTATCGCGAGGGACCCCTCGCCCTCGGTCACAACGGCAACCTCACCAACGCCGCACAGCTGCGCGCCGATCTCGTCGACAAAGGCTCGATCTTCCAAACGTCCTCCGACAGCGAAGTCCTGGTGCACCTCATCGCGCGCTCCGAGGCGCGCGAGCCCGAAGACCAGCTGCTCGACGCGCTGGAACGCGTCGAGGGTGCCTATTCCCTCGTCGTGACGATCGGGCGTACGCTCTACGCCATCGTCGATGCGCGCGGGTTCCGGCCCCTCTGGCTGGGCCGTCTGGGATCGGGCCACGTGCTGGCTTCGGAGACCTGCGCGTTCGACTTGATCGGGGCGACGGCGGTGCGCGAGCTCGAGCCGGGCGAGTTCCTGCGGATTCACGACGGTGAGGTCGATCGTCTGCCCTCGCTCCCGGCGCGCCCCCACCGGCGCTGCATCTTCGAGTTGGTGTACTTCTCGCGCCCCGACAGCACGATCTTCGGTCGCTCGGTGGATCGGGTGCGCCGCGCGTTGGGACACGAGCTGGCACGCGAGCATCCGGCCCCCGGTGCCGATTGCGTCTTCTCGGTCCCCGACTCCTCCAACGCCATGGCGCTGGGCTTCGCGGAAGAAACCGGCCTCAAGCTCGAATACGGGTTGATCCGCAATCACTACGTCGGCCGCACCTTCATCAATCCGACGCAGGATGGACGTACCGCCAAGGTGAAGATCAAATTCAATCCCGTGCGCGAAGTGCTGGAAGGCAAACGGGTGGTCGTCGTGGACGATTCGCTCGTGCGGGGCACCACCAGCAAGGGCCTGGTGCAGATGATCCGCGCCGCCGGCGCACGAGAAGTGCACTTTCGCGTGGCGTCTCCGCCCATCACGGGTCCATGCTATTACGGCATCGATACGCCGACGAAGTCGGAGCTGATCGCCTCGAGCCATTCGATCGAGGAAATCCGCCGCCACCTGGGCGTCGAAACGCTGGGGTATCTGTCGCTCCAGGGAATGCTGCGCGCCGCGAGTGGCGACCCGTCGGGATTCTGCCATGCCTGCTTCTCCGGCCAGTACCCGACGCCGATTCCCGACGAATCAGCCGCCGTGCGACACGCCGCTCCGCTGGTGCCCGTCACCGCCTGACCACCCTCACCGATCGGTCGCCATGCCTTCCGTAGAACGGTTCGTCTACTTCTTTGGACAGGGCCGAGCCGATGGCACGGCCGCGATGCGGGACATCCTCGGCGGCAAGGGGGCGGGCCTCGCCGAGATGGCGAATCTCGGCCTGCCGGTCCCCCCCGGCTTCACCATCTCCGCCAAGCTCTGCCTCCGCTACCTCGCCGACGGCTCGTTCCCCGACGAATTGCGCGAAGAAGTGGGGCGCCACCTCAAGCGACTCGAGCAGGCGACGGAAAAGAAGTTCGGGGACCGCACCAATCCGCTGCTCGTGTCGGTGCGCTCCGGCGCCGCGGTGTCCATGCCCGGGATGATGGAAACGATCCTCAACCTCGGGCTGAACGACGACACCGTTCAAGGGTTGATCGCCGGCTCGGAGAATCCACGCTTCGCCTACGACTCCTACCGCCGCTTCGTGATGATGTACGGCGACGTCGTGTTCGAGCTCGGCAAGGAGCCGTTCGACGAGGTGCTCGACGAAATGAAGAAGCGCCGCAAGGTCGAGCGCGACATCGACCTGCCGGCCGAGGATCTGCAGGCGCTGGTCCGTGAATACAAGGCGATCGTCCAGTCGCGCCGCGGCGTGACCTTCCCCGACGATCCCAAGGCGCAGCTGTGGGGCGCGATCGAGGCGGTGTTCAAGAGCTGGCGCACACGCCGCGCGATCGACTACCGCCGGGTGCACGGCATCCCCGACGAGCTTGGCACCGCGGTGAACATCGTCGCGATGGTTTACGGCAACATGGGCGAGGACTGCGGGACAGGCGTCGCCTTCACCCGCGATTGCCGCACCGGCGAGGCGGTGCTGAACGGCGACTTCCTCACCAACGCCCAGGGGGAGGACGTCGTCTCCGGCGCGCGCACGCCGCTGTCGCTGAACAAGCTCGCCAAAGGCAAGCTCGCCAAGGTCTATCGCGAGCTCGAAACGGTCGCCGAGAAGCTCGAGCACCACTTCAAGGACGTGCAGGACATCGAGTTCACGTTCGAGCACGACCGTCTGTTCATGTTGCAGACGCGTCGCGCCCAGCGCACCGGCCTCGCCGCGGTCCGTATCGCCGTGGAGATGGTGGGCGAGGGAATGATCACGAAGGACGAGGCGGTGCAGCGCGTGCCGCCGCAGGATCTCGACCAGATTTTCCACCCGATGGTCCACCCGGCAGCCAAGGAAGCGCTGATCGCCAAGGGTCTCCCGGCCTCCCCGGGGGCTGCCATCGGCGAAGCGGTCTTCGACGCCGACGTCGCCGAAGCGATGGCCAAGAAGGGCCACAAGGTGATCCTGGTGCGCCCCGAGACGAGCCCCGAGGAT
>DATFTG010000276.1:0-18975 GCA_035262265.1 Gemmatimonadales bacterium
TCCCGGATGGGCGCGGGACACCACTCCTGATCTTCGATCTCGAAGAGTTGGAGACGCGGAATCAGGGAAGGCGGCGCCTCGCGAGAATCGAATCCCACGCCGCCAGCGCCGGCTTGGCCCCGAACGCCGAGTCGACTACACCAAGATGCGCGAACAGCGGCAGGATCGATCCGGGCGGCAGCGTGAAGGTAGAGAGATCGAGGTCGGCGAACGTCAGTTGAAACAGCGCCACCGATCGCGCCGAGTCGAGCAGCCGGGATTCGCGCTCGAGATAGCGCACCTGCAACGCCGGCGACGAGACGACGGGGCCGGCCGATACAGAGGGCCAGCCTCCTTCGACGACCAAAGTGGGAGTGGAATGCCCCGCGACGACGCGCGAGTAATAGTCCAGCGGCAGACTCTCCGGCACCGCGAATCCGCCCAGGTAAGGATAGGACGACAACCCGATCGCATCGACGAAGGGAAAGTCGGCGAAATCCTGGGCGATGCCGACATACCCCGTGTTTTGCAGCTTGCCCCAGGCGACCTCCACCTGCACGCTGACGTAGAGCGGCGGCGCGCCGCTCAATCTCTGCAGCCGGGCCGCCGCCGCGTTGGTCATCACAACTACCGCCTGGTAGACCGAGTCCGCAGCCGCCGCGCGAATCAGGTTGGTCTCGGCGGCGAGGCCGAGATAGGTGGGATGCAGGATGGTGTCGAGCGTGAGGACGTAGTCGACGTACAGACGCTGAATCGCGGTGTCGGTGATGCTGCGCCCGATCGAGTCGAGATACGGATCTTCTTTGGCGCGGTTGAGTCCGTTCGTGACGTCGACGGTGATGAAGAGGGGCAGGCCCTTCGCGTGGTAGTAATTCGCCAGCCCAAGCTCGTTGGAGTCGACCTCCTGGTGCACCGAAATCCCGTTGAGCAGTGCGGCGTAAGGCACCGACACGTGCATGATCGCGGCGTCGGCGTGGCCGGAGGTCCAGAGGTTGAGGCCCTGCAGCGCCGTCGCGAGGTCGTTGCGCGGCGGAATCGCCGAGAATCCCATCCGATAGGTGCGCGATGGGGGCGCCGGGCTGGTCGACCCGCTGCAGGCGAGCAGAGCGCTCAGCAGAACGATCACCGCGCGCCGGCTCACAGCCACCGCCGCACTCGCCCGCGGTAGGCATCGTAGGTGGATCCATACTTCTCTGCGAGGTACCGCTCTTCCCCCGCGATGATGACGCGGTCCAGCAGCAGCCAGGTGACGGGAGCCAGCATCAGGATCCAGGCGTTGTCGAGCAGGAACGCAGCGCCGACCTGGAATACCACATTGGTCACGTACATCGGATTGCGACTGAATGCGAATGGCCCGGTCGTCACGAACGCGGTGACATCCGCGTGCGGATGCGGCGTCGTCCCGGCACGTCGAAACGTCTGCACTGCCCAGGCCCCGAACGCCAGCGCCCCAACCATCAGACTGCTTCCGATCCAGTGCCCTGCGGCTCGAGGGAGGAAGGACAGGGGCCACAGCGCCTGCAACCCGATGCCGAGGAGCACCCCAGAGATCATGATGAGCGGAGGGAAGAGGCGCGAGCGAGGATCGTTGCCGCTCATTACTGAGCCTCGAACACCAGGCTGCAACAGGTCACCGCACCCTCCGCTTTCTGGAGCTCCGACACATCGACCTCGAGCACATCGATCCCCGCCAGGGCGAGGCGGCGCCGTGTGGCCGGGAATGATGCGGGATAGATGACCCGTTCCCCGATGCGGAGGGCATTGGCGGCCCCACGCTCGCGCGGATCGATCTCGATCGAGCGCGTTCCGGTGAAGACCGCGGGATCGACCCACTCGCGGTTGACGAGCACGGTGTCGTCGCCCAGCGCCGTCACGGCAGACTTGAGATGCAGGCACCCGTGCACGGCGACGCCCCGCACCTCGTAGCGATACGGCGCCAGCGCGCGACTCAGCTGATCGATCCCCGTCTGGTCGGAGCGGCCGCTGAGTCCCACATACAGTGTGCGTCCGATCCGCAGAACGTCTCCGCCATCCAGTGTCCCCGGCGCCTCGATCACCAGCAGCGGTCGATAGGGCGCGAGCGCGCCGGATACCGCCGCCGTCTCGGGCCTGCGGGACTCCGCACCGGGGCGCGTGATCACCGCCACCTCGTCGAGCACGATGGCGGTATCTTCCACGAACACAGAGTCAGCGAGCTCAGGATCGGCGGGCAGCGCCTCCACCCGGCAGCCCAGTGCCGTGAGCGCCTCCTCGTACAGGCCATGCTGGCGCCTGGCCCTGGTGACGTCGATCGGGCGCCGCTCCTGATGCACCAGCTCGCAGCGCTCAATGGCGGGGCTGACGTCGCGGGTGACGGCGATGCGCGTCATTGCACGCACGGGGCGTGCGGATCGCCCCTGGGGTGATCGAGCTTGGGCCGGTGATCGAGGTTCGCTACGCGTACCGCGGCGTCGCGCACCAGCATCGCCACCCGGACAAGGTCCTCGTAGTCGATGTATTGCGCCTCGTCGGTGATCTGGTGGTAGTCGAGGTGCTCGCCGCGCGACAGCGAAACGCTGGGGATGCCGTAGCGGGCGTAACTGTAGTGATCGGCCCGGCAGTAGTACTGCAACGGATGCCCTGGAACGTCGTAGGCGTAGTTGAAGCTGAACGGCTGCGGCTGCGCCGCGTTCGCCGCCTCGAGCACGGAGCCGAACTCCGCCGAGAGCCGCTTCGCACCGATGACTTCCAGGTAACCGGGACCGCCCGCCGGAAGGTCGGCCGCTGTGCCCCGTCCCACCATGTCTTCGTCGAACTCGGCGACGATCGAATCGACCGAAACCGTCGCGTGGTCGGTGAACCACGACGATCCCACGAGGCCCTCTTCCTCACCGGTGTGCGAGATGAAGAGCAGCGAGCGTTTGGGCCGCTGCGCCGCTGGAGTGGTCGCCAGCGCTTCGGCGATTTCGAGGATCGCGACGGTTCCCGAGCCGTCGTCGTCGGCGCCGTTGCGGATCGAGTCGCGCCGCGCCGGATTCACGCGGCGCAGCGAATCGAGAATCTGTTTGACGCTGGCTTGCTCCTCGGGCGACGGCGGACGGTCGGGGGAGTCCGCGCCCATCGGCCGGACGACGCGGTTGTAGGCGCGGACCGAATCGTGGTCGAGTACCACGTGATCGAACCCGACGTGGTCGTTGTGGGCGCTCAGGGCGACGTATTCGCCGCGCAACGCGGGGTCGCTCCCCGGCAGCACGCCGATGACGTTGCGTGCCGGGTACGGCACCGGCGCGAACTTTACGCCGAGGTCCCCCCGCACCGGCCGGCCACCGGCGCCGGCCGCCAGGCGTTCGGTCGGGGCTCCAAGCAGCAGCTCGGCGGCGTGCGGAGTGATCAAGGCGATCGCCGGCTGAGCCGAACCGCGTGACGTGTCGGCCGTGAGGCGCTCGCCCGCGATGAGGTACAGCACCTCAGGACTGAGCAGATCCAGCTCGACGACGACCACCGCCGCCGCTCCCGTGAAGCGCGCGTTGGTAGCGATCCGGCTCAGGCCGCGGACCAGCTGCCGCTTGCCGTCCGCTCCCGGACGGACGTCCAGCACGACCACCTTGCCGCCCGCCTGTCCGGACGCCATCCACGTCCCCGTATCGGACACAACTCCGCCGTACACCGCCATGGCGCCGCGCAGCTGCACCAGCGGCAAGGGACGGCCGGCGAGCACGAAGTCCGTTCCCCAGGTCAGTGTCGCATCCCCCACGGTGAGGGCTGTCCCGGCTGGCTGCGCGACGAAGAACGGCACGGTCTGAAACCAGGTGCCCCCTTCGCCCGCCGGCACGAGACCGAGACGCCGGAATTCCGCGGCGACGTACTCGGCCGCCTTGAAATCCCCGATCGACCCCGACCGCCGGCCGCCCATCGAATCATCGGCGAGGGCGAACAGGCGTCGCCGCAGGTCCTGGGCTGTGATGGCGGCGCTGGTGGCCTGGGCGGCGAGTGAACCCGCTGCGGCGCCGGCAAGGACGACAACGGTGAGCACACGACGCAACGACATGAGGACTCCTTTCAGGCTCGTGCGAGCAGCTCGCGCAGCCGCTCCGGAAGCGAATCGAACGTAGCCGCCGTCGAGAACGGCGACGAATTCTGCGTATTCCAGAACAGGACGACCCGGGCACCCGCGAGCGGCGCGTGCGGCCGTAGCAACGCGGCGAGGGCTTTCCCGGTGTACGTCGTCTCCAGAGCCAGATGCGGCCGCGCCCAATCGACGGCGCGTCGAGCCGCGGCCGTCGCGTGGCCGTAGCCGTCGCCCAGCTGATCTCCCGCGACAATGACGTCCGCGCTCCCGAAGCGCATGCGCGGCACGGCAGCGTCGAGGCGCGACAACAACGCCGCGGCCCGGTTGGCGAACCACAGGATCAGCGTCCGCGTCAAAAGCGTGCGATGAACGACCCCCACCGCGACGAGCCTGCTTTTCATCCCGGCGAGCCGCGTGCCGACCAATAACCCCGCTGCCGTACCGCAGGTCCCCGCAGCGACCAGCTGCACATCGGGGTCGGGACATGTCCCTTCCCGCACCTGCCCGGCAAGCTCGAGCGCAGCCGTGACATACCCGAGCGTACCCAGGGCGTTCGTGGCCCCGAAGGGGATGTGGTAGGGACGCTCGCCGGCGCGCCGGCCCTCCCGCATCGCCCGCCACTCATTGCGCAGCGCGCCGATCAGCGACTCGGCGTAGCGGATGCGGGCGCCGGCCACAATCATCCCCTGCAGAGCGCGGCGCACGCCGTCGGTGACCGGTTGTCGCATCAGCGATAGGTCGACGGCGTGCCCGCGCGCGCGGCCATGCAGCGTGGCGCCGAGACACTGGTTCGAGCCTATTCCCCCCAGCGTGACGAGCGCGCCCGCCCCACCCCGCTCGGCGTCGGCCAGGAGGTACTCGAACTTTCGCACCTTGTTGCCGCCGTAGAGCGGCGAGGTGAGGTCGTCGCGTTTGACTAGCAGCCGGCCGCCGAAGCCTGCGGGCGCCGGCAGCTCGGCGACCGGCGTAGGAGTGGCGGCAATAGCGGCCCAAGGGACGCGGCCGCGCAGCCCCGGGAGACGCTCGAACAGGGCGTTGGTGATCCGTCAGCTCCGTGAGAACTCCGCGGCATCGATGGCGGCGAGCTCGGCTGCGGACAATTGTACGTCGGCCGCGGTGAGTGAATCGGCGGCGTGCGCCGGAGTGCGGGCCGAGGGAATCGCGATCACCGTCTCCCCCTGGGCCAGCACCCACGCGAGCACCACCGCGTGGGGCGAGATGCCGTGGCGCCGGGCGATCGGCTGCAACACCGGGTGGTCGGGGAGCTTCTTATTGAGGCGTCCCCCACCGACCGGGCTGTAGGCCAGGAAGCCGAGGCCGCGGCGGCCGCACTCCGCCACGACGCCGCCCGACAGCGCCTCGCGGAAAAACGGGTTGAGCCGGTTCTGCACCGCCACCAGCGGTGTGAGGCTCGCCGCGGCGGCGATCTCCTCCACGGTCACGTTGGATACGCCGATCCAGCGGATCTTCCCCGCGCGCTGCAGCTCCACAAGAGCACCTATGCTATCAGTGAACGGAACCTCGTGATCGGGGGCGTGCAACTGATACAGGTCGATACGCTCCGTCGCCAACGCCTTGAGCGACCGGTCGCAGGCGCGCCGCAGATGCTCGGGGCGCGCATCGCTCTCCCAACGGCCTCCGGGCCGCGTCAAGCCGCCCTTCGTCGCCACGACGACGGCGTCGCGGCGCCCACCCCAGGTGCGCAGCGCCTTCGCGATGAGCCGCTCGTTGTGGCCCACATCGGCATCGTCCAGGCAGTAGACGTCGGCGGTGTCGATGATCGTGGCGCCGCCGTCGAGCGCGGCGTGAATCACGCGCAGCGCCGTCGCCTCGTCGGGGCGGCCGGCGATCGAGAGATGCATGCCGCCCAGGCCGACGACACAGACGTCGGGAGCGCCGGGTCCGAGCGCGCGGGTGCGCATCTCTAGCTGAGGTAGCGGGTCTTGAGGATGGCGACGTGGTGCAGCTCGTGACCGGCGATGATGTAGGCCAGCGCCCGAACCGAAACCGGCTTTCCGCTCGCCGTACCGCGGCGCTCGAGCGCGGCCTCGTCGAGATGCGCGAAGAGGTGGATCGTCGCCTGGCGCACGGCGCCGAGCTCGTCGGCGAGGTCGCGCAGCGTGCGATCGTCGAAGCGGCCGGTAGGGACGTAATCGTCCTGCTCGAAGCCGGGAAGCGGGGTGGGGTCGCCGCGACCGATGCGCAGCGCGCGATACGAGAAGATGCGCTCACTGTCGGCGAGGTGGCCCAGGACCTGCCTGATACTCCACTTGTCGGGCGCGTAGCGGTGCCCACCGCGCGATTCCGGAATCGACCGGATCAACGCCAGCGTCTCGGTCAGCTGCGACGACAGCATCGATCGCAGGTCGCCCTCGGGGACCTTCCCGATGTAGGTCCCATAGTAGGGTGCGTATTCATCCGTGCCCGGCCGGGCGATCAGCGATGCGGTCATGGTCGTTCCTTCACGAGAGCGGAGTCGATCTGCCGCCACGTCACGAGGTGGATGTGCTCGTCCGCGAGCAGGCGCCGGAAGCGCGGGCTCGCGACGAAGGCCCAGTCGCGGGCGCGCCAGGCCGCGCCCCAGTTGACGCGCTGCCCCGTCAACGCTTTCATGCGCGTCGAGTCGGCTGCGGGATGGAGGATCAGCTCCGACACCCCGGGAGGCAGCGCGCGAATCTGCTCTTCATAGTATGCCGCCCAGCCGGTGGGCGGTACGTCGGGCGCGATGGCGACGACGCGGGCGAGCACCAGGGGGCCACGCGGGAAGCGGCGCTCGACGCTGCGCCCGGCGACCCACTCGGCGGCACTGAGAAACGGCAGTCCTTCCGCCTGCGCCACGCGCCGCAGGATCTCGAACAACACCGGGCCGCGCGAAAACAGCACGTACTCATGCACGTCGAGGTGGGTGGGACGGATTCCCGCGGCGCGCGCGGCCGCGATCTGCGCGTGCAGCTCCCGCTCGACGTCCTGCCACCGGATGGTGCTCGTGTCCTCCCAGCCGCGGCGCAGCAGGCCGTCGCCGTCGATCAGCGTCGACACACTCTCGGGCGGTGCGATCGGTCCCCAGCGGGTGCCGGTCCACTCACTCGTCAACGCGAGATGGACACCGAGGTCGAAGTCCGGGTGGGCCCGGGCGTAGGCGGCGACTTCCTGGAGCTTCGGCCCGGGAACGATGACGCTCGCCGAGACGACGAGACCGGAGTCCGTGGCGGCCCACGCGCTCCGGTCTTCGGGACCGGCGATCCCGAGGTCGTCGAAATGCAGAATGAGACAGCGGCTGCCGCGCGGAAAGCCCAACCGCTCCTCGAGCGGCGTCTGCGCGGCGCCGGCGGCGCCGGCGCACACGCTCAGCAGGGCCGCGAGGAGGAGGTGCTTGCTCAGTGCTCCGTCGGCGCCGGTTTGGGAGTGCGGTCCACGACCCGGGCCATCACCGGCGCGCCGGGGAACAGCGACTCGAGGCCTCCGACGACCACCTGCTCGCCCGCGTCCACGCCGCTCGTGATTTCCACGTACCCGGGAGTACGCACACCGATGCCGACCTGGCGCTGCATGGCTTTCCCCTCCTGCACCGCCCACACGAACGTGGCACCTTGCACGGGCACGACCGCGTCTTCGGGAACGACGATCGCCTTGGGCCGCACTGCCGTCACCAGCCGCGCCTCGATGAACATCCCCGGCTGCAGCAATCGCTGCGGGTTGGGGACGTGGGCTTTCACGAGAATGGTGCGCCCCGGCAGCGACACGACCGGGTCGACGAAGTCCACTTCCCCGACGAAGCCCCGATTGGAAATGGCCGCGACGTTGAACGTCACTTCCTGTCCCCGCTTGAGCGAGCGCGCGTACCGCTCGGGGACGTTGAAGCCGGCCCGCATCGGGCTCACCGTCTGCAACGTGACGAGTTTCGTCGTGTTGTTGACGTAATCGCCCTGGCTGACGAAGCGCTGGCCCACGATACCGCTGAACGGCGCGCGCACCGTCGTGCGCGCCAGGCGCGTGCTCATGAGCCGGAACTGCGCGTCGGCGCTGCGCGCGTTGGCTTCGGCGTGTTCGAGATCCTGCGTCGAAGCCGCGTTCTGGGCGATCAGGTCCTTGGTGCGGGCCAAGTCCTGGGTGGCGAGGTCGCGCTGTGCCGCCAGCTGCGCCACCTGGGCGCCGAGCTCGGTCGAATCGATCTGGAACAACGGCGTGCCGGACCCGACTTCCTGTCCTTCCCGAATCAGGATGCCGACGATGCGGCCCTCGACCTCGGGACGCAGCTCGATCGACTGCATCGCCTCGATCTGACCGGTCGCGGCGACCTCGTCGCGCACCGTATCGGCGCGCGCGACCGCCACCTCGACGGGCATCCCGGGCGGCATCCCCCCGCCGCCCTGGGCCGCGCGGCCTCCCGCCCCTTTCTTGCTGCACCCGATCGCGGCGAGCACACCCACCGCCGCGACCAACCCGACCCGCACTGCGTTGCGATTGCTCACTTGGTTCCCTGTTCGAAATTGATTCGTTCGCCGAGTATCACTTCGAGGCCCGCCCGCGCGAGCCGCGTATTGTACATCGCCAGGACGAGATCGGCCTCGGCCTGCACGAGGCGGTTCTGGGCTTCCAGGAGATCCAGGATCGTCGTCGCTCCGGCGCGGTATCTCGTCTCCTGTACACGGTTGTTCTCCCGCGCCACGACCACCCCATAGCGATCGAGGTCGATCGTCGCCCGATTGGTCTCATAGGCGTCGTAGGCGACCGTGACGTCGTGCCAGGCGCCCCGCTCGAGATCATCGCGGATCGCCTGCGCTACCTCGTGGTTGGCGTGGGCCTGCGCGACCTGAATCTCCCGCTGGCCGTTGTCCCACAGCGGCAAGCTGACCGTCAACGACAGCGTCGACAGATTCGACGCTCGCGGGAAGAACTTCGTGTCGTTCGCCGACTTGGTGTAATCGAGTGAGGCACGCGGCAGATACTGCGCACGACGGGCCCAGAGTTGCCCGCTGGTCGTGCGCTCGTTGGCGCGCGCGATCCGCCAGGACGGACCCTGCGCCAACGCCCGCGTCACGGCGTCCTCGACGGGGAACGGCAAGGCCGGGGCGATGCTGTCCGCCGGAACGGGGGCGGCATCCGCGGCAGTCTGGAGGCCGATGCGCCGTCCCAGCTGCAGCTGCGCGGCGCGCAGGGCGGCCCGCTGCTGCAGCAGGACCACTCGCGCCTGGGTGAGCCCCAACGCCAGCTGCAGCGAATCGGTTTGTACGGCGGCACCAGAGCTGACCCGCGCGCGCGCGACGCTAAACTGCTGCTGCGCGCGCTGTTCCTGATCTTCCGCGACGCGCAGCAGCGCCTTTTCAGTGAGCACGGCGTAGTAATCGGCCTCAGTATTCATGGCGCTCGCGAGGCGCGCCTCCAGCTCCCCCGCCTGAGCGCTCTCGAGCAGACCGGATGTCGTGCGCAAACCCGCGAGCTTGGCCCCGCCCGTAAACAGGTCGATCCGTGCATCGAGCTGCGCGGAGACGGAGTTCAGCCGCGGCACGAAGGTTCCGAACGGAGTGAAGAACTTTCCCTCCGTGCGGGTCGCGGTGGTCGAGAGCGTCACGGCCGGCACGATGAACACCGTGAACGCCGCCCGGCGCGCCCATTCGGCGGGGCCGACCTGCCCGGCCGCCGCGACGTAGTTGGGGTCGAGCCGCGCCGCGCGCTGCAGCGCATCCGCGAGCGTTACGACCGGCACCGTGTCCTGGGGTGCCGGCGCCTGGGCAGGCGCAGCCTGGAGCAATGCCAACAGCGGGACGATCACTTCGCCTCCAGGGGCTCGAGCGCCTTGATATCCCGGGCTTCTCGCGCGCGCAGCCGATCGAGCAGCGTGTAGGCGACCGGGACGACGAACAACGTCAGCACCGTCGAGAAGAAGATGCCGCCCACGATCGCGTAGCCGAGCGGCCGTCGCGACGTGGACCCGGCGCCGATGCCGATCATCACGGGGATGGCGCCCATGATCGTCGCTACCGAGGTCATGAGAATCGGGCGCAGGCGAATGCGCCCGGCTTCGATGACGGCGTCCAGGGTTGCCAGTCCCTTGGCCTTGAGCTGGTTCGAATACTCCACCAAGAGAATCGAGTTCTTGGTCACGAGGCCGATCAGCAGGATCATCCCGATCTCACTGTACAGATTGATCGTTCCTCCCGGCCGCTTCAACAGCGCGGCGAACAGCAATGTCGCCAGCGCGCCGGTCACGGCGAGGGGCACCGCCAGAAGCACCGTGAGCGGGTGCACCAGCGACTCGAACTGCGACGCCAGCACCATGAACACGACGATCAAAGCGACGCCGAAGGCGAAATACAGGGCGCCGCCGCTCTCCCGGAACTCACGGGAATCGCCGGCCAACGCGGTCGTGCTTCCGGGCGGCAACACTTGCTTCGCCAAGCGATCGAGTGAGTCGAGCGCTGCTCCTTGTGCAAACGGCGGAATCAGCGACCCCGACATCGTGAACGAGGGGACGCGGTTGAAGTGGTTGATCTGGCGCGGGCCTACGCCCTCTTCGACTTTCGCCAAGGCCCCGAGCTGCACCAGCTGTCCGCCGTTGCCGCGCAGGTAGATCCCCGACATGTCGCTGGGGGTGGCCCGATGACTGGGATCGAGCTGCACCATCACGTAATACAACTTGTCGTTGCGAGTGAACGTGCTGACGCGGCGTCCGCCCAGGAACGTCTGCAGCGCTGCGGCCACGTCCCGCACCGGCACGCCCAGGTCTTCGGCACGATCGCGATCGAACGTAACCCGCAGCTCCGGCTTGTTGACCCGCAGGTCGGTGTCGATGTTCGTCAGACCTTTGATCTGACGAGCGCGCGTCACCATCGTGTCCATCGCCTTCCCGAGACGGGCGAAATCCGGATTCTGGACGACGTATTGAATCGGCTGGCTGAACCCGATCGCCCCGGGCGCATACGGGAACGCCCGGATACCGGGGATGCCGAAGAGCTGGGGGAACAACCCGCCCACCATCTGCTGGACGCTGGTTTTCCGTTGGCTCCAGTCCTTCAGAATCACGCCGATGAATGACCGGTTCACGCCGCCGGCGAACCCGCCGATGATCGTGAAGTAGCCCTGGACGTCCGGCGTCTTGCTGATGATCCCTTCGATCTGGCGCACGTACCCGTCGGTGTACTCGAGCGACGCACCCTCGGGTGCCGAACCGACGACGAGGAAGAATCCTCGATCGTCGTCCGGGAGCAGCTCCTGCTGCAGACTCTTGTAGAGGACGCCTGCAATGAGGACCGACGCCACCGTGCCCGCCACGACCCACCCCCGGTGCCGGAGCGCGGCCCGGAGCAGCGTTGCGTAGCGCTCGGCGATGGCGTTGAACCCCCGCTCGAACACCTGGAATACCGGGCCATGCTCGTGCGCGACCTGCAGGATCTTGGCGCACAGCATCGGTGTCAGCGTCAGCGCCACGAAGCCGGAAATGATGACGGCGCCAGCCATCGCGATACCGAATTCGTTGAACAGGCGCCCGGTGGTGCCCTGGAGGAACGCGAGCGGCGTAAATACCGCCACGAGGGCGATCGTCGTCGCAATCACCGCGAAGCCGATCTCGGTCGTGCCGTTCATCGCCGCTTTCTCGGGGTTCTCGTGCAGCTCCTCCTGGTGGCGGTAGGCGTTCTCGAGCACGATGATCGCGTCGTCCACCACGATGCCGATGGCGATAGTCAGCGCCAGCAGCGTGAAGTTGTTGATTGAGAACCCGAGGAAGTAGAGGATCGCGAACACCGCGATGATCGACGTCGGGATCGCGAGCCCGGGAATAATCGTGGCCCGGTAATTCCGTAGGAACACGAAGATGATGAGCACGACGAGAATCGCCGCAATAACGAGCGTCAGTCGTGCGTCATCGATCGAATGCGTGACGAACACCGAGCCGTCGAACGCGATCTGCAGCTTCACCCCCGTCGGCAGCGCCTCCTGGATCGCCGGCAACGCGGCGCGGATGCGCTGCGCCACCTGGATCAGGTTCGCCTTGGACTGCCGCACCACGCCGATCGCCACTGCCGGGCTGCCGTTGTAACGGAAGATCGAGCGGTCGTCTTCGGGCCCGAGCTCCACCCGGGCGACGTCCTTGAGCTTGACGAGCTGGTTGCCCTGGCTCGCCACCACCAGCTCGCCGAACTCCTGCGGCGTCTTGAGCTCGCCGAGCGAGCGGACCGAGAATTCGCGCCGTGTCGACTCGATGCGTCCCGCCGGAATCTCGACGTTGCGGGCGTTGATTGCCGCTTCCACATCCTGTACGGTCAGTCCCCGGGCAGACAGCTGCTCCGGCTGCACCCACACGCGCATCGAATAGCGTCGCTCACCGAAAATCCCCGCGCTCCCGACGCCCGGCAGGCTCTGCAGCCGGGCCTTGACCAACCGGTCGGCGACGTCGGACAGCTGCAGCAGGTCGATGCTCTGACTGGTCAACGCGAGCCAGAAGAAGGGCTGCGCGTCCGCCTCCTGTTTGGCGATCACCGGCTCCAGCACGTCCACCGGCAACCGGCCGCGCACGCGCGACACCTTGTCGCGGACGTCTTGCGCAGCAACGTCCACCGGTCGATCGAGCGTGAACTCGAGCGTGATGTTGCTGACCTCCTCGGACGACGTGCTCGACAGCGTCCGCAGTCCCTGGATCGTCGACAGCTCTTCTTCCAGGATGTCGGTAACGGCAGTCTCCACGACCTGGGCGTTGGCGCCAGGGAGGACCGTCGAGACCGAGATGATCGGCGGATCGATGTCGGGGAGTTCCCGCACGGAGAGGCGGAGGTACCCGATGACGCCGAACAACACCAGCGCGATCGACATCATGGCGGCGAGGACGGGGCGGCGGATCGCGGTATCGGAGAGTTTCATGTGCCCGCTTCTTCTTCCCGGGAAATGTGAACCGGCAGGACGGTCTTCAACGTAACGGGACCGTATGAGGACTGGTTTCTAACGACCTCACCAAGACGTCGAAATAGAACGCGCGAATTCGACATGCGTCGGTCCCGTTTGTGTTCGAATCGGGACCCGAACATATACCGAAAACGGACCGCCCCGCAAGAGCCGTCCTGAGCCGCTGGTATACTCACGCATGAGCCCCTCCGACAACGCGATTGCCATCGATGCCTACGTGCTGGACACGCTGATGCACGATCTCATCGGCCACGATCGCGCCGCCTCAGCCTTCGTCGCCTATCTCTTCCTCTGGCGTCATTCCCTCGGCGACGGGCAGGCGTCCGTCCAGATCAGCCTGCGCGACATCGCCGAGGGAACCGGGCTCTCGAAGCGAGGCATCCAGGAGGCGCTGAGCATCCTGGCGCGCCGCAAGCTGGTGAGCATCGCACGCGCGAGCATCACCGACGTCCCTGTCTACACCGTCAATCGCCCGTGGCGCCGCCGCTGAGTCACTTCGAGCCGAGCGCAAACTGGTTGCCGTCCTGGTCCTTGAACACCGCCGAGCTCCCCCAATCCGCGACGGTCGGCGGTCCCGTGAACTCCACCCCGCGCGACCGCAGCTCGTCGTATGTCTTTTGAACGTCCTTGGTCCAGAAGGCGAGCGACTGGAATTCCCCGATGCGACTCTCGTGGCCTTCCGGCGTGAACAGCGCGAGGCCCGTGTCCGCACCCGGAATCCTGAGCTCGATCCAGCGTTGTTTGTCGTTGAACGGCTGATCCGTGACCACGGAAAAGCCCAGCGTCTTGGTATAGAAATCGAGCGCGCGATCCTGATCGCGGACCGGGACGCCGACGAATTTGATTCCCTTGATCATGGCCGTCTCTCCAAACCGAGTGTGAGCGTCGATGACTGCGCGGTGCGATCGCAGGCGCAAAATCCGCGAATCGATTCGCCGCCACAAGGCGCGTTCGGGCTGCTATGGCAGTCGTTGCTACACCTAGCCGTTCGGCGGATAGTGCCGGCCTCCCGGCACAACCATCCTTCGGTCGGACCTATTTCCTCAACGAAGGATGCCGCCATGTCGGACGAACAGAGTACACTCATCGCTCTCTCAGATCAGCTTGCCGACGCCGTCGCGAAGGCCGGCGCGTCGCTGGTCGCCGTGCACGCCCGGCCGCGACTGCCCTCCACCGGCCTGCATTGGCGCGATGGCGTCGTGGTCACGACGGAAGCGACGGTGCGGCGCGACAGCGATATCGAGGTCACGCTCCCGGACGGCTCGCGTACGTCCGCCACGCTGGTGGGTCGCGATCGTGGGACCGATCTGGCGCTGCTGCGGATTGCTCCAGGCCGGCTACCCGTCGCCCCCCTCGGCGACCCGGCCAGGTTGCAGCCGGGTCATCTCGTTCTCGCCCTCGCACGGCTCGACGGTACGGCCCCGCGCGCCGCGTTCGGCGCGGTGAGCGCGACCGGTGGTCGCTGGCGCTGCTGGAAGGGGGGCGAAATCGATCTGCTCGTCCAATCGGATCTTTCCCTGTACCCGGGATTCGGGGGTGGCCCGTTGGTGGATGCGAGCGGACGCGTGCAGGGGATCAATTCCGGCGGGCTGAGCCGTCCCCTGGCCACCACCATTCCCGTCGGGACGGTGAACCGCGTGGTCGAACAGCTGCTGCAGCGCGGGTACGTGTCCCGCGGGTGGATCGGCGCCGCCATGCAGCCGGTGCGATTCGACGCGGCCACCCGCACTCGGCTGCAGCGCGACGGCGGCCTCCTGCTGCTGTCGATCGAACCCGACGCCCCGGCGGCGCACGCCGGCCTGCTGGTCGGAGACGTGATCGTGACGATCGACGGAGTCCCGCTCGACACCCCCGATCAACTGCGCGACCGCCTCGCCGGGGATGTCGTCGGGAGCTCCCTGAAGCTCGAGCTGGCGCGCGGCGGAACGATCGTGACGAGCGAGGTCCGGATCGGCGAACGGCCGCGGTCGCGGCAATGATGGCCTCCTTCGTGAGCGGCGCCGCGGCGCGGCTCATCCCCAGCGTCGTCGCGATCGTCGACGGCGCCGAACGCGGGAGCGGCGGGGCGGGAATCGCCTGGGGCGCGTCGGGCTTTATCGTCACCAACGCCCACGTCGCGACGCACCGCGACGTGACGGTGATGGCGGCGGACGGTCGGCGGGCACGTGGATCGGTTGTGGCGCGTGATGCGCGACGCGACCTGGCGGTGGTGCGTGCCGGCGGTCTCGAGCTGCCCGGAGCGCCAACCGGAGACCCCGCGCGACTCCGGCCCGGTGCCCTGGTGTTTGCCGTGGGCCATCCCTTCGGAGTGCAGGACGCAATCAGCGCCGGCGTCTTGCAGGCGGTCGGCCGGCTGCCGCGGGGCTTCGCGGTCAACGGCCGCGGTACGTACGCATGGGTGCAGGCGGATGTCCGGTTGGCGCCCGGCAACTCCGGCGGCCCCCTGGCCGACGCGGCGGGCCTCGTGATCGGCGTCGCCGCGATGATCGTCGGCGGCCTCGCGCTCGCGGTACCCGCCCCGGACGTTGACGCTCTTGTTGCCACCGTGACGTGAAGCTGCGGATTCATCTCAACGTAGCGGATCCCGTCGTGCGGAGGCGACTGGTGGCGCTGCTGCGCGCCGATCCTGACGTGTCCATCGTCGGCGATGCCGAGGTGGCGGATCTCGTGGTAGATGAGCGATTCGTCTCCACCGCGGGCGGTCGGCAGGCGACGGTGTCCCAGGAGGGTGCCACGCTGGCGCCGCGTGAGCTGGAAGTACTGCGCCTCGTCGCGCAGGGGCTGGTCAACAAGGAAATTGCCGCCGAGCTGGGAATCTCGACGCATACCGTCAAGTACCATCTGGCTTCGCTGCTCGCCAAGCTCGGCGTTTCGACCCGGACTGAAGCCGTCATGCTCGGCATCCGGACCGGTCTCGTTCCCTTATAGTCTCTCCGCTCAGAAGAAAGGCCCCTCTCAGCAGCGAGAGGGGCCCGAAACGGAATCCAGAGGGGGTGCAGTTTACCGGATTCCGATCGACACTCCGAAATGCAAGACCGTCAGATTGGGCCGCGCGCGCGACGTGTACACGACGATGTCGCCATTGGGCTGCGGCTGCACGTCCCCGGGTGCTACGTAATTCGCGAACCCGCTGTACAGATAGCGGGCGCCGATATCCAGGGACACCGGCGTACGCCTGCCAAGGGTCAGGAGCACACCGCCACCGGCCTGGAGCGCCGACGTCCAGTCGCTGAAATCCGTCTGGGAACCGTAGCTGTAGCAGCCGCAGCCGTCTGGGAATGACGAATAGGCGGAAATGTAGGAGAAACCGACGGTGCCGAACCCGTACAACCGCATTGGGCCCTGGCCCACGGTGATCTGCGGACCGACGCCGATCGTGGCGATCGCGTACGTCGTATTGAGATCGAACTGGTTGTCGCTCCCGTACACGAGATAGGCACCCTCGAGGCGCAGCCCGACCGGGTTGCCGACGGCAGCGAACGCATCGATCCCGCCCGCCACGTCGACGTTCTGCGCGAAGTCACCCTGCGGGGCGCCGATGGCGAGGTTGACGCCGAACATCCCGGCATCGCCGCGGACCTCCCGCAAGCCGTGGTACTGAGCCGACGCGGATCCCGCGCCGACCACAAGAGCGAGCAGCAACAACGCCAGTGAGCGGTTCATCATGCCTGTCCGTTCGGGTCGGCAGAAGGGAAGGCAAGCGATATGCCACCCCCAGAAAGGCTAGATTCCACGGGGTGTTTGCGACTAGCTGACCTACCGAGAGGACACTACATGGATCAGATCACGTTTGCCGACTTCGCCAAGGTCGACATCCGGGTGGGCCGCATCGTCGCCGTGGACGACTTCCCCGAGGCGCGCAAACCCGCCTGGAAGCTGCGCATCGATTTCGGCCCCCTGGGTGTGAAGACGTCGAGCGCGCAGATCACGCTGCACTACGGCAAGGACGATCTGCTCGGCAGGTTGGTACTCGGCGTGGTGAACTTTCCACCACGCCAGATCGGGCCCTTCTTTTCTGAAGTGCTGACGCTGGGAATCGAGCTCGCGGTCGGGGACATCGTCCTCGTGCAGCCCGACCGCGACGTGCCGTTGGGGCTCCCCCTCAAGTGACCTTGAGCCGCTCCAGATGCGCTTTGCGGAACTTGGCGACTTTCGGAGCGATCACGGCGCGGCAATACCCCTGCCCCGGATTGAGCCGAAAGTAGTCCTGGTGGTACTCCTCGGCAGGATAGAACTGCGTGAAGGGAGCCACTTCGGTCACGATCGGGGCGTCGAACACCTGGTCGCGCTCGAGCGCCGCGATGACCTCGCGCGCCGTCCGCTCCTGTTCAGCGCTGTGATAATAGATGGCGGAGCGATACTGGGTGCCGACATCGGCGCCCTGCCGGTTGAGCGTCGTCGGATCGTGAATCCCGAAAAACACTTCTACGAGGTCGCGATAACCGAGGACGGCGGGGTCGAAGGTGACCTGCACGACCTCGGCGTGCCCCGTACGCCCGGTGCAGACCGCCTCGTAAGACGGATTGGCAACACTGCCCCCGGCATAGCCCGAAACCACCTGCTCGACGCCCTTCAGGCCGCGAAACACCGCGTCGAGACACCAGAAACATCCACCCGCGAGGGTCGCAACTTCATGATTGGTTGTGTTCATAGCACCGCTAGAATGTCGCAAGGGCCTGGAGAGTTCCCCGGACCGGCCACCCATGCTAGGATAGAGCCGCCGTGCTCCTGAAACGATTCTACGACGATGGGCTGTCCCAGGCCAGCTACCTCCTCGCCTCCGAGCGCTCGGACGCGGCGCTCGTCGTCGACCCCAACCGCGACGTCGAGCAGTACATCGCTGCCGCCGAAGCGGAGGGGCTGCGCATCGCCCACGTCACCGAGACGCACATCCACGCCGACTTCGTCTCGGGGAGCCGCGAGCTGGCGCAGCGCACCGGCGCCACGCTCTACCTCTCGGACGAAGGCGGCGCCGACTGGCGTTACGGCTACGCCGCCGAGAGTGGCGCCGTCCTGTTGAAGCACGAATCCCGCATCGACGTCGGCGATATCATCGTCACGGCGTTGCACACCCCCGGCCACACCCCAGAGCACCTTTCATTTCTCGTCGTCGATCGTTCGGCCGCCCCGGCCCCGCTGGGGATGCTGAGCGGCGATTTCGTTTTCGTGGGCGACGTGGGTCGACCCGACCTGCTGGAGAAGGCCGCCAACGTGCAGGGGACGATGATCGCGAGCGCCCGCCAGCTGTTTCACTCCTTGCGGCGCTTGAGCGATCTCCCCGACCACCTCCAGATCTGGCCCGGACACGGCGCCGGCTCGGCGTGCGGCAAGTCGCTCGGGGCGATGCCGCAGAGCACGCTCGGGTACGAGCGCATCGCGAACTGGGCGTTTCACGTCACCGACGAGGCGAAGTTCGTCGGCGCCGTACTTGAGGGCCAACCCGAGCCCCCGACGTACTTCGGAGAGATGAAGCAGATCAACCGCGACGGCCCGCGCATCCTCGGCGGCTGGCGGCGGCCGCAGCGCATCGCGGCAGCCCGCGTGGGCGAGTTGCTCGCGCAGGGCGCGCTCATCGTCGATACGCGTCCCGCGGCCGCCTACGCAGCGGCACACATCCCCGGCACGATCAACATCCCGCTGAACCGGTCATTCACGACGTGGGCGGGTTGGCTCGTCCCCTATACCAGGGATTTCTATCTGCTGATCGATCACGCCCGGGTCGACGCGCTCGACCTGGCGGTGCGGGACCTGGCGATGATCGGACTCGATCGCGTCGGCGGCTACATCGAGTGCGACGCGGAGACGCTCGAAACGTGGCGCGGCGCGGGGGGGACAGTTGGCACGATCCGCCGGATCACCGCGGAGCGGCTCGCCGATCGATTGGCGAAGGGCGACGTCTCGGTGATCGACGTCCGCGCCCGCTCCGAGTGGGAGGATGGGCATCTCGCCGGAGCACACCATATCCCGCTGGGCAATCTCCCCGCCCGTTTGGCCGAGCTGCCCGCGGGGCCGCTCGTGATGCAATGCCTGGTGGGCGGGGAGATAGATCG
>DATFTG010000277.1:0-11018 GCA_035262265.1 Gemmatimonadales bacterium
ACCCCCTCACCGACGGTGACGTTGCCCACCGCGATGTTGCCGTGCGAGTCGGCGGAGCGGATGCGGAACAGGGCGTCCCACGATCCGATGTCGTCCCAGCGGAACGTTCCCTCGACGACCGCGAGCCGTTTGGTGCGCTCGAGCACCGCAATGTCGACCGCCGCGGGATTCACCGCGCCAAAGAACTCGGCGGCGTCGCCGCTGGCGAGCGCCGGCCAGCCACGCCGCAGCTCGCGCGCGTGGGCGCGGGCCTCGGTGAGGAAGCGCTCGACGTCCCAGGCGAAGAGGCCGGTGTTCCACAGGGCGCGGCGCCGCCGCAGCAGGGCGGCGCGCGTGGCGGTGGGTTTTTCGACGAAGCGCTGTACCCGGCGGGCGTGCCGACTGCCGGCCAGCGCGCCGCCGGGAACGATGTAGCCGTAGCCCGTTTCGGCCCGCGTCGGCTTCACGCCGACGGTCACGAGGACGTCGTGGTCGTGCGCCGTCTGCAGCGCACGCCGGGCGGCGACGCGGAACGCCGCTTCATCGCCCACCGCCCAGTCGGCGTGCAGCGACAGCATCTGCGCCCCCGGGTCGTGCTTGGCGATCCAGCTCGCGCCCCAGACGAGGGCGGGTGCGGTCGACGCGGCGCGCGGCTCGGCGAGCACCTGCGTGGCCGGCACTTCGGGCACGAGCGCGGTGACGCGCTCCACGAGAAACGGTCCCGTGAGGATGAGCACGCGGTTCGGCGGGACGAGTCCGTCGAGCCGGCGCACCGCCTGCGCCAGCAGTGGTCGATCGCCGGCGAGGGGCAGCAGCTGCTTGGGCCGCTCGGCGGTGGACAGCGGCCAGAACCGGGTTCCGGCGCCTCCGGCGAGGATCACCGCCCAGGTGTTCACCCGGCGGTATCGGGGTCCGGGTCTCCCAGCAGAGCGCCGACGAGCGCACGGAGCTTCGTGGGGCTGAACGGCTTGGTGATCGTTTGGGCGCCGAGGCGGCGGGCTTCGGCGAGCACGCGCTCTTCGCCTTCCGCGGTCAGCACCAACACCGGGATCTTGGCGGTGGCGGGCCGCTCACGCAGCTCGCGCAGCAGGTCGACCCCCGAGCCGTCGGGGAGGTGGATATCGAGGAGGATGCCGTCGGGCGGGCCCCAATCGGCCTTGAGGGCGCCGCGCGCTTCGAACAGCGAGCGCGCCAGCCGCAGCTCGTAGCCGCGCGACTCCAGCTGCAGCTGCAGCAGGAGGCCGATGTGCGGCTCGTCGTCCACCACCAGGAGTCGCCGGGTCACCATGCCTGCACTCGGGTTACAGCAAGCCGGCGATAGCGGTGCGATGGCGTCGGATATCGAACAGCAGCGTGCCGACGTTGGTGTCCGGCCGCACCAGAATCACGAGCAGAGCGTCGGAGTGGAGCACCGCGACGACGGCCATGCCCACGGCGAATTCGAGAACGGCGGTGGCGAACTCGCCGCGGCCGCCGGCGCCGCCCAGGTCGGTCATGCCGCGGATCACCGCCGGCAGGACGGCGGCGACGCTCTCGGAGTCGATGCCGTTGCCGGTGGCGGAGTCGATCGGCAGCCCGTCGCGCCCGACGACGACAACGGCGTCGACGCCGTCCCGGCGGGCGATCGCCTGCACCAGCTCCCGGATCGTCGGCATACGCGCGCGAAGCTAGGACGCGCGATAAGGGAAGTCAAGCAGTGATAGTCGGTTAAGGGTTGATCGCTCCATGGCGCGGGGATATCTTCCTGCGACGATGTTCCGCGGTATCACCGGCGCTTCGTTCGCCTCTCTTGCACTCGGGCTTCTGACGGTCGCGGCCTGTGGAGACACCGGGCTGCAGCCCGGTATCTTTGCGAATGTGGTCGACACCGTGACGCTCTACGCCCTCGACGGCACGGCGCTCCAGTTGCCGTCGGCCTACAGCATTTCCACGGCGGCCGTCGTGCGCACTGACCAGTCGTCGAGTTTCGACTTCGCGTTCAACATCACGTCCGGGGATTCGGCGGTGTTGTTGCCGACCGGCGCCCTCCACCTCGGGATCGGATCGGGCATCGACACGGTGGCCGCGCCGTTCGATGCGATTACCATCGTTCCCGGCGGCGCCTATGTCGATTCGCTGCCGGTCCACATCGACAGCGGGACGGTGGCCGTCGTGCACTCTCGCGCGACGTCGTGTCCCGTCACCGGGTCCTTTTCGTTCCTGTACGCCAAGTTGCAGGTGCTGGCGATCGACACGGTCGCCAGGAGCCTCAAGATGCTGGTCCTGTCGAATAAGAATTGCGGCTACCGCAGCCTCGAACCGGGCAACCCCAGCAGATAGCAGCATGATCGACCTGCGGCTGTTGCGCAGCGACCCCGCTCAGGTGCGGGCGGCGCTCGCGCGCCGCGGCGACGCCGCCGTCGCGGCGCAGCTCGACGATATCCTGGCGCTCGACGCGCGGCGCCGCACCCTCGTCACCGAGCTCGACAAGCTCAAGGCGGAGCGCAACGAGGCCTCGCGCGCCGACGCGCAGGTCGTGAAACAGAAGGGCGCGCTACCGTCCGACGTCGTGGCCCAACGCCGGGCCCTGGGGGAGCGCATCACCGCCGCCGAGGCGGAGGTGCGGACCCTGGACGACGCGCTCGCTGACAAGACGCTCTACGTTCCGAACATTCCGCTCCCGGACGTTCCCGAGGGACCGGCGAGCGCCAACGTCGTCGTGCGCAGCTGGGGCGCGCCCCGACCCGCGGGCGCGGACGTGAAACCGCACTGGGAAATCGGCGAGCGGCTCGGCCTGCTCGACCTGCCCCGGGGCGCCAAGCTCGCCGGATCGGGATTCCCCGTGTTCGTGGGCGCCGGCGCGCGCCTGGTCCGCGCGTTATTGCAGTTCATGCTCGATCTGCACACGCGCCAGCACGGATACGTCGAGGTGCAGCCGCCGTTCGTGGTGCGGCGCGAGATGATGCAGGGAACCGGGCAGCTCCCGAAATTTGCCGAGGACGCCTACCACACCGCCGAGGACGACCTGTTCTTGGTGCCGACGGCCGAGGTCCCGCTCACCAACCTCTACCGCGACGAAATCCTGGAGGGGGCTCGCCTGCCGATCGCCCACACCGCGTATACGCCGTGCTGGCGACGGGAGGCGGGTGCGGCGGGAAAGGACACGCGCGGCCTGTTGCGCGTGCATCAATTCGACAAAGTGGAGCTGGTGCGCTTCGTGCGGCCCGGCGACGCGGCGGCCGAGCTGGAGCAGCTGACGCGTCATGCCGAAACGGTGCTGCAGCTGCTCGAGCTGCCGTACCGGGTCGTGGCATTGGCGGCGGGTGACCTGGGGTTCTCCGCTGCCAAGACCTACGATCTCGAAGCGTGGGCCCCAGGCGTCGGCGCGTGGCTCGAGGTGTCGAGCGCCTCGACCTTCACCGATTTCCAGTCGCGGCGGGCGGGGATCCGGTTTCGCGTCGCCAAGGGTGAGAAGCCGGAGTTCGTCCATACCCTGAACGCCTCGGGCGTCGCGCTGCCGCGCACGATCGCGGCGCTGCTCGAAACGCATCAGGCCGCCGACGGCAGCGTCACGCTGCCGCCGTCGCTCGTTCCCTACGTGGGCACCGAACGGCTCACCCCTCCGGCAGGTGCGTAAGGGAGCGTTGTACCGGTCCGGGCCGGCGATTCTGGTCGGGCTGGCGTTCGCGTTCGGCGCGTTGTCGGTCGGCTCGGCGTGGGTGGTGGCGCGCCATCTGCGGGACGACGCCCGCGAGACGAGCCGCATGTTCGGCCGCGTGTTCGGCGGCTTGAACGATCCGCGTCCTGATGCCGCTACGGGGACGCTGTTCGATCTGGCTGCCCAGGTTCGCGCGCTGGGCATCCCGCTCGCCATCACCGACAGCACGGGACGCGTCACGGCGCTCGAGAACGCCCCGGCCGGGCTGGGCCGCGACAGCGCGGCGTTGCGCGCCTGGGTCGCCGAGCTCGATGCCGTCAATCCCCCGATCTCGGGCCCCGGGATCGGAACGGTGCACTTCGGCGCCCTGCCGGTGACACGCCGGCTGGAGCGGCTCGCCGCGCTGCAGGGCGGGGTGCTGCTCGCGCTCGTGGGGCTCGCGATCTGGGCGTACCGCATCCGGCTGGGCGCGGTGCGCGACCGGCTGTGGGTGGCGATGGCGCGCGAGTCGGCGCATCAGCTGGGGACGCCGTTGATGAGCCTCACCGGGTGGATCGCCCAGATGCGCGAACATCCCGACGAGCCGGCGAGCGCTGTGGCCGACTACCTGCAAACGGACGTGGAGCGGCTCGAACGCGTGGCGCGGCGCTTCGAGCGCATCGGCCGGCCGCCGCGGCGCGAGGCCGTCGGGATCGGAGCGACGGCGGAGCGGGTGGTGGCGTATTTCCGGCCGCGCCTGCCGACGCGCGCGCACCCGGTGACGATGAGTCTCAGTGCTGCGGGTCCGGGCCCGGTGATCCAGGGCGACCCGGTGCTGATCGAGTGGGCGCTGGAAGCCATCGTCAAGAACGCGATCGACGCGCTCTCCGGCCGCGGCGGCACCGTGTTCGTGAGCGTCGACGGCGCCGACGGTCACGCGCGCATCACCGTGCGCGACGACGGTCCCGGGATCCCGTCGGGGCGCCTCTCGCGCGCCTTCGAAGCGGGGATCTCCACCAAACCCGGCGGCTGGGGACTCGGGTTGCCGCTGGCGCGCCGCATCGTGGAGCAGCAGCACGGCGGGCGCTTGCTGTTCTTCCCCGAAGCGCCGGGGTGCCGATTCGTGCTGGAGTTTCCGCTGGGAGCCGCGTCGTGAATCTTCCGCTCAATCCCGAGCAACGCCGCGCGGTGGAGTACGACGCCGGACCGCTGCTCGTCCTGGCGGGTGCGGGCTCGGGGAAGACGCGCGTGCTCACGGCGCGGATCGCCTATCTCATCCAGAGCTGCGGCGTGCGCGCCGACCGCATCTTCGCCGTCACCTTTACCAACAAGGCTGCCGGGGAGATGCGCGAGCGTGTGGCCGCGCTGCTCGGCACCGACCCCAGAGGCTTGTGGATCGGGACGTTCCATTCGCTCTCGGCGCGTCTGTTGCGGCGCGAAGCGCCGCTGCTCGGCTTCGGGCCGAATTTCACGATCTACGACGAAGACGACTCGAACGCCGTCATCAAACGGATGCTCGAGCGGCGCGACCTGTCGCCCAAGGTGTATCCGCCGCGCGCGCTGCACGCCCTGATCTCCGCCGCCAAGAATCGGCTCATCGATCCCGACGACTTTTTCCATACCGCCGACTCGCCGCTGGCCGTGGTGGCAGCGGACTGCTATCGCGAGCTGGGGGCGGAGCTGCAGCGCGCCAACGCGATGGACTTCGACGACCTGCTGCTGTTTCCGCTGCAGCTGTTCCGCGATCACCCCGAGCGCCTGGGCTGGTGGCAGCGCCGCTTCGACCACGTGCTGGTGGACGAGTTCCAGGATACCAATGTCGCGCAGTACCGCCTGGTGCGCGCCCTTGCCGACCGACACCACAACCTGTGCGTCGTCGGTGACGACGATCAGGCGATCTACGGATGGCGCGGCGCGGATGTGCGCCACATGCTCTCCTTCCAGACGGACTTTCCCGGAAGCACGCTCGTCAAGCTCGAGCAGAACTACCGCTCCACGCAGGTGATCCTCGACGCGGCGAACGGCGTCATCGCCGAGAACAAGGATCGCATCGGGAAGACGCTGTTCACGGCGACGCAGGGCGGCGAGCCGATTGTGCTGCTCTCCGCGGCCGACGAGCGTGATGAAGCGGAGTGGATCGTAGGGCAGTTCGCCGATCACGCGGCGCAACAGGACATCGGCTATGAGGGCATGGCGGTGCTGTACCGGACCAACTCGCAGTCGCGTCCGCTGGAAGAGGCATTTCGCATGCGCGGGGTGCCGTACCGGCTCGTGGGGGCGGTGAGCTTCTACGAGCGGCGCGAGGTGAAGGACCTGCTCGCCTACCTGCGGCTCGTCGCCAACCCTGCCGACGACCAGGCGTTCGCTCGCGTCGCCAACGTGCCCCGCCGCGGCATCGGGGACACGTCGCTCGGCGTGCTCGCCGACGCCGCGCGGCAGTGGAAGAAGCCGCTGCTCGAGGCCGCCCGCATCGCCGATCGCCTGGAGGGGGTGCGCCCCGGACTGAAGGACACGCTGCGCCAGTTCGCCGCCCTGGTCGACCGGCTGCGGGAGGCGGTGGGGCAGGCGGATCCCGCCACCGCCCTGGAGACGATCATCACCGTCACCGGATATGAGGCATGGCTCGCCGATGAGGGGGTCGAGGGGGTGGAGCGGCTGGAGAACGTACGGGAGCTGGTCGCCGGGGCGGCGGCGTGGGCCGAAGTGGCGGAGGCGGTGGATGCCGAGGAGGACTCCGGGTCGCTGATCGAGCGCTACCTCACCCAGTCGGCGCTGTTGACGCCCACGGACGAGTACGGTGGTACCGGCGCCACGGGCGTCACCCTCCTCACCGTACACATGGCGAAGGGGCTGGAGTGGCCGGTCGTGGCGCTGGCGGGTCTGGAGGATGGACTGTTCCCGCTGGCGCGCACCGCGGGGGAGCCGGGCGGCCTCGAGGAGGAGCGCCGCCTGTGCTACGTGGGTCTCACGCGCGCGCGCGAGCGACTGTATCTCTCTTGGGCGCGCACGCGCTACCGCAACGGCCGGCTGGAGATGGCGGAGTCATCCCGCTTCCTCGATGCGCTGCCGCCGGAGCGAATCGTCGAGCGCAGCACGACGCCCGCCTGGTCGCGCGGGTCCGGCGGGATGCGGGGCGGGGGGTCGCGCGTGAGCGCGCCGGCGCGGCGCCCGCTCGTGGAGCGGTTCCCGGTCGACGAGCCGTTCATACTCGAAGAGTCCCAGGATGGACCACGCTACGTGAAGGGAGAGCGGGTGCGGCATCGGAAGTTCGGCAGCGGCATCGTGCAGGATGTGTCCGGCATCGGACGCACCCTCAAGGTCATGGTGCAGTTCGACGACGCCGATGTCGGGACGAAGCATCTGCTCGTCGCGTTCGCGGGCCTGGAGCGCGAGTGGGACGGAGACGCGCCATGAGCGTCTCGCGGCAGGAGGTGGAGCGCATCGCCCGGCTGGCGGAGCTGCACGTCGACGAAGCGGCGCTGCCGGCGCTGACGGACCAGATGTCGCGTATTCTCGATTACGTCTCCCAGATCGCCGCGGTTCCGGGAACGGAGACGGTGCAGCCGTTCACGCCCGGACCGGTGGCGCTGCGATTCCGCGCCGACGAGGTGCGGTCCGTGCCGCTCGCGCTCACTCCCGCGCAGATCGCGCCCGCGTTCCGGGACGGTTTCTTTCTCGTGCCGCGGCTCGGGGCGTTCGACGCCGGCGCAGCCGGCGGAGATGACGTGGAGTGACGAGTATCGCCGAAACGGCGAGCCGACTCGCCGGGGCCGCGTCCCTCAACGCGCTCCTCACCCCGATTGCCGAAGTCGAAGCTTCCCTCGCGCGCCAGGCCGAGCGCGCGCCGGCCGGTCCGCTCGCGGGCATGCCAGTGGCGGTGAAGGACAACATCTGCACCCTCGAATACACGACGAGCTGCGGCTCGCGCATCCTCGAAGGGTATCGCTCGCCGTATGAAGCCACGGCGATCACCCGGCTCAAGGCCGCGGGCGCGCTGATCGCCGGCAAGACCAACTGCGACGAATTCGCCATGGGCTCGTCGACCGAGCATTCGGCGTTCGGCCGCGCCCTGCATCCGCTCGACGCGTCGCGCGTGCCGGGCGGCTCGTCGGGCGGCTCCGCGGCCCTCGTGGCAGCGGGCGCCGTGCCGGCCGCACTGGGATCGGAGACGGGCGGCTCGGTGCGGCAACCGGCGTCGTTCTGCGGCATCGTGGGGATCAAGCCGACCTACGGCCGCGTGTCCCGCTACGGGCTCGTCGCCTTCGGCAGCTCGCTCGATCAGATCGGGGTGTGCGGCCGTACCGTGTCCGATGCGGCGCGCGTGCTCGCGGCGATCAGCGGCCGCGATCCGATGGACTCGACCTGCGAGGACCGCGACCCGTTTCAGCTGCCGGCGCCGCCCGAAAACCTGCAGGGGTTCGTGATCGGCATTCCGAAGGAGTATTTCCCGGCGGATCTCGATCCCGGCGTGCGCCGCGCCTGCGAGCGCGTCATCAAGGTCCTCAAGGATCTCGGCGCGGCGGTGCGGGATGTTTCGCTGCCGCACACGCCGTACGCGATTCCGACCTACTACATCATTGCTCCCGCCGAGGCGTCGTCGAACCTGGCGCGCTACGACGGGGTGCGCTACGGACCACGCTTCAACGGGGCGCCCGACGTCCGCGCCCTGTACCAGAGCACCCGCGGCACGGGATTCGGTCCCGAGGTGCGGCGCCGTATTCTGGTGGGGACGTACGTGCTCTCGGCGGGCTACTACGACGCGTACTATCGCCGCGCGCAGCGCATGCGCGCGCTGATCGCGCAGGACTTCCGCAACGTCTTCGATCGCGGCGTCGACCTGCTGTTCACTCCGTCCACGCCGACGCCGGCCTTCAAGGCCGGGGAGAAGATGGACGACCCGGTCGCGATGTATCTGGCCGACATCTTCACCGTGACCGCCAACCTCGCCGGCATCCCCGGCATCACCGTCCCGATCGGCAGAGTCGACGGCCTGCCGGTCGGCGGCCAGCTGCTCGCCCCGCTGTTCCTCGAGGACGAGATGCTCGAGGCGGCCTTCACCCTGGAACGGGCGGTGCCCGGCTCGGACGAAGTATGAGCTGGGAAACGGTGATCGGGCTCGAAACGCACGTACAGCTGCGGACGCGCTCCAAGATGTTCTGCGGCTGCTCCACCGCATTCGGCGCGCCCCCGAACACCAACGTCTGCCCCGTCTGCCTGGGGCTGCCGGGCGCGCTGCCGATGGTGAATGGGTTCGCGATCCAGCTGGCGGTGCGCGCGGCGCTGGCGCTGCGGTGCGACGTGCATCTGCGCAGCATCTTCGCGCGCAAGAACTATTTCTATCCCGATCTGCCCAAAGGGTACCAGATCTCCCAATACGAGGAGCCGTTGGCGACAGAGGGCCGGCTCGCCTATACGAGTCCTGAGCGGGGAGCGGTGTCGGCGACGATCGTGCGGCTGCACGTGGAGGAAGACGCCGGCAAGTCGCTGCACGACCGCCTGCCGAAGAGCACCGCGATCGACCTCAACCGCTCCGGCGTTCCGCTCGCGGAGATCGTCACCGGTCCCGACTTTCGCTCACCGCACGAAGCCCGCGCCTACCTGCTCGCGCTGAAGGAGGTGCTGGAGTACGCCGACGTGTCGGACTGCGACCTCGAAAAGGGCAGCCTGCGCGTCGACGCCAACGTCTCGGTGCGGCGGTTGGGGGAGACGGCGCTGGGCACGAAGACCGAGGTGAAGAACATCAACTCCTTTGCCTTCGTCGAGAAGGCGCTGATGCTGGAGCGCGACCGCCAGATCGCCGCCCTCGAGGCGGGGGGACGCATCGAGCAGCAGACGATGCTGTTCGATTCCAAGGCGAATGCGGTGCGCCCGCAGCGCAGCAAGGAAGAGAGTAAGGACTACCGCTACTTCCCCGAGCCCGATCTGCCGCCCCTCGTGGTGCCATCGCAGTGGCTTGACGAGGAGCGGGCGGCCCTCCCCGAGCTGCCCGCCGCCCGGCGCGAGCGGTTCGCGACGCAGTACGGGATTCCGGCCAAGGACGCCGCGGTGCTGGTGCAGTCGCGCACCATCGCCGATTACTTCGAAACGACGGTCGCGGCGGGCGCGGACGCCAAGCCGGCCGCCAACTGGGTGATGGGCGAGGTGCTCGCTGACGCCAAGGAGCGCGCCGGAACGCTGCGGGTGACGCCGGAGCGTCTCGCGCGGCTGATCGAGCTGGTGAAGGACGGCATCGTTTCCAATCCGGCCGCCAAGCAGGTGTTTCAGGCGCTGGCCGACAACGGGCACGGCGACCCGCGCACCGTGGCCGAGCGGCTCGGTCTCCTTCAGGTCGCCGACGCCGGCGCCCTCACGGGGTGGGTAGAAGAAGTGATCGCCGGACATCCGGCGGAGGTGGCGCGCTACCGCAAAGGCGAAACGAAGCTGCTGCCGTTCTTCGTGGGCCAGGTGATGAAGGTGTCGAAAGGGAAGGCCGACCCGACCCGCGTCCCCGCGCTCCTCAAGGAGCGATTGGGGGGCTGACGGCCTCCTCGCGCCACGGCTTGGGGGCGCGCGCGCCGCGCCAGAAATCGAGCGACGCATCAGGCAGGCCGAAGTGCTCGTCCGCCGTCGCCCGGATCCGCTCCGGATCGGTCCGGCCCCCTTCCTGCAGGGCCCGCCGCCGCATCTGTTTGGCGAGCCCGAGCGCCTTGTCGCCCGCGGGGTCGAGCCGGTGCGGCGGCGCGTCATCGTCCGACAATCCCGCCATCACGTACTCGAACGCGACCGCCATGTGGCGCTCGACGTCGTCGGGTGGAAGGTCCCAGCGGCTGTTTTCCGCGATCAGCTGAAACACCCACTGCCAGCTCTGGTTCTCCGTGAGATGCACCATGCCGCGGAACAGGCGTCGATTGGTGCGCATGCTGAACAGCGTGGGGGAGAGGATGGCATCGAGATGGGCGTCGCTCAGCCCGTGGTCCTGCAGGATGACGGACTTCGCAGTGCGCGGATACCGCTCGCCGAGGTGCGTCTCGAGCCGGCTCTCCCAATAGCTGTGGCCCAGGGCGGCCGTGCTGCTCGTGAGCACGAGCTGATGCGGGACGTAGTAGTTGTGCGCCACTGTGTCGGCGGCGAGGTGGGACAGGTACCCGAGTCCGAAGGCGCGTAACCCGTCGGTGTGCGCCAGCTCGAAGATCTCGCGCCCCACGTGCCACGCGTGGCAATGACGGCCGACCGGAGCGTATTTCTTCGCCATCGAGGTGTCGGCGGCGATGTTGCCGTACAGGAAGTCGTAGGGGAAGGCGCGCAGCAGGTCGGCGACGGCGGAGGGGAGGGCGGAAAGATTCGCGAGCACCGACTCCCCGAGATAGATGTGCGTGGCGGGGGTCCATGCGTGCGCCACGCCGGGGAACAGCACCAGCGCGGTCAGCGCGACCCCCAACGGGGC
>DATFTG010000278.1:0-4980 GCA_035262265.1 Gemmatimonadales bacterium
CGCGCAACACGCTGCAGCTGAACCGCGGCCTGGGCCGGTTCAGCGAGATCGGCGCGCTCTCAGGGATAGCTGCGACTGACTGGAGCTGGGCGCCGCTCATCGCCGATCTCGACAACGACGGCCGCAAGGATCTCTTCGTGACGAACGGGATCTACCGCCGGCCCAACGATCTCGACTACGTCGGGTTCGTCGGGAAGGACAGCATTCAGGCCTCCCTGTCGATCGCGGTGACCAGCGAGAACCTGGCGCCACTGCTGCAGCGCATGCCGCACGTACCCATCGCCAATTACGCGTTTCACAACAACGGCGACCTGACGTTCACCAACGAGGCGCGCGCCTGGGGCCTCGCCCAGACTGGCTTCTCGAACGGAGCGGTGTACGCCGACCTGAACAACGACGGCGCGCTCGATCTGGTCGTGAACAAGCTGGGCGCTCCCGCCGCGATCTATCGCAACCGCGCCCGCGCGGTGAACCACCACCACTCGCTTCGGGTGGTGTTGCGCGGGACGGGCGGAAACAGCGCCGGGATCGGCGCCAAGGTGATCGTCACGACTCGCGGCACCACACAGCTCGTGGAGCAAATGCCGACGCGCGGCTTCCAGTCGTCGGTCGATCCCCGGCTGCACTTCGGGCTGGGAGATGCGACACGGGTCGATTCGGTGACCGTGATCTGGCCGGATCGCCGCTTCCAGGTGCTGACCGGCGTTGCGGCGGACACGACACTCACCCTGCTGCAGGCGAACGCGGCGGGGCGCTACGCCTATCCCCATGGCACAGCGGTTGCCGCTCCTGCGCCGCTGTTTGACGATGCCAGCGATCGCATCCGCGGCGCGGTCCCGCACAAGGAAAACGCGTTCAGCGATCTCACGCTGCAGCCGCTGTTACCGCACTACCTGTCGACCGAAGGACCCGCTCTGGCGGTCGGCGACGTCAACGGCGACGGCCGGGAGGACATCTACCTTGGCGGCGCGAAGTGGCAGCCGGGACAGCTGCTGCTGCAGCAGCCCGACGGCTCGTTCCGTCCCATCCCCGAGCCCGCGTTCCAGACCGATTCACTGTACGAAGACGTCGACGCCGCGTTCTTCGATGCCGATGGCGACGGGCACCCCGATCTCTACGTCGCCAGCGGCGGGAACGAGTTCTGGGGCAACGATGACGCGCTGCGAGGTCGCCTCTATCACAACGACGGCAAGGGACGCTTCCAGCGGGTCCCCGATGCCCTTCCCGCGGTTTTCGAGGACGGGGCATGTGTGGTGCCGGGCGACTTCAACCACGATGGACACATCGATCTCTTCGTCGGCAGCCGCGTGATCTCGCGCCAGTACGGCGTTCCCCCTCACAGCCATCTGTTCCAGAACGACGGACACGGCCACTTCACCGATGTCACGCAGCAGCTCGCCCCCGGGCTCTCCCAGATCGGCATGGTGACGGCTGCGTCCTGGATCGACTACGACCACGACGGGCAGCTCGACCTGGTCGTCGTCGGAGAATGGATGGCGGTGCGGCTGTTCCATCAGGAGCAGGGACGGTTCGTCGATCGCACCGCCCAGGCGGGGCTCGAGGGAACGGAGGGGTGGTGGAACAGCGTCACCGCCGTCGACATCAACGGCGACGGCCGCCTCGACCTCGTGCTCGGCAATCTCGGCTTGAACTCGCTGCTGCACGCGAGCCCCGCCGAGCCGGCACGGCTGTACGTCGGCGACTTTGCTCACAACGGCCTGATCGAGCAGATCCTGACGTCGTACAGCGACGGTGTGAGCTACCCGATCGCGGCGCGCGACGAGCTGCTGCGCCTGATTCCGCAGCTGCAGAACCGCTACCCGACGTACGCGTCATTCGGGGCGAGCCGCGTCGCAGACATCTTTTCGAGCGCCGACCTGAAGCGGGCCCGGCTGCTCGAGGCGCACACCTTTGCGAGCTCCGTGGCGCTCAACAACGGCAACGGGACGTTCACGCTGCGCCCGCTCCCCGCCGAGGCGCAGCTCGCACCGATCCGGGCCGTCATCGCCGACGACTTCGACGGCGACGGACACGTGGATCTGCTGGTGGCCGGCAATCTGTACGGCGTGCCGCCGGTGCTGGGTCGCTACGACGCGAGTTACGGGCTGCTGCTGAAGGGTGCGGGAGACGGCAGCTTCTCAGCGGTCGACATGGAGCAGAGCGGTGTCACGATCGATGGACAGGTGCCGCACATGGCTCCAATCAAGCTTGTCGGTGGCCGGCGGGGGATCGTCGTGGCTCGGAACAATGACCGGTTGGAGCTGCTTCTCAGGCATTAGTAGAACAGACGTCGAGGAAGACGCCGAGCCGCTAAGCCGCCGAGAGGACGCCCAGTCTTCAGGATTGAGGATCGGCCTCACCCCTAGCAACTGGTCGTCCACTCAGCGGCTCGGCGGCTTGGCGTCTACCTGCACACTGGCCGCCTTGGCGTCTCGCACTAGGTCGATAACCATTGCAATCGGACCAACGATCGCCAGCGCCAGGATCGGCGGCGCCGGGTAGAGCGGCGTCAGCGCCGCCACGTTGTAGTCTCCCGCGATCCGAATGATTGCCTCCACGAGCGCCACGATGGCCACGACGATGATCCGTCCCCGTCTCGTGTGCACCGTCGTCCGCGGGTCCGTCACCATGAAAAAAATGAACAGCTGGTACATCGGCCCGGTGATCGGCGCGAGCTCCGCGAGGAGCGGCGTGCCGACGATGCCGCTGCGCAACGCGGCCAGCACCAGGTAGCTGGCGACGTACGTCAGCGTCACGTGCAACACCTTCACCCGCGACGCGATCAGCAGACCAAATGCCCAGATCACCGCGTTGGTAGCGAGATGATTTCCCCACTGGTGACTGAGCAGGGCGATGCGCGTCGGGGCGAGCACCAGCAGCAGGCTGATGGCAAAGTTGCTGGGGTTCCAGAGGTGGCGCCCGCGCAACGTCAGTACGTACTTCGAGGCGATCGCGAGAAAAGCGCCGAGGGCGAAGGGCCAGAGCAGACCAGCCTGCGGTTTGAGCAGCAGCGACAGGCTGATGCCCGTGACGTAGGCGCTCTGCAGTGGCACGATCTTCCCCCGCAACAGCCATGACAGCACGAGCTCTGTGGCGACACAGACCCCGAGCGTTATCGCCAGCCGTTCGTACCCGCCCAGGATGCCGTAGAACGCCTCCCCCAGCACCAGGATCAGCGTGATGAGGAACGAAATCAGGTAGCGGGGATCGAGTGTCCCCAACCGCTCCCACAGGCGCCCGATCGCGGTCACGGCTCGCGCACCTCGTGGAACCGGTCGGCGGCCGGATGGTCGATCACCTGGCGTGTCCCCGAGGGCCATCGGATCACCAGGCTATCCACCGCGGTCGCCGCGCCGAGGCCGAAGTGCAGCCGCCGGTCATTCTCGCTCGCGAACCCGACGCCGCCCGTCACGACCTGCAGCTGTCGCATCTCTCCTGCGTGCAGCGTCACCTCCGCGCCGATTGCCGACCGGTTGCTACGCGTCCCCACGAGCTTGAGCGTGATCCAGTGTCGCCCGGGAACGACGCTGTTCTTGTAGACGAGCGCCGGTTGATTCTGGTTCGCGACGACCACGTCCAACACGCCCTGGTTGAAGAGGTCGACCAGGGCCACGGCGCGTCCGTCGTATTCGTCGGTCACGCCGACCCGGGTCCCGACATCGGTCCAGCCGGAGTCGCCGCGATTGACGAGCACGCTGGACCGCTCGTAGCCCGACAGGCTGGCCGTGCCGATCGCGGGCCAGTTCCGGGTGTCTTCGAACAGGTTGCCGTTGGCCCCCGCGACCTTGGAGAAGCCATACCAGTAGTTGCGGGTGCGGTCGGCGGAGACGTAGCCGTTGGCGATGAACAGCTCGTTCCTGCCGTCGTTGTCGAGGTCCCCGAGCTGCGCGCCCCAGGCCCAGCCGGCATCGGCGAGCGCGCTGCCGTTGGCCCCCTGCTCGAACCGGCCCAGCTCCGACAGGAAGTTCAGCCGCAGGTTGTTTCCCTGAAACAGGTAGCCGCGCTCCGAGATGTTGGTGACGAACACGTCCATGCGCCCGCGGTTCAGCACGTCGCCGAGCGTCGCCGACATCCCGCTTTTCGAATCGCTTTCGAGACCGACGCGCTGCAGCACGAACCCCTTGCCGCCCTGGTTGACGTACAGCTCCTCGGGTCCGTAGTCATTGGCGAGAAACAGGTCGGGCCAGCCGTCGCCGTTGAAGTCGGCAGCGGCGGCGGCGAGTGTCCAGCGCGTGCTGCCCACGCCCATCTGGTCGGTGACGTCCGCGAAGCGGCCGTCGCCGAGATTATGGAACAGCCGGTTCTTGCCGCCGTTCTGCGCGAACTCGAAGCTGTTCTCCATGATCCGTGTCGTCTTGACGTGCCACAGATCGATGTCGGAACGGAAGTAGCCGGTGACGTACAGGTCGAGCAGCCCGTCCCGGTCGTAATCGAGCCAGATCGCTCCGTTGCTGTTCATCCACTGCCGCAGCCCGGCGGCTTCAGTGACGTCCCGGAACCGCAGATTCCCGAGGTTCTTGAAGAGCTGCAGGTAGCCCCACTTGTAGATCAGCAGGTCCTCGAGCCCGTCGTTGTCGAAGTCTCCCCAGACGGCTCCCATCGATACGCCGTCGTCGGGGTGGTTCACTTCCGCGATCCCCGCCTGGCGCGCGACGTCGATGAATGTCCCATCGCCGCGGTTGAGATAGAGCGCGTTCGTGGCGCCGAAGCGGCTGTTCGTGAAGTAGAGGTCGGGCCAGCCGTCGTTGTTGACGTCCACAACCGAAACGCCGGCGCCCATCGACGCGATCAGCGGCGCGATGTTGTCCAGCTTCGGATCGAGGGTCGGCCGCTGATGCACGAAGTCAATGCCGATCTCGTGGGCTACGTTGTGCAACGCAAACCCCGGCTCGTGCGCATTGCCGCCGGTCTCCGCTCGGCTGCGACTCAGCACGACGACGAGTGCGATCGCACCGGCGAAGACGGCGGTCAACACGATGC
>DATFTG010000279.1:0-34855 GCA_035262265.1 Gemmatimonadales bacterium
GCCATCGCCAACAACGACATCGTCCATATCGCCTGGAGCTTCGACGCCCCCCTCCTGGGGTGCAGCGGCTTCAATATCTACCGACTTGCGCAGGGCGAGTCCGGGGCGGGCACGCCGCTGCGCTCGCTTGTCGCCTTCGAAGACCACGTCTCCCCCTCGGCCACCCCGCATGGCGGCGGCGCGCTGCCGCATGACGCCGTCGACCCGCACGGTCCGCCCGCGCTCATCAAGGGGTTCAAGTGGCGCGACCTGCTCGCGCCCAATCAACGCGGCGTCACCGTGCACTACCGCATCGTGCCGATGCAGGGGGACGAGGCAGACGCCACACCGCTCGCGGGGGTCGCCGCGTTGGTCACCGCTCCCGTGACGCCCAGCCCGGACTACGGAGCGGTGAGCGCCTACTTCAACCGCGGCATCCTGTCGACGCAGGCGCTGGTCCGCACCCTGGCCCACTACGGCGGCACGAGCCTCGCCGGACTCAAGAAAGCGCTCGCCGACACCAACGGCTCGGCGCGCACCCACCTGGCGGGACAGCTACAGGACGCCGTGCTCTCGCTGCTGCACAGACGGGAGAAAGACGGCGGCGATTGCTACGCGGCCCTGTACGAGCTGACCGATGACCTGTTGATCCGTCGCCTCGAGGCCGCGCAAGGCAAGCTGCACATCATTCTCTCGAACAACACCGGTGATGCGAAGCAGGCCTACGACGCCGCCAATCATCCCGCTCGAGCGCGCCTCAGGAAATCCGGCGCCGAGCTGATCTCCCGTTACCTCCCAGAAAGCCGCAGCATCGGTCACAACAAGTTCATGGTCTACGTCGACCAGCATGGCGTCCCCCGCGCGGTGCTGACGGGCAGCACCAACTGGACGGCGTCGGGTCTCTGCACCCAGAACAACAACGCCGTCATCGTGGAGTCACACGACCTGGCGACGCGCTACCTGCACTACTGGAAGACCCTGCGCGCCGACACTACCGCCTGGCCGATCCCTTCCAAGGCGGCCGCGGTGAAAGAGCTGCAAGGGCAGGCGCTCAGGACCGCAGACGCCAAGCCGCCGATCGAGTATCCCCTGGTGCCGCACACCAGGGCGTCGATGTGGCCGTCGCCCAACACCGCGCGGTTCATTCCCAAGGCGAAGCAGGGAGACCCGCCGCCTCCCACACCCCCCGACATGCAGGAGCTGTTCGACGCCTGCCGCCACGCCCGACAGGCGATCCTCGTCCTCGTCTTTCAGCCCGGCGCGAGCGGCAGCTCGAGCTGGACCATCATCAAGGAGCTGGCCAGGATCGGCCAGGCGCACCCGCGGCTCTTCATCCGCGGCGCCATCTCGGACGAGGTCGAGGCGCTCGAGTTCGAGGCCGGCCGGCCGCCCGGGATGGACGCCGAAATGGTCGCACCCGCCGGCATCCTCAAGGATCTCCCGCCCTGGCAACGGGAGATCTACAAGGCCGGCCACGCCGTGGTGCACGACAAGATCGTCGTGATCGACCCCTTCCACGCCGAGTGCGTTGTCGCGACCGGCAGCCACAACCTCGGCTTCAAAGCCTCGTACAACAACGACGAGAATCTGCTGCTGGTGCGCGGCAATCAGGCCCTCGCCCAGGCCTACGCGGCGCACGTGGCCGATGTGTTCGAGCATTATCGCTGGCGCTGGTACAACAAGCGCTCCGCGGAGCGCAAAGCGGCGCAGCAGTGGGTCCTGGACGGCAGCAAGCCGGCGAAGGCGGGAGACAGCGTCTACGATGCCGCGAATTTCTTCAGCGCGGAGATCCCGGCTGGAACGGGGGGTGATTGGCAGGCGCGCTATTTCGACCCGACACGCCTTGCTTCATTGGAGCGGCAGTTCTGGGTCGGCGGCCATGCCCTGCTACCCGAGCGTCAACTCGGTGCGGGAATGACGTCCGGCCTGACGGCTGATGAAGTGGCGTTTCGCGCGGCGCGGGCGGCGCTCAAGAAGAAGAAACCAGGCTCCTGACGAGGTCGGCGGCAGTCTTTCCCGCCGCCTCGGCGGCGAAGTTGATCACCAACCGGTGGGTAAGGACGAGCGGCGCGACCCGCTTCAGGTCTTCGTAGTCGGGCATCGGCCGCCCCTCGAGCGCCGCCACGGCCTTCGCGCCGAGCACGAGATACTGCGAGGCCCTGGGACCTGCCCCCCAGCTCACGTACTCCTTCACGAACTCCGGCGCGGCGGGATCGTCGGGCCGAGTCCTGCGCACCAGCGCAACCGCCGCCGCGACGAGTGGCTTCGTCGCCGGAATGCGCCGCACCAGGTGCTGCAGCGCCAGCACATCCTCGGCCGTCAACACGGGACGGATCGACGTCGCGACGTCGGCGGTCGTCGCCTCGACGATCGCTTCTTCCTCCTGCTGCGACGGATACCCGACCCGCAGCTCGAACATGAAGCGGTCGAGCTGTGCCTCGGGCAGGGGATACGTCCCCTCCTGCTCGATCGGGTTCTGAGTCGCGAGCACGAAGAACGGCGCCGGCAACGCATGCGTCTGTCCCGCCGCCGTCACCTGGTGCTCCTGCATCGCCTGCAACAGCGCCGCCTGGGTCTTGGGCGGCGTTCGGTTCACCTCGTCCGCCAGTACGATGTTGGCGAATACCGGACCGCGCACGAACCGGAACTCGCGCTTCCCGGTGCTCATGTCTTCTTCGATGATTTCCGTCCCCGTGATGTCGGACGGCATCAGATCGGGCGTGAATTGGATGCGCGAAAACTTGAGGTCCAAGGCCTCGGCCACCGTCTGCACCATCAGTGTCTTGGCGAGCCCGGGGACGCCGACGAGCAGGGCGTGGCCACCCGAAAACACGGCGGTGAGGATCCCGTCGACGACGTCGCGCTGCCCCACGATGCGCTGACCCACCTGCTCGAGCAGCTTCTCCCGGGCCGCGGCGAGCCGCTCGAGTAGCTCGACGTCGCCTTGGGGGGGGTGTCCGGGAGGGGCGCCGGGACGCGGTGTCGTCGTCATGGACTGGGTAGAATACACCTCTGTACTGCCAAGTGCCACATAAAGTTGCACCTCTGACCGTTTGCTTGCGAAAAATTTCACAAGCGCATACTTTTCGCCGGTTCCGATGCCAGACGATCAGACGCCGGAGTCCAAAGGCTATGGCCAGGGCTACGAGTACTTCGCGCTCGCCCTCGCTTTCGTGGGCGCGATCCTCGGCTTCGGCGCCCTGGGGTGGCTGGTGGACGGCTGGTTCGGCTCGCGGCCGCTGTTCACGATTGCCGGGGCGTTCGTCGGCGGTTTCGGCGGGTTCATGAACATCTACTACCGGGTCCAGAAGGACACCGGGAAGTCGTGAGGCCGTACGCCACGCTCGTCGCCGCCGGTGCGGTGCTGGCGATCGTGGCGGCGCTGGCGGGGGGGCGCGGGGCAGGGGTCGGGGGCGGCATCGCCGTTCTGGCCCAGCTCGCCGCCGTCCTTCTGCTGCGGCCGGCGATGACGGCGCCGCAGCAGGTGTTCATGGCGCGCTGGTACGCGGGGATGGGCGTGCGGGCGCTGGTGCTGGGGACGCTGCTCGCCGTCTCGGCGACGCACCGCACCGCGCTGCCGCTCGTCGAAACGGTGCTCGGCTATATCGCCGTCCTGCTGCCGCTGCTTTTTCTGGAGACGAGGTTCTTGAAATGATGCAGGCCCCGGACATCGGCGGCATGATTTTCCAGCACACGTCGGACAGCCACTTCCTCGAGCTGCCGTTGATCGGGGAGGTCCCGCTGCCCACCGGCTGGCGGCTATTCGGCGTCGACGTCTCCCCCACGAAGCATGTCGTCTTCCTCTTTCTTGCTGCGCTGCTCGTGTTCCTCACCGTGCGGACGGCGGGGCGGAGCGTGCAGAGGCGGCAACAGGAAGGCCGGGGCCCCAAGGGGTTCGGCGCCGCGATCGAAGCGATCGCCTTGTTCGTGCGTGACGACGTCGCGGTGGCCAACATCGGCCACAACGGCAAGAAGTTCGCGCCCTACGTCATGACGCTGTTTTTCTTTGTCCTCTATTGCAACCTCCTCGGCTTGCTCCCCTACGGGTCGACACCTACCGGCAACATCGTCGTCACGGCGACACTCGCCGTGCTCACGTTCCTGATCACCGAGATCTCGGGACTCTTCGCGCTGGGACCGAAGGGCTATCTCAAGACGATCGTCTTCGTCCCCCCGGGGATGCACGGCCTCGGCGCGGTGGCGATGGCGGGGCTGATGACGCCGATCGAGCTGATCTCGAAGCTCGTGAAGCCGTTCGCGCTCTGCCTGCGGTTGTTCGCCAACATGACGGCGGGGCACTTCGTCATCCTCGCGCTGCTCGGCCTGATTTTTCTGTTCGCCAACTGGTTCGTGGCCGCCGGCTCGGTCCTGTTCGTGCTGTTCATGATGTGCCTCGAGCTGCTGGTCGCGTTCCTGCAGGCATACATCTTCGCGCTCCTGACTTCCGTCTTCATCGGCATGCTGCAACACGAGCACTAGTGCGCTCGGTCCACTTTCCACGAGGATTGTCATGGTGAACATGCTGCTGTTGCTCCAGGCCGCCCCCGACGCGGCCACCGCCCTCAACACCAACGCTCTGCTCGGCGCCGGTATCGGCCTCGGCCTCGCCGTCGTCGGCGTCGGCATCGGCATCGGCCAGATCGGCGGTCGCGCCGTCGAAGCGATCGCGCGCCAGCCGCAGGCATCGGGCGACATCCGCGGCGCCATGATCCTGACCGCGGCGCTGGTCGAGGGCGTCGGCCTCGCGGCGCTCGTCTTCGCGCTGCTCTTCAAGCTGATCAAGTAGCCATGGTCCTCCTGCTGTCGCTGCTGCAGGAGTCGGCCGGCGAGGCCCAGGCGTTCACCCCCTTCAGCATCAACTCGGGGATGATCTTCTGGACGCTCATCGTGTTCGGCATCCTGGTGGCGATTCTGTGGCGGTGGGGCTGGCCCGCGCTGCTCAAGTCGGTGGAGGAGCGCGAGCAGCGCATCGCCAGGCAGCTCACCGACGCCGAGAAGGCCAACGCCGAGGCGGCCCGTCTGCTCGAGCAGCACAAGCAGGCGCTCGACAAGGCGCGCGCCGAGGCGCAGGACATCCTCGCGTCCGCCAAATCGGTAGCGCAGAAGGAGCGCGAGCAGCTGTTGACGAAGACGCGCGAGGAGCAGGAAGCGCTGCTGGAGCGGGCGCGGCGCGAGATCGGCGCCGAGAAGGAAAAGGCGATCCTGGAGCTGCGGCGGGAAGCGGTCGATCTCTCGATTGCCGCGGCGTCGAAGCTCGTCGAGTCGAACCTCGACAATGAGGCCAACCGCCGCCTCGTGCTCGACTACCTCGCCACCATCGGGCAGCGGCATTGAAAACCGCCACGATCGCGCGCAACTACGCCGAGGCCCTTCTCCAGGCCGCCGAGGCGAAGGGGAAAGGCGCGGTAGAAACGTTCGGCCGCCTGATGGACGGGCTCGCCGGCGCGATCGCGTCCGACCGGACGATCGCCATCGTGCTCGAGTCGCCGCGTGTCGCCAAGCCGGTGAAGGGGCGGCTTCTGGCCGAAGCGCTTTCGGGGGCGGCGCCTGCCGAGCTGGTGCGCTTTCTCCAGGCGGTGGTGCGGCGCGGGCGCCAGGGGCTGATCGGCGAGATCGCCCAGGAGTACCAGGCGCTCGTCGATCTCAAGGAGAACCGTGTGCACGCCGGGGTGACCCTCGCGTCTCCCCCCGACGAGTCCCTCACCCGCCGCATCGTGGAGCGGCTGACCGAGGTGCTCGGCAAGGAAGTGCGGGCGCACGTGAAGTCCGATCCCGCCATCCTGGGGGGCGTGGTGGTGCGTATCGGGGACAGGGTGTACGACGGCTCGCTCAGGCGCCGGCTCACGACGCTGCGCCGGAGGATGCTGACGGGGGAATAGCGGTAGCTCAATGCTTGCGCTGTTGCTCCTCGCTCCGTCGCTGGAGTTTCTCCGGACAGCCAACTGCTCCCACACCCCAGGGTCCTGAGCGCCGCGGGCCCCCGCGCGGCATGAAACCGCTGTCATGTCGCTGTCAGCTTTCGGGTGCAGGTTTCCCTGGTCTTTTTCGCCGAGCACTCAATGCGTCGCTTCGTTTCGTGTGCCGGATTCGTCTGGGCGACCCTCACGTCCGGCCTCGCCAGCCAGTCTCCCGCCTATCACGTCGTCAAACGCATGGTCCTGGGGCAGGCCCGGGCGGACTACATCATCGTCGACCCTGTCGGACGGCGGCTCTACGGGCTTGGTGACAAGGTGATCGACGTCGATCACGACAGCGTCATCGGTACGGTCGCGGGCGGAGGCGGCGGCTACGCGATCGCCGCCGACTTGAATCGCGGCTTCGTACGCAGCGGCGCCGTCTTCGATTTGAAGACGCTCGCCGTGACGGGCCATGTGGACGCGAGCGGGGACGGGATCCGCTACGACCCGATCACACACCGCGCGTTCACTTGGGAGGGAAAGGACGCGTGGGTCGTCGACATGCGGACCGGCGCGCTGATTGCGAAGTCGACGATCGGAGACGGGCTCGAATCCGGCGTCGCTGACGGGACGGGCAAACTGTTCCTCAATGTCGAGGACTCGGGGTTCATTACGCGAGTCGACGCGCAGACCCTCAAGACCGAAGCAACCTACAAGATCTCCGCCTGCGGCCGGGCGCAGGGCCTGTCCATGGACAACGCCACGCGACGGTTGTTCATGGCGTGCGACACGGCGATGGTCGTCGTCAACGCCGACGACGGCAGCGTCGTGACCCGCTTCCACGTGCCGAGCCGCGCCGACGAAAACTGCTTCGACCCGGGGACGAAGCTCGCGTTCAACCCCAACCGCATCGACAGCACGATGACGATCGTCCACGAGGATTCGCCGACCGCGTTTACGGTCGTCGGCACGGTCGCGACGGGGGGCGGCGCGCGGTCGTGCGCGCTCGACGAGAAGACACACAAGGTCTACGTCTTTTATTACATGGGGACGACGCGGGAGAACGCGCAGCTCGTGCTGGCGGTCCTCGCGCAGTAAGCGGCCCGGCTACCGGGCGGCGTCGAGGCTGAGGATCTTCGAGTTGGAGGCCGGGATCCCGCCGCCCAGAATCCGCCCCTGTCCATCCACGGCCAGGTGCAGCCCGATCGCCTGATTCCCGTCCGCGCCCACCAGCACGACCGAATCGGGGCCGTTCTGGATCACCGTCAACACATCGAGCGAGGCCTGGGCGCCGACCTGCATGATCGGGATCGTCACGCTGTCGCCACCGACGGCGCGGGCGCGCCGCAGCAGCTGCTCCAGAAACGCCACCGACGCTCCCATCACGGGCAGCGTCCCCCGCGGCATTCCCACGCGCGCGGTATGCAGCGGCTCGCCGCGGCTCGTCGCCGGGTGCAGCGTGATGTCGACACCGGTCACCAGGTCGTCCTTGGCGGCGCGGATCCGGAACCGTACCGAGTCGCCCGGCCCGGAGATCAGCACGCCGGTCACCGCGCGGTCGGTGCGCCCGAACGACTCGAGCGTCGTGTCGTTGTAGGTGACGCTCATGAAGCGCCGGTTCGACTCGATCTGCCGCTCGGGGCTCGAGCAGGCCAGCGCTGCCAGGACGCTCGTCACTGTCACCATGCTGCGCGCGTTCATCCGACCCTCCGCAGCAGGATCCCATGGGCTTCGAGCAAGCGCTGCACTCGGCTGCGCGCCATGTTCAAGTCTTCTCCCATGAAGGCGAAGCGCTGCGAGAGGGAATCGAGGTGCGCCTGGCAGGCGGGGTCGCCCGCGGCGCAGCGCTGGAACGCCCCTGCCAGCGAATCGAGCGCCTCCGCGACCCGGGACAGCTCGAGGCTCAGATCAGCGTGCACACGCAACAGATCGTCCGGCGGGCTGACGGTCCGGAAATGCGCGGCGCGCCGATCTACAGTACCGGCGGCGCGCGTGACGATGTCGCGCGCCACGGGCAGGCTGTCGTCCGGGATCTGGTTGTGGACGACGGTGAGCTGCAGCCGGGCGGTCATCTGGAAGGTGGTGACGATCGCGGCATCGACGTCGTCATGGAGGGTGGCGGCGTAGCGGGCGTACCGGTCGCCGGAACACCCCGCGGCCGCCAGTATCGTGGTGACGACGAGCGCCGTCCGGCCGTGATGCTTCACGCCCGTCAATCTAAACCGCGCGGGCGCTCACGGCATCGGAACGACGGCACTTTTCCGGAGGCGACGATGCACCGCATCTCGTTCGTGGCGGCCGTGGCTCTGGCGACCGTGTTGCTGCCGCACTCCAAACGTACTATCGGCGGCGATCCGTCCGTGTCCCCCGACGGCTCGCGGATCGTGTTCAGCTCCGATCGCTCGGGTCGGTCGCAGCTCTACGTGATGAACGCCGACGGTTCGGGCGTGCACCAGTTGACCACCGATTCCGCCGGCGCTTCCAGTGGACGCTGGTCGCCCGACGGGACGTTGATCCTCTACTGCAGCAAGAGCGCCACGACCGAGCAGATCGTCGTCATCCGCCCCGACGGGCAGGGGCGGCGCGTCGTCATCGCAACCCCCAACGCTCAATCGCCGAGCTGGTGGCCGCGCGGCGGGAAAATCCTCTTCACCGCCGGCGCCTTCCCGAACCTCCACATGCAGACGGTCGATCTCGACGGCACCAATCGACGTGCGGTGATCCCCGACAGCGGCTTCAACTATGACGCGGCGTGGTCACCAGACGGCGGCACGATCGCGTTCGTCCGGGGAATACCGCATCAAGGCGTCAGGGTCTATCTGATGAACGCCGACGGCAGCAATCAACGACGGCTCACGGGCGGGCTGGACAACGAGGAACGGCCAGCCTGGTCACCCGATGGCCGCTCGCTCGCGTTCCAGTCGTCGACGCGCGGCGCGGATTCGACCCAGGCCTTCATCAACGTCGTCGACGTTCTGGACGGGACGAGCCGCCGGCTCGGCACGCACAACAAAGTTCAGCTCGACGAGACGCCGTCCTGGTTCCCGGACGGGAAACGGCTCGCGATCCAGAGCGATCGCGACGGCGACTGGTCCGTGTATGTGATCGATACGGCAGGGACGCTGGCGGCGCGCCTCACGCGCTGAGCGCGGCCTAGAACAGCAGCGCGCGGATACCCAGCCCTACGAACAGGGCGATCAGGATCGAGGTGAGCGTGCCGATCAGGACGTACTCGGCGAAGTCCCGGTCGTCGAGCGCCTGGTAGCGGACGATCGCCTTGGCGGCGAGGATCATCCCCAGCGCGCTGAATTGGCTCGTAAGCACGAGGGTGAGCGCGAGCGTGCGCTCCAGCACCCCGATCACGAGCCCGCGCGACAGCTCGACCGCCGGCACGCTGATCGCGTCCTTGCCGCCCTTCGGCGCCTCGCTCACCGGCACGAGGTCGAGCACGCGCCGCACCAGCGCCGCCCCGCCGGCGCAGGTATACCAGTAGCCGGCGGCGAGCAGCTCCAGACGGCCCCAGACGGTTCCCGCCGAGGTGGCGTAGACGAGGCCGCGCGACAACCAGGCGAGGACGATGGCGGCGGTGACCGCGCCGGCCTCGCACAGCAGCGCGCGCACCGGCGTGGTCCAGCCGGCCTTGCGCCAGGGGGCGAAGCCTGAAGCGATGGCGAACGCCAGCAGCACGGCGGCGGGGACGGGATTCATCGCGCGAGCACCTCCTGGAACATCGTATCACCGCGGACGACGAGGTGCCAGGCCATGCGGCGGCGGCGGTGCGAGATGCTGGTCGGGGCGATGCCGACGAGCCGCGCCAGCTCCTTGAGCAACGCCTTGGGGCGGGCGCGCTGCGCGTTGGCGAGGAGCCGCTGCCCGGCGCTCCAGCCGCGGTACAGCGCCGAGTAGTACTGCGCGTATCCGTCGATGGCGGGGTCGAAGCCGCCGAAGGCGAAGACGAGGGCCCCCGCCTTGGCGGCGTCGAGGGCGGCGCGGGCGGCGTGAAAGCAGGGGCCGTCGAGCTCGGGGGCGGTGGCGCCGCGGTGCAGCGGCGTGGTGAGGCCGCCCTTGCCGCAGGCCACCACCCACTCGACATCCGGGATGGCGAGGCGCAGCTCGTGCGCCGCCTGCCACACCGGAGCGGCGCTCGTGAACAGCGCCTGCAGCTCGTCGCCCAGCGTGATGGCGGCGCGCGCGGCGAGCTGGGCGCGGAACCGGACATTGATGTCGCGCGCCAGTGCGCGCAGGCGCTGCTGCAGCGCCGCGCGGGCCCGCGGGGTGCGGGCGCGCGAGGCGACGACGTCGGCGAGGAACGCCACGTAGGGAGGCCGTGTCATCTCCGGGAACGATAGCCGCAGATGACGTTATTCGTCAATTCCTCCAAAAGTGACGTTTTTCGTCACTTTTCACAAAAGTGACGTTTTACGTCAATAGCCGGTTCCGGCCCCGTGCCAGCGCAGCGCGAGGCCGACGCCGCGCCGCCACGTCGCCTTGCGCTCGGCCGACGCCGGCAGGTCGTTCGAGTCGAGCATCGAGCCCGTGACCGCCCCCTCGAGCCGCAGCGCGGCGTCGAGCCGCGGCGTCACCGCGAACGCCCAGGACAGCGCCGCCTCGCCGCCGATGCGGCTGTGGGACGTCGCTCCCTGCGGCATCCAGACGTCGAGCGCCGGTCCCAGCTCGAGCCCGAGCCCGCTCGCCACGCCGATCCGCCGCAGGCGCCAGGAAACGACCCCGGCGACCTCGAGCAGCCGCAGCTGATGCTCCTGGATCACCGTCAAGTCGCCGTCCGTCGCCCCGAAGCCGGTCGATCCCGTCAGGATGCGCAGGCTGACGCCCCCGCGCGCGGTCTCCCGGCCGAACCGCAACCCGATGACCGTGGAGCGCGTGGGCCCGATGCGCACCCCGGCGGAGTCCCGGCTCGTCCCGGCGAAGGCGACGAGGCCGACCTCCGGAGCGACGCTCCACTGTCCCGCCAGGGCCCGAGCGGTGGCGACGCCAACGAGCAGTATCGCGATGCAGGTGCGCATAGGGGTCTCCTGTAGTCAACGCATTTCGAGGTCGATCCAACCGGTGGTCGCGTTCTTGTCCGCCTTCAATATCCAGTTGTATCCAGGGTGGGTGAGATCGCCCACCAGGTTCGCGTCGACCGCGTTGCCGACGAGGTCGTCATTCGTCTTGATCAGCCCGGCGGCATACGTCCAGATCTTGCGGACGATCTGCGCCGCCCACCACACCTTGCCGACGGTGCTCTGCTGGTCTTTCCCGCCTGTGAACAGCTTGTACACACTGTCCGCCGTCGCGAACAAGCGATTGATACTCGTGTTGTCCGTCTTGATGACGCACGGCGTGTCGTCATCTTCGATCACCAGGACCCGCACGCCCTGTCCGGGGTGCTGCGCCTTGTACGTGTTGATCTCATCCTGGGTATACAGCAACACGTCGCCCGTCCAGTCCGGGTCATTCTCATCGTAGTACCGATAGCCCGACTGATGCTCGCCGGCGCATGCGTAGTCCTTGAGCGAATCGGTCTGTCCCAGCTGACCGAGGATGTGGGTCTCATATTCGGGAGACCCCTTCAACCATCCTTCAAAGTCGCCCACGATGTGTGACTTGCGCATGTACAAGCCGGCTGGGGAGGTCGCCGTCCCGCCACCGCCGCTCGACCCGCCACCGCTGCCACCGCAGGTGGGGTCCTCACACTGGGTCCGCGCGGGAGGAGCGCTGAAATCGGTCTCGACCGGCACGATGGCGATGACCGGCGTCAGCGGAGGGGCGTCGGCGCTCAGCTCGTAGCGACGGCCGGCGGGGTCGAACGCCAGCGGCGTGTCGTGGTCCTTGAGCGCCGTCGCGACCAGCACGTTCGCGTCGCCGCTCCACGCCGCGCGCTGCGCCGGCACCGGCAAATACACCTCGAGCGGGATCGCGCGATCGAGCTCACCCTGCACGTCGTCGGCGGTTGTATTGCTTCCCTCGGCGAGATAGCGCAGCGCGCGGCCGCTCGCCGCTGGAAGGAAGCGCTGCAGCTCGATCTTGTGCTCGGGGTAGGGCGATGCGTCGAGCTGCGCCTTCACGTAGGCGCGGAACGCCGGGCTCGCGAGCGCCCGGGCGAAGAGCTGGGCGAGGCGATCGGGCCGCTGGGCCGCCGCGGCCGGTGGCGCGGCGGCGGGCGGAGGCGCATCGGCCGGCACGGTGGTGTTGGTCGGTGCGCGGTCGCGGCAGGCGTAGACCGCGAGAAGCGCGACGCCGGTCATCGCCAGCGCGACGGGGATCCGGAAGGTCGACATCGGTCACTCCTGAAAGAGGGGGCCACAACCTGCGCCCTCTCTCCCGTCCGACCGTCGTCCGAATCGCGCAGCACACGTCGAAATCGCGCGCGCCCGCCTCCCCCGCGACCGACGCGTCGCTTAGCTTGAACCTTCCATGCCGCTCGTCGCCGCGCTGCTCCTGTCGGTCGCCTCCGGCGATACGTCCTCGTACTGGCAGCAGCAGGTCTCCTATCGCGTTACCGCGTCGCTCGACGAAGCAAGCGGCGTGCTCAGCGGCCATGAGCGCATCACCTACGTCAACCGCTCGCCCGACACGCTCACCGAGTTTTTCGTCCACCAGTACCTCAACGCCTTCCGTCCCGGCTCGCGCTGGAGCGCCGTCGACGAGTCGGAAGGGAGGGTGCGGTTTCAGCGCCTGAAGGACCCCGACTACGCTTTTGAGCGCGTCACCGAGAGCAGCGTGATGGGACTCGCGGCGAAGCCCGACTATCCCTTCGCACCCGACTCGACGATCGCGCACTGGGCCCTGCCGCATCCGCTCGGGCCGGGCGATTCCCTCACTGTCGAGATCGACTGGCAAGCCCGGCCTTCGACGCTGCCGCGCCGCCAGGGCCGGCAGGGCAGGCGCTTCGATTTCGCGCAGTGGTATCCCAAGGTCGTGGTGTACGACCGCTACGGCTGGGAGGCGCACCCGCTCTATCCGGCCGGCGAGTTCTACGGCGAGTTCGCCACCTACGACGTGACGCTCGATCTCCCCGCGGACCAGGTGATCGGGGCGACCGGCGTCCCGGTGTGCGGCGACCCGGGGTGGGAGAAAGCGCGGGCCGAGCCCGGCGTGCCGGTCGACTACCAGCGCGACTTCTATGGCCAGGTCCCGAACGACTGCCCGGCCGCCGGCGCGGGTCGCAAGACCGTCCGCTTCCGCGCCGAGCAGGTGCACCATTTCGCCTTTTCGCTCAATCCCGAATACGTCTACGAGCAGGGGCGCTACCGGGACGTCGCCGTCCACGTGCTGTATCAGCCGGGCGACCGCGCGACCTGGGGCGGCGGCATCGCGGTGCACCGGACCGAGACAGCCCTGGCCTGGCTCGATTCGCTGTACGGCCCCTTCGCCTGGCCGCAGCTCACCAATGTCCACCGCATCGAAGGCGGCGGCACCGAGTTTCCGATGATGGTGATGAACGGCAGCGCGGGGCTGGGCCTGATCCTGCACGAGGTGGGACACAACTACACGATGGGGATCCTCGCCAACAACGAGTGGCGTGAAGGGTACCTCGACGAGGGGTTCACGAGCTTCCAGACCGCGTGGTACGAAGCCACCCACGGCATCGGCGACGAGTTCCCCCAGCTCGAGGCCGGCATCCTGGAGGACGACATCGACCGCTGGAGCGAGCCGGTGTCGACGGTGAGCGAAAACTTCCGCGATTTCTTTCTCTATAACGAGATGATCTACAACAAGGGGGAGCTGTTCTACGACGAGCTGCGCTACGTGGTGGGGGACGAGACGATGCGGCGGATCCTGCGCACCTACTACGCGCGCTGGCAGCTGAAGCACGTCGACGAGGACAAGTTCCGCGCCGTGTGCGAGGAGGTGTCGCACCGGGATTTGAAGTGGCTGTTCGCCGAGTGGCTGCACGCCACGCCGCTGATCGACTACAAGCTGGAGCGGGTGAAACGGCAACGGGGCACGGACGGACGCTGGCACGTGACCGTCGTGGTGCGTCGACTCGGTGACGGGGTGATGCCGCTGGAAATCGGCGACCGGCACCACATCTACGCGCGGACCGTCGGCCAGGCCGAGATCGAGCGGGTGGAATTCACGGCCGACTCGCAGCCGGGGCGCCTGGTGCTCGACCCCAGAGTCGTCGCCCACGACTGGAACATGCTCAACAACTGGGAGCCGAAAGGGTTATTCCGCAGCCGCGGGAAGGGTGAGCTGCGTCTCGACAACCCGACCAAAGATGTTGCGCGCCGCGACCGCGAGACGACCGGCATCATGCCGGTCGCATGGTCGAATGACGAAGGCGGTGTCACGATCGGCGTCCGTTTCCGGGGCAATTACCTCGGCCGGTTCAATCGCGGCCTCTTCCTCGCAACTCAGCAGACCCGCCACGTCACGAGCCATCCCGACGGGATCTATTACCGGATGGCCGATCCGGTGCAGCACCTCACTCCACGGACGAGCACGGCGGTCGCCGTGTGGGACGTCGAGGGGCGCGCCGGCGCCATGCTCTCCTGGGATCGGAGCCTCAGGCAGCGCTGGGTCGACCGCGGCGATCCTCATGCGGGGTTCGACGCGATCTGGATGGCGACCACGAGGCGGTCGTTCCTCGACCCGGGTCTATGGGACGACGCGGGAACGATCGAGAGCGGTCCGTGGCTGACGTCGAGGTGGCCCGCGGGTCGCGGCACGATGTCTGGAAAGGTTGGCCTCCGTGGCGGTATCGTGTACCGCTACCCGGGTCCTGGCATCGTGGCGAAGCACCGCTACGACGTGGAACCGTTCCTGCGCTGGACCGCCGAGCTGTCGACGCGCCAACCGTTCTGGCTCGGCACTACACTGGGCTTGCGAGGCTTCGCCGGCCGCTACTGGGCGCGCTCACTGCCGCCCGCGCAGCGGCGCATCGCCGTGGCCGGGGCCGATCCCTACGAGACGTTCACCAATCCGCTGCTCCGCAGCCGCGGGGCGCTCTTCGTGCGGCCCGGCTTCTTCTATCAGTCGCCCGGCGACGCGAACCTGCGGGGCTTCGCGCCGGCGCTCGGCGGGCGCTGGGCGGTCAGCGGGAATGTGGAGCTGTCGCGCGCGCTGCTCACGGGCCAGAGCGGCCCCGTCCGTGGCGTGGCGCTGCACCTCTTCGGCGACGGCGGACTCGTCGACCCCATCGCGGTACCGTCGCTCACGCCCGGGAAGTCGATGACGCCGCTCTGGGACGCAGGTGCCGGGGCTGTCGCAACCGCTCAGGTCGGCGACCTCGGTTGGACCATGCGGCTCGACTTGCCGTTCCTCGTGAATCGCTGGTCCTTCGCCGCCGATACGCACGGGCGGGACCGCCGCTCGCAGTTCCGCTGGCTCGTCTCCCTGTCCCCGAGCTTCTGATGGCCGTGGATTCTGGCGACCGGCGCGCGTTCCTGCGGGACACCCTCGGGAAGCTGGCCCGCGAGGTGGCGCGCCGCACCGAGGAGAAAGTGGTGCAGCGGCGCTGGTTCCGGCCGCCCGGGGCTCGCTCGGAGATCGAGTTTCTCGCCGCCTGCACCCGCTGCGGCGCCTGTGTCGACGTCTGCCCGGCGCACGCGATCCGCAGCGCCCCGCCCACCGCCGGGCTCGCCGCCGGAACACCAGTGCTGGAGCCCGCGATCCAGGCCTGCATCGTGTGCGCCGACATCCCCTGCGCGCGGGCCTGCCCGACCACGGCGCTGGTGCCGCCCGCGGCCGGCTGGGACGAGGTGCGGCTGGGGGTGCTCTCGCTCGATGTCGACCGCTGTATCACGTTTCATGGGTCGAGCTGCGGGGTGTGCGCGCGGGCGTGCCCGATCGGCGAGCGGGCGCTGGCGATGGATGCCCTGGGCCATCCGGTGCTCAAGCCCGAAGGGTGCGTCGGGTGCGGCGTGTGCGTGACCGCCTGCGTCACGACGCCGTCCTCCCTGGCGTTGCAGATTCGAGGAGATCGATCGAATGCAGAATGGTGAATTCAGAATGCAGAAAATGCAGAATGATGAATGCAGAATGCAGAATGAAGGAGCAGGGAGGACGGGTGCGCAATTCATCATTGTGCATTCCCCATTCTGCATTCTATGACGAGCCTCCCCTACCGGGTCGAAAAGCCCTGGGGCTACGAGCTGATCTGGGCGCGCACCGACCGCTACGTCGGGAAGATCCTGCACATCGAAGCGGGCCACGTGCTGAGCCTGCAGTATCACGAGCGCAAAGATGAGTCGATCTACGTCCTCTCCGGGGAGATCGTGCTGCGCCTCGAGCAGGGCGAAACGCAGATCGAGCGCCGCATGGCGCAGGGAGAGGCGTTTCATATCGAGCCAAAGCTGGTGCATCAGTTCGAGGCGGTCGTGACGAGCGATCTGATCGAGGCCTCGACGCCGGAGCTCGACGACGTCATTCGCCTCAAAGACCGTTACGGGAGAGTGCCATGAAAGTGATCGTGCCGCTGGCGGGGAAAGGGACGCGCCTCCTGCCGCTCACCAAGCGGGTCCCCAAGCCCCTGGTGCACGTCGCCGGGCGGCCGGTGATGGACTACGTGATGGATACGGTGGCGGGGTTCGACGTCGAGGAGCTGCTGGTCATCACCGGCCATCTGAAGGAAGACGTGGAGCGCTACATCCGCACCCACTACCGCATACCCGCCCGTTTCGTCGAGCAGAAAACCCTCGATGGGACGGCGGGAGCGATCAATCTGGCGCGGCCGTGGGTGGACAGCCCCGTGCTGATCATCTTCGTCGATACGCTGTTCGACGCCGATCTGGGGTTGATCCGCACCCAGGCCGCGGACGGGATCCTGTGGGCGAAAGAGGTCGAGGACTACCAGCGTTTCGGGGTGATCGTCACCGACCAGAACGGCTACATGAAGCGCATCGTCGAGAAGCCCGATACCCCCGTTTCCCGGCTCGCCAACATCGGGCTCTACTACATCAAGGATTGGCGCACCCTGTTCGATGGCATCGCCCACGTCCTCGGGGCGCCGGCGGGGAAGGGAGGCGAGTATTACCTCACCGACGCCTTTCAGTACATGGTCGACCAGGGGCGCAAGCTGTACACGGCGAGCGTGGGCGGATGGTACGACTGCGGCAAGGTGGACACGCTGCTCGAGACGAACGAGCACCTGCTGCGCAACGGCCGCGGCCTCGCACCCGCGCCCGCGCCGGGGGTGGTGATTCGCGAGCCGGTGCGGATCGAGGCGGGGGTGACGCTCGTCAACAGCACCGTCGGGCCGAACGTGACGATCGAGGCGGGGAGCCGCATCGAGGGGAGCACGGTGGAGCATTCCCTGCTGGGGCGCGATGTACGGCTCACCCGCGCCCAGGTGAAACGCGCGGTGATCGGCGACGGGCAGGTGATCGAGGACAAGAGCGTCGCGGACAGCGTCATGGACCAGGGGGAGCTGGCGCGGGCGAAGTAGGACGGATGATGACACGGGCCTGACGGGAACCCCACTTGTGGGTGCGGGGTTCTGTGGTTACTTACTGAACGGTCAGTAAGTAACCACGAGGTCGTGCATGGCGCACCCCACAACCCGGTCTCCCAGAAGCTCCCGGCAGCCTCGCTCGTCCGGCCCCGGGCGTCGGTCCAAGCCCCGCTGGCAGCGGCGCAAGGATGCCCGTCCCGAGGAGATCGTGAACGCCGCGCTCGAGGAGTTCGTCGAGCGCGGGTTCGCCGCGACCCGCCTCGAAGACGTGGCCCGGCGCGCCGGGGTCACCAAAGGCACGCTCTACCTCTACTTCAAGAACAAAGAGGCGTTGTTCAAGGCGGTCGTGCGGCAGACGATCGTCCCCGTGATCGCTCAGGGCGAGTCCACCGCCCAGTCGTTCAAAGGGAGCGCGCGGGAGCTGCTGGAGCAGCTGGTGCGGGAGTACTGGCGGCTCGTGTACGAGACCTCGCTCGCCGGCATCCCCAAGCTGATGATTTCCGAAGCCGCCAACTTCCCGCAGCTGACCCGCTTCTACTATGACGAGGTCGTCACCCGCGGGCACCGGCTGCTGAGCGGCGTGATCGAACGCGGCATGAAGAACGGCGAGTTCCGTAAGGTCGACCTCCCGTCCGCCACGAAGCTGGCCCTGTCACCCCTGATGCACGCCACCATCGCGTCGCGGGCCTTCGCGCAGTGCATGCCCGAAGGGTTCGACGTACGCAAATATCTCGACACTCACATCGACCTGTACCTCCATGGCATCGCGAATCGCTAAGCCAGCCGTCCTCATTTCCCTGGTCCTCGCCTGCGCCGCGACCGCGCGCGCGCAGACGGCGGAGCCCCTCCGCCTGTCGTTCGCGGACGCGGTGAGCCGCGCCGCGGGCACGGCGCCCGCCGTGACGCTCGCCGGCTTGCGGGCCGATGAAGCGCGCGCCCGCATCAGGCAGACTCGCGCGACGCTGCTCCCCGATCTCTCGGCGACCGGCAGCTGGGCGAGCCAGACGCTCAACCCGCAGGCGTTCGGATTCAAGATCAGCGCCCCCGGGTTTGCGTTTCCCAAGCTGTTCGGGCCGTTCGATCTCTACGACGCTCGCCTCCATCTGACCCAGACGGTGTTCGACTACGCCGGCGTGGTGCGGGTGCGGGCCGCGCGCTCGCAGCTCGCGAGCAGCGAGTCGGACAGCGGGCTCGCCTCGGAGTCGGCGGCGCAGCTCGCGGCGCTGAGCTACCTGCGCGCCACGCGCACCCAGGCGGTCGTCGCGGCGCGCACCGCCGACTCGACGCTCGCCGCCGAGCTGGTGCGGCTGGCGCAGGCACAGAAGGACGCCGAAGTGGGTACCACGATCGACGTCACGCGGGCGCAGACGCAGCTCGTCGCGGCCCGCGGGGCGCTGGTCGTAGCGCGCAATGAAGCCGAGCGGGCGCGCATCGACCTGGTGCGCAGCCTCGGACTCGCGGCGGACACGCCGGTCGATCTGACCGACACGCTCGCGGCGGCGCTGCCCATGATCGAGCTCCCCGACACGCGGGACGCGCTGGTCACGCTCGCCCTGACGCGCCGCCCCGACCTGCACTCGGAAGAGGCGCGCGGGCTGGCCGCGTCGCGTGCCGCGTCCGCGATCAAGGCGGAGCGCCTGCCGCGGCTCGACCTCTCGGCGAACTACGGCGCCAACGGCCTGGCGCCCGACAACCTCACGACGACGCGCTTCGTCGCGCTGCAGGTGACCGTTCCGATTCTGGACGGCTTCCGGCGCGAGGGGCGGGTCGCGGAGCAGCAGGCCGTACTCAAGGAGTCGGGCGTGCGCACCGACGAGCTGAGGCGGCAGATCGCCGCCGAAGTCGATGCGGCGCGGCTCGACCTCGGCTCGGCCGCCGAGCAGCAGGTGATCGCCACCGAGCGGCTGCGCCTCGCGCAGGCGGAGCTGGATGAAGCGCGGGAGCGGTTCAAGGCGGGCGTGGCCGGCAACATCGAGGTCATCGACGCCCAGGTTTCGCTGATCCGCGCCCGCGACACCGATATCGATGCCCGCTTCGCGGCGGCCGCGGCTCGTGTGGCGCTGGCCCGCGCCGTGGGCAGCACCCGGCAGCTGCACTAACTGTCCAATGGCTGAACGACCAAGGGAAGACGACATGGCTACGACGATCGAACCCGAAGTGTCCGAGCAGCGTCCCGCGCGCGGTGAGCCCGCCGCGAGCCGGGGTAGCGCCGAGTTCCGCCCCGCCCAGAACGGCTCGAAGCGCAACCGGATCTTCGCGATCCTGGGCGTGGTGCTCCTGGTGCTCATCGCCGGCGGCGTGCGCAAATGGATCTGGTCGCGCACCCACGTCGCGAGCGACAACGCGCAGGTCGATGGGCACATCCTGCCGGTGCTCCCCAAGGTCGGCGGCTACGTACAGGCGATCCGCGTCGAGGAGAATCAGTCGGTGAAGGCCGGGGACACGATCGTCCTGATCGACGAGAAGGACCTGGCGGCGAAGCTGCAGCAGGCCGACGCCGACCTGGCAGCAGCGCTCGCCAACGTGTCGTCGCGCCAGCGAGTGGGTCAGGCCGATGCGGCGGTGCGCCAGGCGCAGGCCAATGCCGACCGAGCCCACGCCGACCTCGAACGGCTGCAGCCGCTCGCCGAGCAGGGCGTGGTGAGCCGCCAGCAGCTCGACGCCGCCGTGACCACTTCGCGCGGCGCAGATGCGGCGCTCGCCTCGGCGCAGGCGGCGCTGCTCGGCGCCGACGCCCGCGTGGCGGCAATGCGCGCGGCCCGGGATTTCGCCGCGCTGCAGCTGTCCTATTCGCGAATCGTCGCCCCCGCGAGCGGCATCGTGAGTAAGAAGAGCATCGAGGTGGGGCAGCTGGTGCAGCCCGGCCAGCCGCTGATGACGGTGGTGCCGTTGTCCGATGTGTGGGTCACCGTGAACCTCAAGGAGACGGAGACGACCCACGTCATTCCCGGGGACACGGCGACGTTCACCGTCGACGCCTACCCCGGCTGTCACTTCGGCGGCCGGGTGGAGAGCCTCTCGCCGGCGACGGGCGCGCGCTTCTCACTGTTGCCGCCCGACAACGCCACGGGGAACTTCACCAAGGTCGTGCAGCGCATCCCCGTGCGCATCCGGCCGGTCGCGTCGATCGACTGCCCGGGCCGGAGCCTGCGCCCCGGCATGAGCGTCGTGGCCACCATCACCACGAAGTAACGTCGCGATGAGCGCCACGACTCTCCCCCTGCCGGCAGCGGCCGGCGCGGACCGCTACCGCTATCGCTACATCATCGCGATGACGGTGAGTCTCGCCTCGGTGCTCGAGCTGCTGGACACGAGCATCGTCAATGTCGCGATCCCGCACATGATGGGGACGCTGGGCGCGACGCTCGACGAGATCGCGTGGGTCTCGACCGGCTACATCGTCGCCAACGTCATCATCCTGCCGATCACCGGCTGGCTCTCCGCCTACTTCGGGCGGCAACGCTACTTCGCCGGGTCGATCGCGCTGTTCACGATCGCGTCGTTCTTCTGCGGCAATTCGCACACGCTGATCGAGCTCGTGATCTGGCGCATCCTGCAGGGGCTGGGCGGCGGCGCCCTGTTGTCGACGTCGCAGGCGATCCTGTACGAGGAGTTCCCGCGCGAAGAATACGGCACCGCCATGGCGATCTTCGGCGTCGGCGTGATGGTCGGGCCGACGCTCGGGCCGACGTTCGGCGGCTACATCACCGACGCCTTCGGCTGGCCCTGGATCTTCTACATCAACATCCCCTTCGGGATGCTGGCGTTTGCGCTGACGCTGTCGTTCATCAAGGACTCGGCGCACCAGAGCCGGGCCACCAAGGTCGACTATATCGGCCTGCTGCTGCTCGCCACGGGAATCGGTACGCTGCAGACGATGCTGGAGCGCGGCGAGCGGCTGGACTGGTTCGATTCGAAGCAGGTGCAGCTGCTGGGGCTGACGAGCCTGGTCTCGCTCATCGTGTTCGTGTGGCACGAGCTACGCACCGAGCATCCGGTCGTGGATCTTCGGATCCTGAAGAGCCGCCAGCTCGCCGTCGGCGTCATCTTCGCCGCCTCGCTCGGCGTGTGTCTGTACGCGACGGTGTTCGTGCTCCCCGTGTACCTCCAGAATCTCCAGGGATTCACGGCCGAGCAGACGGGATTCGTGATTCTCCCGGGCGCGCTGGCGAGTGCGTTTACCATGGCCATCATGGGCCGCACCACCGGCAAGTTCGACGCGCGGTTGTCGATCCTCGCTGGGGTGGCGCTGTTTCTGTTGTCGATGTGGAAGCACGCACACTTCACGACCGACAGCGGGATGTCGGACTTCTTCTGGCCCCTGATCTTCCGCGGCATGGGATTGGGTCTGATCTTCGTGCCGCTCACCAATCTTTCGCTTTCCGATCTGCCGATGAGCCGGATCCCGAACGGAACGGGGCTCTTCAATCTGACGCGACAGCTCGGGGGCAGCGTGGGCATCGCCCTCTCGGCGACGCTGGTGACGCGCTTCGCCACGATCCACCGCGCGGATCTGATGGCGAACGTCACCGCCTATTCTCCCGCGACGCAGGCACGGCTCGCCATGCTCGAGAGAGGCCTGGCCGCGCAGGGCGTCCCGGCGGGGCTGCTCGAGTCGAAGGCGACGGCGATCCTGAACCTGCAGGTGACGCGTCAGGCGTTGATGCTGTCGTTCGAGCAGCTGTTCCTGTTGTTCGGCGCCGTGTTCGTGCTCTCGCTGCCGCTCCTGCTCCTGATGCACAAAGCGAAGGGCATGCCGGGCGGAGCCGCGGCGGCGCACTGACATGACCTGGCAGCAGATCGCGCGGCGGCTGCTCGTCGTCGGCAGTCTGTGGACGCTGCTCAACTTCTACGTCGGGTGGCACCTGCGCCCGTACGGCGCGGTGGCCGTCATCGCCACCGTTGCCCTGGCCTGGCTGCCGCTCGTGGCGTTCATCGTGGGCCGGTCGGCGTGGCGCGGCAAGCGCGCGCTCGAGTGGGCCGGCTACGTGGCGATGGGGCTGTCGTCGATGCTCATCGTCTTCTTCGCCACGGCCGACGTGCTCCACATTCACAATGTGACCACGGCGATTCTCGCGGGATCCGTCGGGCTGCTGCTCGTGGGAATGGTGCAGGCGCGCTTCCCCAGGGTGGTCCACGTCACCGTCCCGATCCGGGATCTCCCCGAGGATCTCGAGGGGTTCCGGATCGCGCAGCTCTCGGACCTGCACGTGGGGCCGACGATCCGGCGCCGCTTCGTCGCGTCGGTGGTGGAGCGCACCAACCGTCTTGCCCCCGATCTGGTCGCGGTCACCGGGGACGTGGCCGACGGTCTCGTCCCCGAGCTGCGCGAGCACGTCGAGCCGCTGGGGGGTCTGCGGGCGCCGCACGGCACGTTCTTCGTCACCGGCAATCACGAGTACTTCTGGGATGTGCGCGGCTGGACGTCGGAGCTGGCGCGTCTCGGCGTCGATGTGCTGCAGAACGAGCACCGGCTGCTGGTGCGGGGCAACGGACGGCTGTTACTCGCCGGGGTGACGGATCTTTCGGCGGCGTCGGATCCCGCCGGCGCTCTGGCGGGTGCGCCGGCGAGCGATGTCCGCGTGCTGCTGGCCCACCAGCCGAAGAGCGCCTATGCGGCGCGCGACGCCGGATTCGACCTGCAGCTTTCGGGGCACACTCATGGCGGGCAGTACTTCCCGTTCAACGTGCTGGTGCGGCTGTTCCAGCCGTTCGTCGCCGGCCTGCACCGGCTGGAGCGGATGTGGCTCTACGTCAGTCGCGGGACGGGGTATTGGGGGCCGCCGCTGCGACTCGGCGCGCCTTCCGAGATCACGTTGATTGAGCTCGTCTCAGCATAAGCAGCGACCCGAAGGCGGCCGACGCCACGATGATGTTGGCGACGAGCACCGGCAGGGAATGGATAAACGCCCCGTAGGTTCCCCACAGGACCGCGGCGAGTCCCTGGATACGCCGCAGGGTGGCCGGCTGGCGGAAGAAGTAGGAGCTCGAAGTCATTGCCGTCGCGATCCAGCCGATCCAGTCGTACATCTCCGCTCCGGAGTGGTGAGGGCTGTGTGGAAACGGCGTCTTCAGTTATCGGTCGTCGGTCGAATCCGTGCTTTACCGACTACCGATGACCGACAACGCCGTCTCACAGCACGGAATCTAGCGTGAGCAACGTCCTATCCGTTTCTCGCGCCACGCGCTAGTGTGGAAGGGCGATGGCGAGGGCGAGCGTTCAGGTGGGACAGGCAGCGCCCGATTTCACGGCGCCGCGGACGGGCGGTGGCGAGCTCCGGCTCTCCGACCTCAAGGGGAAAAACGCCGTCGTGCTGTTCTTCTATCCAAAGGACGAGTCGCTGGGGTGTACCGCCGAGGCGTGCGCGTTCCGGGACTCGTACGACATCTTCGTCGACGCGGGCGCCGAAGTCGTCGGGATCAGCAGTGACTCGGTGGACTCACACGAGCGCTTCGCCGAGCATCACGAGCTGCCGTTCGTCCTCATCTCCGACACGGGCGGGGCGATCCGCCGGCTCTACGGCGTCAAAGCGAAGCTCGGCATCTTGCCGGGGCGCGTGACGTTCGTGATCGACAAGCACGGCTTCGTGCGCCACGTGTTTTCCTCGCAGACCGATGCGGTACGGCACGTCGAAGAGGCGCTGCGAACGATCACGTCCGTCGCCAGCTAAGCCACCATCATAAATTATTGTCTATTAACACTTTAGCTAATGAAACTTTACAGACTTAACACCGTTAAGTATAATGACACAGTTAATTATCGGCGAGGACTATGGGCTCGGTTGCACGACGGGAGCGCGAGAAGCTGGCGACGCGGGAGCTGATCCTCGACGCGGCGCGCGAGCTGTTCGCTCGCGAAGGCTATGAGGCGGTGACGATGCGCGCGATCGCCGAGCAGATCGAGTATTCGCCGACGGCGATCTATCTCCACTTCGCCGACAAGGACACCCTGATCCACGAGCTGTGCGTCGCCGACTTCCTCGAGCTGGCGACCGCGTTCCAGCCCATTGCCCTCGTCCCCGATCCCATCGAGCGGATCAAGCGGATCGGTCGCGCCTACGTCGAATTCGCGTTGTCGCACCCCGATCACTACCGCCTGATGTTCATGACTCCGGTGCGGCCGATGGATGAGGCAAAGCTAGCGGACGGGCGCAAGGGCGATCCCGCGCAAGACGCCTATGCGTTCCTTCGCATGGCAGTAGTCGAGGGCCTGGCGCAGGGGCGGTTCCGCCAACACCTGACGGACGTCGATTTGATCTGTCAGACGCTCTGGGCGGGCGTTCACGGCGTCGCGGCGCTGCAGATCGCCATGGCCGACGACACCTGGGTCGCGTGGCGCCCCGCCGCCGATCGGACGGCGCTGATGCTCGAAACGCTGTTCTCCGGGCTGATTCGAAAGGATTGACCGTGGTCGATCTCGCGCTCAAGACGCTGCTGCACGACAAACTCCGCTTCGCCATCACGGCAGCCGGCGTCGCGTTCGCCGTGCTGCTCGTGTTCGTGCAGGTGGGGCTGTTTCTCGGATTGCTCGACAACGCCTCCGTCACTATCCGCCACACTGCCGCCGACCTCTGGGTCACGTCGCGGAATACGCCGAACGTCGACTTTGCCCACGTCTTCCCCGAGTCACGCGTCGATCGCGTGCGCTCGATCCCCGGCGTGGCGCGGGCCGACAACCTCATCGCCTGGTTCTTTACCTACCAGCTCCCCTCCGGCGCTCAGGAAGGCTCGATCGTCTATGCCCTGAAGGATTTCGACACGTGGAGTCTTCCCTGGCGTGTCGAGGAGGGACGGCTCGAGGACCTGCGCCGCGGACCGTACATCTTCCTCGACGCGTCGGCGGTGAAGCGGATGGGGCAATTCCGGGTGGGGGACTACCGCGAGCTGAACGGCCGCCGCGTGCAGATCATCGGGCGCACCCGGGACGCCCTGTCGTTCACCACCACGCCGATCACGTTCATGGACTACGATCTGGCGCAGTCGATTCAGTCCCAGTCCTTGCAGGGGCAGACGACCTACATGTTGGTGAAGCTCGCCGCTGGAGCCGACCTCGAAACGGTCCGCGCCGAGATCCGGCGCCGGCTGCCTTACAATGACGTCTATACGCGCGACGAATGGGCGTCGCGGTCCCGCAATTACTGGATCGTGTCGACCGGACTGGGGCTCAACATGGGCCTCACGGTGTTCCTGGGCTGTCTCGTTGGTGTCGTGGTGGTGGCGCAAACCCTCTACACCTCGACGATGGAGCACCTCAAGGAATTCGGCACGGTGAAGGCGATCGGCGGATCGAACCGCGACATCTACGCCATCCTCGCGAAGCAGGCGTCCGTGGCCGCGCTCGTCGGATTCGTCCTGGGTGGTCTGGGAGCGCTGGTATTGGGCCCGGTGATGGCGAGCGTCGACTTGAAGCTCATCGTCCCACCGGTGCTCGGTGTGGCCGTATTCGTCGGGACGTTCGCTCTGTGTCTCGGCGCGGCGATGATCTCGTTCCGCAAAGTGGCGGCGATCGATCCCGCCCTCGTATTCCGTACCTGAATCAGCCGCAGAAGGGAAGGCGTATGCCGGTACTCGAAGCTCACGACGTCACGAAGACCTTCTCCGAAGGCCGCGAGCATGTGCCCGTTCTGAAAGGGATCTCGCTCGGGCTGGCGCGCGGCGAAATCGTGGCGCTCGAGGGCCCGTCGGGATCGGGTAAGACGACGCTGCTCTCGATCCTCGGTGCGATCCTGACTCCGAGCGCGGGGCGCGTGGTGATCGACGGGCATGAAATCGTGGCCACCCGCGCGACTGACCTCGCCGCGATCCGGCGCCAAGCCATCGGTTTCGTGTTCCAGCAGTTCAATCTCTTCCCCGCGCTCACCGCGCTCGAGAACGTCGAGTACGCGCTGAACATCAAGGGGATCAACCACGGCACGGCGCGCCAGGAAGCGGAGCGCTCGCTCGCCGCGGTCGGCCTGGCCGACCGGATGCATTTCCTGCCCCGCGACCTCTCCGGCGGGCAGAAGCAGAGGGTGGCCGTTGCCCGGGCTCTGGCCGGCCAGCCGCCGATCCTCCTGGCGGACGAGCCCACGGCGAATCTCGATTCGTCGGTGGGGCTGCAGATCCTCGCGACGTTCCGCGATCTGGCGAAGCGAGACGCGCGGGCGTTGCTCATCGTGACCCACGATCCCAAGGTGCGCGCGATCGCTGACCGCGCGCTGCGGATCCGGGATGGCCTCCTCCAAGATGGCGAGTGACACATGACACGCACTTCCACGATGTTTCGCATTGTCCTTCCTCTGGCCGGCGTCGGCCTGTTGGGAGCATTCGTCTGGCAGGCCCGCGCGGCACGCGGGGTTGCATCTTCGGGCCGGGACGCGCAGCCGGCTGCCGCGACGCAGCCTGTGACGAGCGGCACTCGCGCCGAAGGGCGCGTGGCGGCGTATCCCGGCGCGGAAGTCACAGTCGGGACGGACATCTCGGGCACCGTCGCCCGCGTCCTCGTTCAGGAGAAGGAGACCGTGCGGCGTGGCCAGCCCCTCGTGGAGCTGGCTTCGGCCGAGCAGCGGGCGGCGCTCGCCGAGGCGCGGGCGCGCATCGGGGAAGCCGAGGCGAATGTGCGGCTCGCCGAGGCGCAGGTCACGCGCTGGCAGGCCCTCAGGTCCCAGGACCTGGCGGCACAGCAGAGCCTCGACGCGGCGGTGCGGGATCGCGATGCCGCGAAGGCCCAGCTCGCGCTCGCACAAGCGACGGCCGACCGCCTCGATGCCGTGCTGGCCAAGACGCGCATCGTGTCGCCGATCGACGGCGTGGTAATCGCGCGCTCGGTGGAGGTGGGGCAGCCGGTGCAATCCGGCACGTCGCTCGTGACCGTCGCCGATTTGCAGCGCACGCGGATCGAAGCGGAGGTCGACGAGTTCGACGCGGCCCGAGTCTCGCTCGGCGCGACGGTGGCGGTGAGCGCCGAGGGGTTCGACGGCCGGACGTGGCGGGGGCGGGTCGAGGAGATCCCCGACGCCGTCGTGGCGCGCCGCTTGAAGCCCGAGGACCCCGGCCGCCCCTCGGATACCCGGGTACTGCTCGTCAAGGTGGCGCTCCTCGAGCCGACGCCGCTGCGGCTGGGCCAGCGGGTGGAGCTCGATATCGGAACTTCGGAGGCCCGGAAACCGTAGACAGACACGTCATGCGCGCCAGCGATTTCGAGTTCCGCAACAGATTCTGGGTGATTTCCGCGCTGTTCTTCGCGGCGTTCGGCCTGTACGCTGTCGACCACCGCAACGCGGCGCAGATGTTCGCGCGGCTGCTGGGCCGGGACACCCGCTTCGGCGTGCAGCTCGTCTTCGTTATCGGCTCGCTGGTCGCGTTTCTCGCCGCCTGGATCCGCACCTGGGCGAGCGCCTACCTGTATACGAGCGTGGTGAAAGACGCCGACATCCATACCGACCGGCTCGTCGCCGACGGTCCGTACCGCCACCTGCGCAATCCGCTCTACCTCGGTACGGTATTGCTGGGCATCAGCTTCGGCTTGATGGCGAGCCCGACCGGGTTTTTCGTGCTCGTCATCGGCCTCGCGCTGTTCGTGCTGCGGCTCATCGGCCGGGAAGAGGCGGAGCTGGAGGCGGTGCAGGGGGCGGCGTATCGCCGCTACATGCGCGCGGTGCCGGCGATGATCCCGGCTTTCGAGCCGCGCGTGGATGCGAGCGGCGCGCTCCCGCAATGGCGCCAGGCGTTCGTCGGGGAAGCGATGATGTGGATCTTCGGGCTCGGCTGCGCGCTGTTCGCGATCACCCTGAATCAGTGGATCCTGTACGCGTTCGTGGTCGCGGGGTTCATCGGGTACTTCCCGGTGCGGAGAGTCAGCCGCCGCATTTCGTAGCCGTCAGCCCGCCTCCTCCCACCGTTTCGACCGCTCCAGCGCCTTGCGCCATCCGGCGACGAGCCGCGTGCGCTGCGCCGGTTTCATCGTGTGCTGGAAACGGCGGTCCACCTGCCACTGCATGGCGATCTGCTTCTGGTCCTTCCAGTAGCCGACGGCCAATCCGGCGAGGTAGGCCGCTCCCAGCGCCGTCGTTTCGGTGACCTTCGGCCGCACGACCGGAACGCCCAGCAGGTCGGACTGGAACTGCATCAGGAGGTTGTTGGCGCTCGCCCCGCCGTCGACGCGCAATTCCTTCAACTTGATCTTCGCATCGGCCTCCATGGCGCGCAGCACGTCGGCGACCTGGAACGCGATCCCCTCGAGCGCCGCGCGGGCGATGTGCGCCGCCGTCGTCCCGCGGGTGATGCCGGCGACGAGGCCGCGGGCGTACTGGTCCCAGTGCGGTGCGCCGAGCCCGGCGAAGGCGGGGACGAGGTACACCCCCTGCGGATCCACCACCTGTGCCGCGAGCGCCTCGACTTCCGAGGACGCCTGGATGATCCCGAGCCCGTCGCGCAGCCACTGCACGACCGCTCCCGCGATGAAAATGCTGCCCTCGAGCGCGAATTCGGTGCGGTGCCCCACCCGCCACGCCACCGTGGTGAGCAGATTGTTGCGCGACCCGATCGGCTTGGTGCCGGTGTTCATCAACATGAAGCAACCGGTGCCGTAGGTGTTCTTCACCATTCCGGGCTCGGTGCACGCCTGGCCGAACAACGCCGCTTGCTGATCTCCCGCGATCCCGGCGATCGGGATCGCATGGCTGCCGAAGAGACGCGTTTCGCCGTACACCTCGCTCGACGACGCGACTTCGGGCAACAGCGAGCGGGGGATGCCGAAGATTTTCAACAGCTCATCATCCCAGTCGCCGGTTTTCAGATTGAACAACATCGTACGCGAGGCATTGCTCGGGTCGGTGACGTGGACCTTGCCGCCCGTGAGGTTCCACACCAGCCACGAATCGACGGTGCCGAACGCCAGCTCGCCCGCCTTCGCTTTCGCACGCGCGCCGGGAACGTTCTTGAGGAGCCACTCGATCTTCGTGCCGGAGAAATAGGCGTCCACCACGAGCCCCGTCTTGCGCTTGATCAGCGGTCCCAGGCCGCGTGCCTTGAGCCGGTCACAGGCGCCGGCGGTACGACGATCCTGCCACACGATGGCGTTGTGCACCGGCGCGCCGGTCTTGCGCTCCCACACCAACGTGGTTTCGCGCTGGTTCGTGATGCCGATGGCGGCGATGTCCGAGGCCCTCAGTCCCGCCGTGGCGACCGCCTCCTTGGCCGTCTGCAGCTGCGTGGCCCAGATCTCGTTGGCGTCGTGCTCCACCCAGCCGGGCTGCGGAAAGATCTGCCGAAACTCCTTCTGCGCCGACGCCACCGCGTTGCCCGCGTGATCGAACACAATGGCGCGCGAGCTGGTCGTGCCCTGGTCGAGGGCGAGAATGTGCTTCATCGGGGCCACAGCTCCTTGTACAGAAACGCCGCGATCAACCCGCCGACGATCGGCCCGGCCACGGGAATCCACGCGTACTCCCAGTCGGACTTCCCCTTGCCGGCGATCGGGAGGATCGCGTGGGCGATGCGGGGACCGAGGTCGCGCGCCGGATTAATGGCGTAGCCGGTCGGCCCGCCGAGCGACAGACCGATGGCCCACACGATGATGCCGACGAGGAACGGCGCGAACCCGGCTTTCCACCCGTGCTCGGGGTTCAGGTTCTGCGGTGTCAACACGACCAGCACGCCGAGCACCAGTACGAAGGTGCCGATGATCTCGGTGACGAGATTGGCGTTGCGGTCGCGAATGGCGGGAGCGGTACAGAAGACGGCGAGTTTCGACGCCTTGCTCTCGGTGGCCGCCCAGTGGGGCAGGTAGGCGAGCCAGACGATCGTCGCGCCGAGCATCGCGCCCAGGAGCTGCCCCGCGATGTACACCGGCACCAACGACCATTCGAGCTTGCCGATGGCGGCGAGGCCGATCGTCACCGCGGGATTCAGGTGCGCTCCGCTGAACGTGCCGACGGCGTACACCGCCAGCGTCACGGCGAACGCCCACCCGGCGGTGATCACGATCCAGCCGGAGTTCTGCCCCTTCGTCTTGTTGAGCACCACGTTCGCGACCACGCCGTCGCCGAGGATGATCAGCAGCATGGTGCCGAGCAGCTCTGCCAGGAATGGGTGCATGGCCGAGGTGGTTGAGGTGCGGCGAAGCTAGCGGCCGCCCGAGATCTCGTCCAGCAGCGTGCGCGTGAACGCGATCTCCTCTTCGTTCACGAGATGTCCCATCCCCGGATAGCTCCGCTCCGTGACCGTGGCACCCATGCGCTGGAACACCGCCGCACTTTCATCGACGCGCGTCTTCGGGACATGGGCGTCGACGTCCGAGCAACCGAGGAACACCGGCGCCCCGTCGAACGACCCGGGATACTCCCACGTCGTCCCCGGCGGGCCGATCAATCCGCCGCTGTACAGCACGACGCCGGCGTAGCGGTCGGCGTGGCTCGCCGCGAATTCCGCGGTGAGGCACGCACCCTGCGAGAACCCGAGCAGCACGATCCGGTCCTTACGAACGCCCGAGCGCACCACGTGCTGCACCAGCTGGTCGAGCACCCAGAGTCCCGACGAGATCCCCGGCTCGTTTTGCTCTTTCTCCGCCAGGAAGCTCAGCGGATACCAGGTGCCGCCCGCGGCCGCCGGGGCGAGGTAAGTGAGATCGGGGCGCGCCAACGCGGGGACGATCGACAGAATATTCGCCGGCGCGGCATTGCGGCCGTGGACGAGGATCATCGCGACCGGGCTCTGCCCGAGCGGCGCTCCCGCGCTCGCGAGCGGCTGACCGGCGTGCGGTTTCACTGCACTGCCGGCAGCTTCGTCTCAATCGTGGTGCGGTGCGGCTCCTCCCACGGCGGCAGCTTCAGGTCCTGCCCGAGGCAGGGCAGCGTCTCATCCACGGCGAAGCCGGGCGGCACGGTGGCGATCTCGAACAACACGCCCCCGGGCTCGCGGAAGTAGATCGAGCGGAAGTACTGCCGGTCGCGCACCTCCGTCACCTGCACGCCGTGCCGTACCAGCTCGGCGCGGATCTTGAGCTGCTCGTCCGCGTCCGAGATGGCGAAGGCGACATGGTGCACGGTGCCGAGGCCATTCACCGCCGGCGCGGCGCTGGGGGAGTGCAGGATGTCGATCATCTCTCCGGGCCCGCCGTTCCCCACGGCCAGACGCGTGCGCGACGGCCCTTCGTTCACCACGCGGAAGCCCAGCAACTCCGTCGTGAACTCGATCGTCCGCGCCGGGTCGCGGATCTCGAGCGTCACGCCGTGCAGGCCGCGGATCGCCTGGGCGGCTGCGACGCCGCCGGACATCCACGGCGGCCGCGCGTCTCCCTCAGTGCCGACGAGCTCGAGCATCAGCCCGGAGGGATCGGCGACGGTCAGGACCGGCTCCTGGAACGGAGTCAGCCCCGGCCGTGGCGCCTTTCCGAGTTCCTCGAGACGCTGGCGCCAGAACCCGAGCGCCGCGCGCGGCACCGAGAACGACGTGGTGCGGATCTGCCCGGCGCCTTTCGTCCCCACCGGCACGCCCCACCCATGGTAGGGGAACGTCGTCATGATCGTGCCCGGCGTGCCCAGCTCGTTGCCGTAATAGAAGTGGTAGACGTAGTGATTGTCGAAATTCACCGTCTTCTTCACGAGGCGCAGGCCCAGTGCGCGCGTATAGAAATCGAGGTCGGGTTGCGCCTCATCCACCGTCGCGGTGACGTGGTGCAGACTCTTGAGCAGCGGGTCCATGCGTCGAAAGGTAGTCGCTGTCCGCCGCCCCGCCTTGACCGCCCTCGCGATAGCGGCGACACTACGCGCATGGACGAGCGCGATCTCATCTACGACTGGAACCGGATCGACGCGTCGTTCGACTGGACGCGCGCACGGGTCGACTTGAACGATGAGACGCTGCGCGACGGCCTGCAGTCGCCGTCGGTGAAGGACCCCTCCCTCGACACCAAGCGTCGCCTGCTGCACCTCATGGCCGATCTCGGCATCGTCGCCGCCGATATCGGCCTCCCCGGCGCCGGGCCGCGCGTGGTCGAGCAGGTGCGCGCGCTGGCGCAGGAGATCGCCCGCCACAAGCTCCCCATCGCCCCGAACTGCGCCGCCCGCACCGTCATCGCCGATGTCGAGCCGGTGGTGCGCATCTCGCAGGAGGTCGGCATCCCGATCGAGGCGGCGACGTTCATCGGGTCGTCACCGATCCGCCAGTACGCGGAAGACTGGACGATCGACCGCATGCGCCAGGCGACCGAGGAAGCGGTGACGTTCGCCGTGCGCCACGGGCTCCCCGTGATGTACGTGACCGAAGACACGACGCGGGCCGACCCCGAGACCCTCAAACTCCTCTATGGAACGGCGATCGACTGCGGGGCGACGCGCATCTGCCTCGCGGACACGGTGGGCCACGCGACACCGGACGGAGTGAAAGCACTGGTCAAATTCGTCAAACGAGAAATCGTCGAGAAGAAGGGCGTCGAGAAGAAGAGCGTGAAAATCGACTGGCATGGGCACAGAGACAGGGGCATGGGTTTGATCAACTGTCTCGCGGCCATCGAAGCCGGTGTCGACCGGGTGCACGCCACGGCGCTCGGGGTGGGGGAGAGGGTCGGCAACGCCGAGATGGACCTGCTGATCGTGAACCTCAAGCTCCTGGGCGCGCATCGCGCCGATCTGTCGAAGCTCGCCGAGTACTGTCGCACCGTAGCCGACGCGGTGGGGATCCCGATCCCACTCAACTACCCGGTGATGGGCAGCGACGCGTTCCGCACCGGTACCGGCGTGCACGCCGCGGCGATCATCAAGGCCAAGAAGAAAGGGCACAGCTGGCTTGCCGACCGCGTCTACAGCTCCGTCCCCGCCGAGGAGCTGGGCCTCGCTCAGGTGATCGAGATTTCCCCCGTTTCGGGCCTTTCCAACGTGAAGTACTGGCTGCAGAGCCACGGCTACGATCCCGACGACGAAGCCGCCTGCCAGACGCTGTTCGGCGCGGCCAAGCAAGCCGATCGCGTGCTGTCCGAGGAGGAGTGCCATCGCTTGCTGAAGCAGGGCGCATGGCGGTAGGAGGGTTTCGGGAGCTGGAGCGGTCGTACTTCGATCTGCGCTGGCACCTCGATCCGGTCTCGGCCACGCTCGCGGGCCGCACCGACTACGACGATCGCTTCGGCCGCTACAGTCCCGGCGCGCTCGCGCCCCATCTCGCGGCGCTGAAGTCGCTATCCGCGGCGCTGGAAGAGGCCAACGCCGACGAGCTGCCGGTGGAGATCGACCGCACCGCGATGCTGAACGAGATCCGCGTCACGATCCGCTCCTTCGAGCGCGACCGCTGGCAGGCGAAGAATCCCGAATTCTGGCTGTCGCATCTGTTCGGCGGGCTGTACGGCCTGCTGCGCCGCTCCGACCGCGGCTCTGCCGCCAACGCCGCCGCGATGGCCGCCCGGCTGGAGGATATCCCCAAACTGCTCGACGACGCGCGCGCCGCCTTGACCGAGCCGGTGCGCCTCTTCGCCGAAACGGGGCTGCAGATGTGCCCGGGCGGCTTGCTGCTCGTGCGCGAAATCGCGACGGCGTACGCCGCAGGGCCCGCCGCTGAGCGCATCGCGGCGGCCGCCGACGGCGCCGGCGCCGCCCTGGCGAGCTTCGAGCACGACCTCGATCGCTGGGTCGAATCGGGGAGCGAGCATTTTGCCCAGGGTGAAGAAGGGTTCGACTTCCTGCTGCACTACCAGCACGCCCTGCGCGACACCGCGCCCGAGTTGTGGCGCTATGGATTGCGTCTCAAGGACGAGGTCATCGCCGACCTCGCCGGGCTCGCGCGTACGATCGCGGGAAACGACGACTGGCCTGCCCTGGTAGAGCGGCTGCGCGCCGACCATCCGACTGCCGACGGCCTCGTCGCGGCCTATGCGCGCGAAATGGACCGCGCGCGCGAGTTCGTCGCGGCGCGCGGGCTCGCGCCCGTGCCGGAGGTGCCGCTCGACGTCATCGCGACCCCCGAATTCCTGCGGCCGCTGATTCCCTTCGCCGCCTACGACAGCCCCGGACCCTACTCGACCGACCCGCGCGGACTGTTCTACGTGACGGTGCCCGATGTCGCGTTGCCCGAGGCGGCGCGCGAGCGCATCCTGCGCGACCACTCGCGCCACGAGATCGCGGCGACGTCGCTGCACGAAGGATTCCCCGGGCACCACCTGCAGCTCGTGCTCGCCCAGGCGAACCCGTCGGAAACCCGCAAGAACATCTTCACGCCGCTCACCGTCGAAGGGTGGGCGTTGTACTGCGAAGAGCTGATGGGGGACGAAGGGTTCTATACGGGTCCCGAGGAGCGCTTCTTCCAGCGCGTGCACCTTTTGTGGCGCGCGATGCGGATCGTGCTCGACGTCGGGCTGCACACCCGGGGGATGACCTACGAAGAGGCCGTGACCCAGATGGTCGACGTGGTCCACATGGACCGTGCCAACGCCGAGGCGGAGGTCAGCCGCTACTGCGCTACGCCCGGATATCAGGTCTGTTACGCCGTGGGCCGGCGCGATCTGCTGCGGCTGCGGGACGACTACCGCACGGCGCAGGGCAGCGGCTTCACCCTCCGGGGATTCCACGACGCCATACTCGCGTACGGCGGCCTACCGGTCACGCTGATCCGTTGG
>DATFTG010000280.1:0-4937 GCA_035262265.1 Gemmatimonadales bacterium
GATCGGGTCATGACGGCCGCGCGCGACTACCCGCGCATCGTCGTGGCGCCCCCCGGGCCGAAGGCGCGGGCCGTCGTCATGAAACACGACGAGTATGCCTCCACGTCGCTCCCCAAGGAGTACCCGCTGGTGATCGCGCGCGGCGAGCGGGCGATGGTCGAGGACGTCGACGGCAACCGCTACCTCGACTTCATGGCGGGGATCGCGGTGACCTCGACCGGCTACAATCACCCGGCCGTGGTGGCGGCGGTGCGCGACGCGGCGGGCCAGTTCCTGCACATCTGCGGCGCCGACTTCTATTTCGAGAAGTTCTCGTTGTTGTGCGAGCGCCTGGCGCGACTGGCGCCGGGTCCGAGCAAGAAGCGCGTGTTTCTCTGCAATTCCGGGGCGGAAGCGGTCGAAGGAGCCATGAAGCTGGTGCGCCATTCTACCGGCCGTCCCGCGTTCATCGCGTTCACCGGCTCGTTCCACGGCCGCACCTACGGCGCTCTGTCACTGACGGCGAGCAAGACGGTCCAGCGCGCGGGGTTCGGTCCGTTTCTCCCCGAGGTGTATCACGTCGCCTATCCCTATCCCTACCGCTGTGACGGGGATGCCGCGCGGGCTACGCTCGACCAGATCGACGACTTGTTCGCCAAGCGTCTCGATCCCAGGAGCGTCGCCGCCATCGTCGTGGAGCCGATTCAGGGAGAGGGCGGCTACGTCGTGCCACCTCCGGGATTCCTCCGCGACCTGCGGGCGCTGTGCGATCGCCACGGGATTCTCCTGATCTGCGACGAGGTACAGTCGGGCGTCGGGCGGACGGGGAAGATGTTCGCCTGCGAGCACGAGGGGATCGAGCCCGACGTCATCACCGTCGCCAAGGGCCTCGGCTCGGGGATGCCGATCGGAGCGTTCATCGCCAAGGAGTCGGTGATGAAATGGGGCCCTGGAGCGCACGGGTCGACCTTCGGCGGCAATCCCGTCTGCTGCGCCGCGGCGCTGACCACGCTCGAGCTCGTGGAGCGCGACTTCATGGCCAATGCCACGAAGATGGGTGAGCGGCTGATGGGCGGGGTGCAACAGCTCGCCCAGCGCCACGCCGCGATCGGCGACGTGCGCGGCAAGGGTCTGATGATCGGGATCGAGTTCGTCAAGGACAGGAAGACGCGCGAGCCCCATCCCGAGCTCGTCGCCAAGCTGGAGCAGCTCGCTTTCTCCAAGGGACTGCTGCTGCTCGGCGCGGGGAAGACGTCGCTGCGTCTCGCTCCACCCCTGGTCGTCGATGAGTACGATGTCGACACCGCGCTCGGCATCCTCGACCAGTGTCTCGCAGAGCTGCAATAGGCGTTATGGGTAATGGGTCGTTGGTAACGGCGGCGACTCGAGCCGCGATACACCCATAACCCATGACCCACAACGCATCCAAGGTTCTCAGCATGCGAGACGCCATCGCCCGCCACGTGCACGACGGCGACACGGTGGTCATCGAGGGCTTCACCCATCTGATCTGTTTCGCCGCCGGCCACGAGATCATCCGGCAGCGCCGTCGCGACCTCACCCTGGCGCGGCTCACCCCCGACCTGATTTACGACCAGATGATCGCAGCCGGCTGCGCCCGGAAACTGATCTTCTCCTGGGCCGGCAATCCTGGCGTCGGCTCGCTGCACGCCTTCCGGCGGGCGACCGAGGGGCCGTCGCCGACCCTCGCCCTCGAGGAGTATTCGCACTTCGGGATGGTGGCGCGGTTCTCCGCCGGCGCCGCCAGGCTGCCGTTCTGGACGATGCGCGACTACGCCGGCACCGACCTGCCCCGTGCGAACCCCGAGATCAAGAGCGTCACCTGCCCCTATACCGGGGAGCGGCTCGCGACCGTGCCCGCCTTGAACCCCCATGTCACGATCATCCACGCGCAGCGCGCCGACGCGGCGGGCAATACCCAGATCTGGGGCCTGGTCGGCGTGCAGAAGGAGGCGGCATTCGCGTCGCAGCGCGTCATCGTCGTCGTGGAGGAGCTGGTCGACACCGCCGTGATCCGGGCCGATCCCAATCGCACGTTGATCCCGGGCGTCATCGTTTCGGCCGTCGTCGTCGAGCCCTGGGGAGCGCATCCGTCGTACGCACAGGGCTTCTACGATCGCGACAACGATTTCTACGTAGGGTGGGAGCAGATTTCCCGCGATCCGGCCCGGCTCGCCGCGTACCTGGACGAGTTCGTGCTCGGCGTGGAGGGTCGTGCCGGATATCTCGCCCGGCATCCGGGACTCGTCGAGCGTCTGCAGGCCAGCCGGCAGGTGTGCGCCGGGGTCAACTATGGATTTTAGCGCCGACGAGATGATGGCGTCGGTGGCGGCGCGCGAGCTGGCGGACGGCGAAGTCGTGTTCGTCGGGATCGGCCTCCCCAACCTCGCCTGCAACCTCGCCCGCGCGACCCACGCGCCGAACCTCGTGCTGATTTACGAATCGGGCGCCGTCGGCGCCACGCCGTCACGGCTCCCCGTCTCGATCGGCGACCCGGCACTGGTCACCGGATCTTTGATGGTGTGCGGCATGGCGGATGTGTTTCAGTGCTTTCTGCAGAACGGCCGCATCGAGGTCGGGTTTCTCGGCGGCGCGCAGGTCGATCGCTGGGGCAATATCAATACCACCGTCATCGGCGAGTACACGCACCCCAAGGTGCGGCTCCCCGGCTCGGGTGGCGCCACGGAGATCGCCGCCCACGCGCGGCGCACGCTGATCGTCGCGAAGCTCGGGCCCCGGACCTTCCCCGAGCAGGTGGATTTCGTCACCAGTCCCGGGCACCGCTATCGCGGCACGCCGCGCTCCGAGTTCCGGATGCCCGGCCAGGGCCCGGTCACCGTGATCACCGACAAAGGCGTGCTCGAGGCCGACGGCAAGAGCGGCGAGCTCGTGCTGACCGCGCTCTATCCGGGCGTCAGCGCCGCCGACGTCCGCGCCGGTGTAGGGTGGAAGCTCACGGCGCGCACGACGCTGCGCGAGATCGCGCCCCCCACGGCGCGCGAGCTGCAGCTGTTGCGCGAGGTGCTCGACCCTAACCGCCTCTATCTGAAGGGCTGACGAGGGCGTGGCGGAGTCGTTCCGGTCCCGCCTCGTCCGCTGGGGATTCAACTGGTTCCCGGCGTTCCGCCGCACCGGCGGCCGGCTCGTTTATGTCGCCGCCGATTGGCGTGAGGTCCGCGTCAAGCTCCCGTTCACCTGGAAGACGCGCAACTACGTCGGGACGATGTATGGCGGCAGCCTCTACGCCGCCACCGACGGGCAATACGTGGTGATGCTGATCAAGCTGCTCGGCTCCGGCTACATCGTCTGGGACAAGGCCGCGAGTATCCGCTTCCGCAAGCCCTGCCGCACGACGGTCTATGCGACGTTCGCCCTCGACGAGCGCGAGACCGACGCGATCCGTGCGCTGCTCACGACCGAGCCCAAGATCGACCGCCAGTATCAGGTCGATTGGAAAGACCGGGAAGGGACGGTCTACGCGACCGTCGAAACGACCGTTCACATCCGCCGCAAGGAGTCCGCGTGAGACCGATCGCCATGCTCGCCCTTGCCGTCAGCCTCCTGCCGGGCCTGCTCTCGGGCCAGACGGCGCCCAAGCCGCGCGCCCGCGACCTCGGAGTGCCGTTCGACGGCACTCCCGGCCCGCTCAACGCGATCACCGACGTCGCGGGAGTGACGGTGGGGCAGGTGACGATCGTGTCGGGGAAGGGGCCGCTCGTCGTGGGGCAGGGCCCTGTGCGCACCGGCGTGACCGCGGTGCTGCCGCGCGGCGCCGCGAACGGCGATCCCGTCATGGCCGGATGGTTCACCCTGAACGGCAACGGCGAGATGACGGGAACGACCTGGCTCGAAGAATCGGGATTCCTCGCCGGTCCCGTGATGATCACCAACACGCACTCGGTCGGCGTCGTGCGGGACGCGGTGATCGAATGGCTGGTGCACCGGGGTTTCAACTTCGACTGGTCGCTCCCGGTGGTGGCCGAGACGTGGGACGGGTCGCTCAACGACATCAACGGGTTCCACGTCACGAAGCAGGATGCGTTCCGCGCTCTCGACAGCGCCAGGAGCGGCCCCGTCGCCGAAGGCAACGTCGGAGGCGGGACGGGGATGATCTGCCACATGTTCAAAGGCGGGATCGGCACGGCCAGCCGCCGCTTCACGATCGACGACAAGACCTACACCCTGGGCGTCCTGGTGCAGTGCAATTATGGCGTCCGCCGTCTGCTGCGCATCGCCGGGGTGCCGGTGGGCGCGGAAATCCCCGACCTCTTGCCGTGCCTCGACACGGCGGAGCCGCGGCCCAGCGCCGACGAGCGTTACCAACGCTGTGCGGCGAAGGTCGGCGAGCGCGATCCGGGTCCGGGCGGGATCGGGGAGATGGGCTCGATCATCGTCGTCGTCGCCACGGACGTGCCGCTGTTGCCGCATCAGCTGCAGCGCGTCGCACGCCACGTCTCCCTCGGCATCGGCAAGATGGGCGGCCTGGGCTCGAACAGCTCCGGGGATATTTACGTGGCGTTCTCGACCGCCAACCCGCACGCCGCCGATCCGCAGGGACTGCACTCGGCGACGTTCATTGCGAACGAGGCGATCACGACGGTGTTCGAGGCGACGGTGCAGGCCACCGAGGAATCGATCACCAATGCCCTCGTGGCCGCGGAGACGATGACGGGCGCGAACGACCTGCGCATCTCGGCGCTGCCGCATGACAGACTGCGAGCAGCGTTGCAGAAGTACGGGAGGTTAGGGAAGTGAGGATGATAGCGGTGTTCGTGACGCTCTCTGCTGTCGTTTCGCCCCTCGCAGCCCAACGCGACACTGTCCTGAGCCAGGTGCGGCTGCCCCACACCTACTACTGGCTCGAGATGTACGTCCCGCAGGTGACGAGCGGGCCGTCGGCGGCAGCATGGTCGCCCGACGGCACGAGCCTCGTCTAC
>DATFTG010000281.1:0-20851 GCA_035262265.1 Gemmatimonadales bacterium
TTCACGATTCCCCTGCATCTGTCCCGGTTCGGAGCCTGGTTCCACAAGTCGACCAAGGCGGCCGTCTCGGGCGACGTCAATGCCGCGGTCGCCGCGACGGTGACGATGGGCGCGATGAAGTTTCACGCCGACACGATCGTCATCGCGGTCGGCCAGGCCGTCCGCTGGAGCAACGCCGATCCCCTGGGGCACACGGTGACGTTCGACAACGGCGAGCCCGGCTCGGCGCTGATCGACCCCAACGGCGCCTACGTGCACCGCTTCGATCGCGCCGGAACGTTCACCTATCACTGCACTCCTCATCCGTTCATGAAAGGTGTGGTGGTGGTGAAGTGAGCGACGAGCTCGACCGCCTGTTCGAGTGCCTCGTCGAGGCTCTGTCCCAGGACGCGCGGCTCGCGCTTCCCTTCCCTGCCGCCGACCTGTACGAGCGCCTCGTCCCCTACCGCTCCAACCGGTCGCGGCTCAAGGTGGCCACGCACCAGGACTACGAGATGACGGTGCTGCGGCTGCTGGCGGGGGAGCGGGGTCTGGTGCAGCTCGATCCCCCCGACGTCCGCGAGGGAATGCAGCGGGAAGTCACGGCCACGAACCCCGACACCGCGTTCTTCCGCAACTTCCCCGACGCGCGCGTGATGATCAATCGCTTCGCGGCCGAGCGGGTGTTGCGCGGCGACATGACGGGGTACGCCCCGCCGCAGCCGGTGCGCGAGCGGGAGGAGCCGGAGCTGATCGACGAGGATCCGGAGGAAGAGGAGCCGGTCAGCTGGACGTCGGAGAACCCGATTCCGCCCGTGCCGTTCCCGAAAATCGAGCGGGCGGACGTCGAGGACGCGCCGGGGTTCGAGCCGAGTGCGCCGGCGTTCGAGCTGGCCGACGCCGAAGAGGCGGTGCCGCCGCGGCGATGTCCGTATTGCGGCGGCTCGCTGCCTTCGAACCGCAAGGTCAATTTCTGCCCGCATTGCGGTCAGCCACCATCGGGGGAGTTGAAGTGCCCCGCGTGCGGCAGCGAGGTCGATGTCGGATGGGCGTATTGCATCGGGTGTGGTAGAGCAACGGGCTTCGAGTGAGTACGCACCGCGTCGCGGTCATTGCAGGTGACGGCATTGGTCCCGAAGTCATCGAAGCCGCGATCCCGGTGATTGAACGTGCCGCTTCCCACGACGGCGTCTCGCTCCGCTGGGAGCGCCTTCCCTACTCCGCCGACCACTACCTCAAGACCGGCGAAACCCTCCCCGATCCCGCCTTCAATCATTTGCGGGACGACGTGGACGCGATCTTCCTCGGGGCGATCGGCGACCCGCGCGTCCCCGGTAATGAGCATGCGCGAGACATTCTGCTCGGGCTGCGGTTCCGGCTCGATCTGTATGTCAATTTCCGGCCGGTAACGTTGCTGCATCCGGAGCTGACGCCGCTCCGGTCGGATGGGCGGATCGGCGGATCGGCGGATGCTACGAACCATCCGTCCATCCGCCCATCCGCCCATCCCGCCATCGACTTCGTCATTTTTCGCGAGAACACGGAGGGCGTGTACCTCGGGCGTGGACGTATCTCGGGAGACGAGTACGTCGCCGAGGAGATCAATACCGCGAAAGGCGTCGACCGCATCATCCGCGCCGCTTTCGACTGGGCACGCACCCACGGGAAGACGCGCGTGACGATGAGTGACAAGTCGAATGCCATCCCGGCCCATCGCATCTGGCAAGAACGCTTCAAGGCCGTCGCGGCGGAGTACCCCGGGATCGCTACAGAGCACCGCTTCGTCGACGCCCTCGCCCTCGAGATGGTGCGCGACCCTTGTCGCTTCCAGGTCATCGTCACCAACAACCTGTATGGCGACATCCTCTCCGATCTGGGCGCGGGTCTGGTGGGCGGACTGGGACTCGCGGCCAGCGCCAACCTCCATCCCGGCAGGCCGGGACTGTTCGAGCCGGTGCACGGCTCGGCTCCTCCGCTCGCCGGCAAGGGAATCGCGAACCCCATGGCCGCGATCCTCACCGGAGCCCTGATGCTCGAGAGCCTCGGCCACGCGGACGCCGCGCGCGCGCTCGAGCGCGCCGTCCGCGATGCCCTCGCCGCCGGTGTGCGCACGATGGATATCGGCGGCGCCACGTCGACCAGCGCCGCCGCCGCCGCAGTCCTGGAGCGCTTGTGACGTACCACCTCCTGTTGTTGAGCGCGATCATTCAGATACCAAGGCCTTCGACCATGGCCCATCGTTCGACCGTTTACGCCCCCCACGGCATGATCGCGACCAGCCAGCCGCTCGCCACCGCCGCGGGATTGGCGGTGCTGCAGCGCGGCGGCAACGCCGTCGACGCCGCCGTCACGGCCGCGGCGGTGCTCAACGTCGTCGAGCCCATGATGACCGGCATCGGCGGCGACATGTTCGCGATCGTCTGGAACGCGAAAGACCATACCCTCATCGGCCTCAACGCCAGCGGGCGCGCCGGGAGTCTCATGACCCGCGACGCCTTGCTCGCCCGCGGCCATACGACGATGCCCCAGGAGACGGTCGAAGATGTGACCGTTCCGGGCGCACTCTCGGGGTGGGAAGCCCTGCTGCAGCGGTACGGTACGATCACCCTGGAACAGGCGCTGCAGCCGGCAATCGAATATGCCGAAGAAGGATTTCCGGTCACGCCGATCATCGCCCAGGACTGGGCCGGGGAAGCGGCGCGGCTCGCCCGCGATCCCGGAGCACGCGCCACATTTCTCGTGGACGGGACTCGCGCACCCAAGCCCGGTGAATGGTTCCGGAATCCCGACCTCGCCCGCACACTGCGGCTGATCGCGACCCGGGGACCCGATGTGTTCTACGGCGGGGACCTGGGCCGCACCATCGTCGATCGCGTCCATGAGCTGGGCGGCTACCTCACGATCGACGACCTGCGCCATCACCGCCCAGAATGGGTGACGCCGATTTCGGCGCCGTTCCACGGCTACCGCGTCTGGGAGCTGCCGCCGAATGGTCAAGGCGTGGCCACGCTCGAAATGCTGCGCATCCTCGAGCCCTACGATCTGCGCGCCCTGGGACACAACTCCGCCGCCTACCTCCACCTGCTGATCGAGACGAAGAAGCTGGCATACGCCGACATCGCCCACTACGTCGGGGAGCCCGGCGCCATGGCGATCCTCCCGGACGCACTGCTCGCCGATCCCTTCGTGGCGGCACGACGGGCCCGAATCGACACCGCCCACGCGCAGGACCGGCCGGCACCGGGCAAGGCGCTGACGGCGAGCGAAACGATCTATCTCACCGTCGCCGACTCGGCCGGCAACATGGTTTCATTCATCAACTCGCTCTATGACCTGTTCGGATCGGGCGTGGTCGTGCCGGGCACCGGCTTCGCGCTGCAGGACCGCGGCGCCGGGTTCACCCTGGAGCAGGGATTGGCCAACACGGTGGCACCGGGGAAGCGGCCGTTCCACACGATCATCCCCGCTTTCGTCACGCACGCCGGGGCGAAGGGTGCGGACGAGCCGTGGATGTCGTTCGGCGTGATGGGCGGCTCGATGCAACCACAGGGCCACGTCCAGCTGCTGCTCAACCTGCTGGTTTTCGGGATGGACTTGCAGGATGCCATCGATGCACCGCGGTTCCGCCATCTCGACGGGTTGCGGGTGGCGCTCGAGCCCGCGATCGACGACGCGGTGCGGCGCCAGCTCACTGCGCTCGGCCACACGATCGTCGCCGACAGCGGGGTGGCGTTCGGCGGCGCGCAGGCGATCCTGCGGTTGCCGCGCGGCTACGCCGGCGGCTCGGATCCGCGTAAGGACGGCATGGCGGCGGGGCATTGAGCGGGGAGGGCGGCGGCCTCGTCCGGTCCTTGCGGCAGGGCGACCTCGTCCTCGTCGTCATCGGAACGGTGATCGGGTCGGGGATCTGGCTCGTCCCCGGGACCGTGTTGCGCAACACCGCCGGCGACCCCGGCGTGGCGCTCGTCGTCTGGCTCGTGGGCGGCGTCTGCTCGCTGCTCGGCGCACTGACGTTCGCCGAGCTGGGGTCCTCGTATCCCGACGCCGGCGGCTCGTACACCTACGTGCGCGAAGCATTCGGCACGTTCCCCGCATTTCTGCTCGGCTGGACGCTGTTTCTCGCCATCAACACCGGGTCGACCGCAACGCTGGCCAGAGCGTTCGCCACGTATGCCGACGAGCTCGTGCCGCTCGGAGAGACCGGCAAAAAGCTGGTGCCGGCCCTGATGATCGTCGTGGTGAGCGCCGTGAACATGCGCGGCGTGCGCCACGCGGCGACGGTGCAGAACTGGAGCACCGCGGTGAAGGTCGGCGCGATTCTGCTGCTGGCGATCGCCGGCCTCACGCTCGGGCACAACGGCGCGGTGAGCGCCGGCCGTGCGTTCACCGCGTCTCCGTCGAGCGCGCTCGTGTCGGGAGCAGGGGTGGCGCTGCTCGGCGTGCTGTGGGCCTACGAAGGATGGATCAACGTCACGAACTCCGCCGGCGAAGCGCTCGATCCGCAACGGACCTTCTCGCGCGCCATCGTGATCGGCACCGCGGCGCTCGTCGCGCTCTACCTGCTCGCCAACGTCGGCTATCTCGCGACGCTCGGCCCCGAGGGCGTCGCCGGGTCGCAGCGCGTCGCCGCCGATGCCGTGCGCGTGCTGTTCGGCCCCGTCGCGGCGAAGCTCGTCAGCGCCGCGGTCCTCGTCTCCGTGTTCAGCGCCGCCAACGGCCTCTCCCTCACCGGCCCGCGGATGTATTACGCCATGGGACGGGACGGCGTCTTCTTCCGGTCGCTGGGGCGCGTGCACCCCAGGTTCGGGACACCGGCCATCGCCATCGCGGCCGGTGGCGCCTGGGCGATTCTGCTCTCGCTCTGGGGTAACTTCGAGCAGCTGCTGACGTACGTCGTCTTCGCCAGCTGGTTGTTCGCCGCGCTGGCCGCCGCGAGCGTGTTCGTGCTGCGGCGGCGGCACCCGGAAGCCGCCCGGCCGTTCCGCGTTCCCGGATATCCATTCACCCCTGCCCTGTTCATCCTGGCGGCCCTGGCGATCGTGGCCAACACGGTGTTCGCGCGCCCGCCGCAGGCGTTGGCCGGTCTGGGCATCGTCCTCGTCGGCACGCCCGCGTACCTCTTCTGGAAGGGCCGGGGCTCCACGGCGTAGGCGGTTATATTCCGCCTTCTCGCGAGTGGAGCAGGCTTCATGAAGACCCAGGGCAGTGGGACCGACGTCGTTTTCCTTTCGGGAGTCCGCACCGGCTTCGGCTCGTTCGGCGGATCGCTGAAAGACCTGTCGGCCATCGAGCTCGGCGCCATCGCGTCGCGCCAGGCGCTGGAGCGCTCCGGCGTGCCCGCGGGGGACGTCGGGCACACGGTGTTCGGCAATGCGTTGCAGACGTCGGTGGACGCCATCTACATGGCCCGGCACGTGGCCCTCAAAGCGGGGCTGCCGATCGAAACACCGGCCGTGACGGTGAACCGGCTCTGTGGCTCGGGATTCGAGGCGATCACCCAGGGAGCACAGCTCATCATGCTGGGCGAGACGCAGGTCGTGCTCGCCGGAGGCGGCGAATCGATGAGTCAGGCACCGCACGTGGTGCGCGGCGCTCGCTGGGGGCTGCGCCTGGGGCCGGCCCCGCTCGAAGACCTGCTGTGGGAGGCCCTGAAGGATCCGCAGTGCGGCTTCTCGATGGCGGAAACCGCGGAGAATCTCGCCGAGAAATACAAGTTGTCCCGGACGGAGGTGGACGAGGTCGCGGTGGGGTCGCAGCACCGCGCCAAGAAGGCCTGGGATGACTGCGTCTTCCAGGACGAAGTGATCGCCGTCCCCGTCAAGAAGAAGGGGCAGTCGGTCGAGTTCCGGGCCGACGAGCACATGCGCCCCGAAACGACGCTGGAAGCGCTCGCCGCGCTGAAGCCGTACTTCAAGAAGGACGGATTGGTCACTGCGGGCAACGCCTCGGGGATCTCCGACGGCGCCGCCGCGACGGTGATCGCGAGCGCCGACTACGCCAAGGCCCACGGCCTGAAACCGCTCGGCCGCCTCATCGCGTGGGGCGTCGTGGGGGTCGAGCCGAAGTACATGGGGATCGGTCCCGCCCCCGCCGCCCGCAAGGCGCTCGCGAAAGCGGAACTCACGCTGGCCCAGATGGACCTCGTAGAGGTAAACGAGGCGTTCGCGCCGCAGTATCTGGCCGTCGAAAAGGAGCTGGGTCTCGACCGATCGAAGACGAACGTGCACGGTGGAGCGATCGCGATCGGCCATCCGCTGGCGGCGAGCGGCGCACGGATCACCATCCACCTGCTTCATGCGCTGCGGCGCGCCGGGAAGCGGCTTGGTCTGGGATCGGCGTGCATCGGCGGCGGACAGGGCCTCGCGGTGATCGTCGAGGCCTTCCCATCCTGAGGAGCACCCATGGGTGAGGCGATGCTGGTCGTCCTGGCGGCCGTCGGCTTCTTTCTCTTCTCCGGGCTGCGCGTGCTGCGGGAGTACGAGCGCGCGGTGTACTTTTTTCTCGGCCGCTCGTGGGGCGCGAAGGGACCGGGGCTGATCTACCTGCCGCCGCTGTTCGCACGCATGCAGAAGGTGAGCCTGCGCGTCATGGCGGTCGACATTCCGCCGCAGGACGTGATCACGCGTGACAACATCTCCATCAAAGTGAACGCCGTGCTGTACATGCGGGTGAAGGAGCCCGTGAAGGCGGTCATCGGCGTGGAGAACTACCTGTACGCCACCAGCCAGCTGGCGCAGACGACGCTGCGCTCGGTGCTCGGCGAGACGGAGCTCGACGAGCTGCTCGCCAATCGCGAGAAGATCAACGCCATCCTCAAGAAGATCATCGATCAGCGCAGCGAGGACTGGGGCATCGAGGTCTCCGCCGTCGAGGTGAAGGACGTCGACCTGCCGCCGGAGATGAAGCGCGCGATGGCGCGGCAGGCGGAGGCGGAGCGGGAGCGCCGCGCCAAGGTGATCAACGCCGAAGGCGAGCTGCAGGCATCGGAGAAGCTGGCGCAGGCGGCTGCGGTGATCGGCCGGGAGCCCGCGGCGATTCAGCTGCGCTACCTGCAGACGGTGACCGAGATCGCGTCGGAGAAGAATTCGACCACGATCTTCCCCGTCCCCATCGATCTGTTCAAGGGCGTGCTCGAAGCGATCGGTCCGAAGAGCAGCTCCGTCGCCGCGCTGCCGGCGCAGGCCTCGGGGGAGCGCGTGCCGCCGGCTCCCACCCGCGACACGGCGCGGTCGTAGGCGTGGCCGGAGAGCTGATCAGCCGCGAAGCGCTCGACCGCATCATCCAGCGCGCCGCGGAGCTGCAGACCGGGGAGCGCGACATCGGCGAAGGGCTGAGCGAGAACGAGCTACTCGCGCTCGGCAAGGATGTCGGCATTCCCGTCCGGTATCTCAAGCAGGCGCTCCTCGAGGAGCGGACGCGCGCCATCACGCCGGCGCGATCCGCCTGGTCGCTCGCCGGACCGGCCGAAGTCGCCGCGCAGCGCGTCGTCCCAGGCGACCGCGGCGGCATCGAGCGGGCGCTCTCACTCTGGATGGAGGACCAGGAGCTGCTGCGCGTGAAGCGCCGCTACCCCGACCGCACGACGTGGGAGCCACAAGTCGGGTTCATGGCGGCGATGCAGCGCGGATTCTCCGCCGGGGGACGCAAGTTCGCGCTTACGCGCGCCACTGAAATCGTCGGACAGGTCACGCCGCTCGAGACAGGGTTCTGTCACGTGCGCCTGTCCGCCGACGTCAGAATCATTCGCCGCGAGCGAGTCGGCGGTGCGGCGGCCCTCGTCCTGGTCGGCACAGTCGCAACGGTAGTCGCGTCCACGATCGGGGTCCTGGCCCCGTTCGCCGTCGCACCGGCCGCAGGGTTCGGCGTGGCCGCCGCCGCCGCGCTATTCGCGGGGCGGCGACAGCAGCTCGAACGCATCGAGATCGGTCTGGAACAGGTCCTCGACCGGCTCGAGCGCGGCGAGATCCGACCCGAACACAGCCTCCCCGGTCCGCGCGCCAGCGCGTTCGTGCGTATCGCCGAAGAGATCCGTAAACAATTTCAGTTCTGAGAGGTCCATGGACGGGATCCAGCGCGTAGGGGTGTTGGGGTGCGGCCTGATGGGGAGCGGCATCGCGCAAGTGGCGGCCGCGGCCGGGTACGAGACGTTCGTCCGCGACGTCGCCCAACCGGTGCTGGACAAGGGCAAGGGGACGATCGACAAGTCCCTCGCGCGGCTCGTGGAAAAGGGCAAGCTGCCGGCCGCCGACCGCGACGCCGCGTTGCAGCGGTTGACGTTCACGACCGCCGTCGCCGACCTGAAGGCATGCGACATCGTGATCGAAGCGGTGACCGAGGACCTGGAGCTCAAGAACGCGCTGTGGAAGGAGCTGGACGGGCTGTGCGGGGCGGGGACGATTTTCGCCTCCAACACGTCGAGCCTGACGATCGCCGCGATGGCGGCCGCCACCAGACGCCCCGACCGCTTCATCGGCCTGCACTTCTTCAACCCCGTGCCGCTGATGCAGCTGGTCGAGGTGGTCCGCACCGTCACGACCTCGGAAGAGACGTTCCGGCGCGCGTTCGCGTTCGCCGGTTCGCTCCGCAAGGAGCCGATCGCGGCGAAGGACACTTCGGGGTTCATCGTCAACCTGCTGCTCGTCCCATATCTGCTCGACGCCGTGCGTGCGCTGGAGCACGGGGTGGGGAGCGTCCCCGACATCGACAAGGCGATGCAGCTGGGGTGCGGCTATCCGATGGGACCGCTGACGCTGCTGGATTTCGTGGGGCTGGATACGACGTATAAGATCGCCGAGATCATGTTCGCCGAGTATAAGGAGCAGAAATACGCCGCCCCGCCGTTGCTCAGACGGATGGTGCTGGCGGGGATGCACGGCAGGAAGAGCGGCAAAGGCTTCTACGACTACTCGGCGACGCCACCGGTGGTGTCGAGCCTCGGACTCTGACCCGAAGGAGCCACATCCGACATGTTCGGCTATGACCTGCCGCGCCTGCACGCGGCGCTCAACGATTTCCCGCCGGCGCTGCTCCTGTGTGCAGTGCTGTTCGACCTCGCCGGCTGGATTCTCAGGCGGGAGTCGCTCATCTGGGCAGGCATCTGGACGCTGTGGACAGGGGTGATCGGCGGCTGGGCAGCCGTTATCGCCGGTGAGCTCGCCGAGAAGAAGATCGACCATGGCGAGGCGATCCACGAGATCATGGAGCAACACGAGAAATACGCGATCATCGCCATGATCGTCTTCACCGTGGTTCTCGCGTGGAAGCTGTGGCGCCGGTTTCAGCAGTCGGGCGTCGAGGATCGGATCCTCAAGATCGTGTCCGTCTTCGGTCTGGCGATCCTGATTCGCACCGCGCAGCTCGGCGGCAATCTGGTGTTCGATCATGCGGCGGGGGTGCCAACCGCCAAGATGCAGGAGGAGATGGAGAACCGCGCGGCAGGGCATCATCACGAAGAAGGCGACGCGGATCACGATCACGACGCGGCGCCGGACACGGCTCACGCTGATACGGGACATGTGCATGCGCCGGGAACGCCGCCACATTCGCACTGAGACGACAAATGCAGAATGATGAATTGAGAATGCAGAATTGTGGGTTTGGGCCAGAGCATCGGCCCAGGGCTCGCAGACCACGACATTCTGCATTCTGCATTCAACATTCTGCATTGATGCTGCTGCTTGCCTGCTCCCCAGTCACCACCCGCCCGGGCTTCGTGCCGTATCCGCAGGCGCAGGTCAACATCATCGACGCACCGGCCGGGCGGCTCGTCCCCGAAATGGTCGGCTGGCTGTCGAGTCAGGGGTTGCAGGTGCAGTGGTCCAGCCCCGAAGACGGTTACGTCGAGACGGCGTGGTACAACGTGCGCACGCACGCGTCGGTCTTCGGCAACGCGGAGCCGGGCGATCTCCTCAATACCGTGAAGATCCGCTGCTGGGCCGATCCCAACGTCCCCGGCAAGAGCCAGCTCACCATCGAGGCGGTGTACCGTCCCCTACTCGATCCCTCGCGTCCCGAGCGCGATCTCGAAGTGATCGCCCCGCACGGATCGGAAGGTGATCAGATCGCGTCCCACCTGGCCGACGCGATGAAGAAACGGTTCGGCGAGTAGCTTTCTCGGCATGACCCGCGTCTTTACCGACCCCCGCGTGCGCGCCGCGTACGCCGAGGGCGGGGGCATCTACCGCATCATCCCCTCTGGCGTCGCGATCCCGGAAGACGCAGCCGACGTGCAGGAGCTGGTGCGCCAGGCCGAGCGGGACGGCACATCGCTCGTGCCGCGCGGCGCCGGCAGCGGCATGCCGGGCGGGAACGTCGGCGACGGCTGCATCGTCGACGTCGGTCAGGGTTTCAAGACGCTCCTGGTCGATCCGGCGAAACGCAGTGCGAAGGTGGGCGCCTCCGTCACCTGGGCCGCGATCAACGACGCTGCGCGCCCCCACGGCCTGCGACTCCCGCCCGATCCGTCGTCCGGCGCCTTCGCGACCTCGGGCGGGATGGTGTCGACGAATGCCGCGGGACCTCGCACCGTCCGCTACGGCAGCGTGCGCCGCTGGGTCAACTCGATCGAAGTGGTTGGGGCCGGAGGAGAGTGCCGCTGGATCCGAAGAGGAGCCGGGCGCGAAGAGCGGTTCACAATCAGCGACGATGACCGGCTACGCATTACCCAAAACGCTCCTAAGACTCGGAAGCATTCCTCGGGCTACGACCTCTCCGCGTTCGCCGCCTCCGGTGACGAAGTCGATCTCTTCACAGGCGCAGAAGGCACGCTTGGGATCATCACCGCGATCGAGTGGCGGCTCGACCCCATTCCCGCCGCGGTCGCGGGGCTGACCCTCGGCGTCGCCGACCTCGCGGCACTCGGCGAAGCCGTTCCGTTCCTGCTCGGCCTCGATCCGTCGGCCGTCGAGCTGCTCGACCGCACCCTGCTCGCGTTCGTCGCGGAGGCCGGCGGAGACGTGCCGGAGGGCGTCGAGGGACTGCTGCTGGTGGAGTTCGAGCGGGACCAGCCGGCGGCAGCCCGCGGTGCGGTCGGGGACGCGGTCCGAGGGTTGCAACACCTCACGCGCAGCGTCGAAACAGCGCCTGACCGCGCCGGTTTGGAGCGGCTGTGGGAGGTGCGCCGCCTGGCGAGTCCGGCCCTCGCGCGGCTCCCTGCAACGCGCCGCTCGCTGCAGGTGATCGAGGACGGCTGTGTTCCGGCGGATCTGCTGGGAGCCTATGTGGTAGCGATCCGAGCGGCGGCCGCCGAGCGGGAGATCCCGGTCGCGATCTTCGGCCACGCCGGAGACGGGCACGTCCACGTCAACGCGCTCCCCGACGTCACGCAACCGGGTTGGGAGTCGGGGGTCCGCGGCCTGTTCGACGAGGTGACGGAGGTGCAACGCACCCTCGGCGGCACGCCGAGCGGCGAGCACGGCATCGGCCGGCTGCGGGCCGGCGTGCTGGAGCGGTTCCTGGGGGCCGACGTGATGCGACTGTTCGCGCGGCTGCACGACGCATACGATCCGCGCTCGATGTTCAATCCCGGTGTTATACTCCCCTCCGCCGACTGGTCACCGCTCGCGCATCTGAAGGTGGGCGACGGCGCGGCGCCGATTCCCGACGACATCGCTCAGCGGCTGCGCGAGATCGAGCGCAACGCCGGTTGGGCGACTCCGAAGACTGATTTATCGCGAACACCCTGACACCTGGCACCTGACACCATGGAAGTCTTCCGTGCTCCCCGCGTCACGCTGCTCGCCCGGCCGGAGTTTCTCGAGCCGGCGCACCTCGCCGTCCAGTGGAAGGGAGAGGCGTCGAGCGGCGAGCGCCTCGCCGAATTCGCCGGGCGGATCTGTTACATGAGCCAGCACAACCCGGCGCAGCGCTCGACGGCGGACTACCTCGAGAACATCAAAAAGCAGGGACACGGCTCGGTGATCGAGCACGCCGTGTACGTGCTGCTGATCGAGGGCATCTCGCGCTCCTGCTCGCACGAGCTGGTGCGCCATCGCGCCGGCTTCGGATACTCGCAGCTGTCGCAGCGCTACGTCGACGAGTCGCACGCCGCGTTCGTCGTGCCGCCGGCGATCCTCGGCGACGCGGCGCTCGAAGCGGAATGGGAACAGCAGGTCACTGCGGCGCAGGAAGCGTACGTGCGCAGCGTCGAATCGCTGATGCAACGCTACGAGTGGGTGACCGACAAGGTGCACCGCCGCAAGATGGCGCGCGAAGCGGCGCGCTCGGTGCTCCCCAACGCGACCGAGACGAAGGTCGTCGTGTCCGGCAACGCGCGCGCCTGGCGCACAATGCTGGAGCTGCGTTGCGGCGAAGGAGCGGAGCTCGAGATTCGTCGCATGGCCGTCGCGTGCCTGCGCGTGTTGCAGCACGAAGCGTCGGCGCTGTTCTCGGATTTCGAGATCTACGTCGCCGACGATCGCGTCGAAGCAGCTCGAGTCGCGTACCACAAGGTCTGAAATGCGTGAGAGGTGAGAAGTGAGAAGTGAGAGGTCGCCTCCGGTCGCACCTCTCACTACTTACCTCTCACCTCTCACGCATCTTTGTCGACTCTGCCTATTGCGCATCTCGCGCTTTTGTCGTATTCATTCACAGACGCAAGCAGTTAGCGATGCAGGACCGTTCAATTGAACGGCCCCTTTTTGTAGGAGGTAATCCGAGACCACATGCGAATCGGTCTCGCCTACAATCAGAAACCGGACACCGACCCCACTCCGGACGCTGCGAGCAAGACCGCTGACGTCTATGCCGAGTGGGACGAGCCATCCACCATTGATGCGGTGGAGCAGGCTCTTGGTCTCTTCGGCAGCGTCATCCGACTTCACGCCGACGCCACGTTCCCGCAAAAACTCGCGCGCGCGCGCGTCCAGCTCGTCTTCAACATGGCCGAAGGGCTGTACGGCCAGAATCGCGAAGCGCACGTCCCCGCGATCTGCGAATACCTGAACGTCCCCTACACCGCGAGCGACCCACTCACGTTGTCGTTGTCGCTCAACAAGGCGCGCGCCAAAGAGATTCTTTCCTATCATGAAGTCCCCACGGCGCGGTTCGCCCTCGTGCACGAGCAGGTCGACCTGGCGCGGGTACGGCTCCCCTACCCGCTGTTCGTCAAACCGGTCGCCGAGGGATCTGGTAAGGGAATATTTGCCAATAACTTATGCCGCAGCCGCACGCAGCTCCGGGAACGCGTCTCTTTCCTCTTAGAGACCTACAAGCAGCCGGTGCTGGTCGAGACCTACCTCCCCGGCCCTGAATTCACAGTCGCGATAATCGGGAACGGCCCCGAAGCGTATTGCCTGCCGATCGTGGGATTCGACTTCTCGACGCTGCCGGTTGGCGCGACACCGGTCTACGGCTACGAAGCGAAATGGATCTGGGACACCGCCGAGCACCAGCTCGACATCTTCGAGTGCCCGGCCAAGGTCCCCGAAAAGTTGTATCGCCACATCGAGCTTGTCGCGCTCGACGCGTATCAGGCGCTCGGCTGCCGTGACTGGTGTCGCATCGACATTCGCCTTGATGAAGCAGGCGTTCCCAACGTCGTCGAGCTCAATCCGCTCCCCGGGATCATTCCCGACCCGCGGATGAACAGCTGCTTCCCCAAGGCGGCGCGCGCCGCCGGATTCGGGTACGACGAGCTGATTCAGGAAGTCGTCCGCATCGCGTGGAAGCGCTGCACGGGACGGGAGCTGGCGGTCGGCGCGCCGACGCTCCGGGCCGGGGCGACGGCGTGAGGGTCGGCATCCTCTACGATCCTGGGGCCGAGGACTGGACCGCCGAGGATATCGCGGGCGTGATGAAGGCGGTCAACGAGGTCGCCCGCATCTTCGAGGGGATGGGGCACCTCGCCAAGAAACTCCCCGTCAAGCACGACATGCGCTGGTTTGCCGAAGCCCGGCGCACCGATCTCGTCTTCAACCTGTGCGAGGGCGTGCACGGCTTCTCCCAGTGGGAGGAGCACGTCGTCGCGTCGCTCGAGTTCGCCGGCGTCCCCGTCACCGGGTGCGGCCCCTGGACGATCGCCGCCTGCCGCCGCAAGGCGACGGCGAACGCGATTCTCGCCCAGGCCGGGCTGCCGATTCCCCGCTGGACACTGGCGCAGGGAAAAATCGCCGACGACTTCCCGCTGCCGGCGATCGTCAAGCCCGCGGCGGAGGACGCGAGCGCCGGACTCGACCGCGGGTCGGTCGTCAGCGACCTGAAGGCGCTGCGCGCCAAGGTCGCACTCATGACGGAGCAGTTCGACGAGGTGCTGGTGCAGCAGTACGTCCCCGGCCGCGAGTTCAACGTCGGCTTCGTGGGGACCCGCGTGCTCCCCGTCGCCGAGATCGATTTCACCGGGATGCCCGAAGGCACCTGGCCGATCCTCACCTATGCCGCCAAGTGGCATACCGGATCGGCGGAGGATCTGGGCAGCGTCCCGGTCTGCCCCGCGCAGATCTCGCAGCGCCTCGCCGACCGGCTGATCAAGGTTGCCGATCTCGCCTGGCGCACGATGCAGGGCAAAGGGTACGGCCGGGTGGACCTGCGGGTCGACGACACCGGCCGTCCGTGGGTGCTCGAGGTGAACCCGAACCCCGACCTCAACGACGACGCCGGGTTGTCGCGCATGGCCGCCGCTGCAGGGTGGGACTACCCCGAGCTGGTGCGGCGCATCGCGGAGTCGGCGCTGCGCGAGGCACAGGGCGCCCGGGCCGCGCGTGAGCTGCTCGCTCCGTCCCGTCGGACGCGCGCACCGCGCACGACTTGAGACGCTGGTCCGGGACACCGGCCTGTTTCGCGAGGCCGAGGTCCGGACCGCGGTCGAGCTGCTGGACGAGGCGCTGGACGGTGACGACGACTACCGCTTCCTGGGCGCCTTCGACGGCGACGAGCTGGTCGGCTACGCCTGCTTCGGCCCGACGCCCGACACCCTCGGCACCTTCGACCTGTACTGGATCGCGGTGGACCGGAAGCGCCAGGGATCGGGTATCGGAACGCAGCTGGTGATCGCGGTCGAACAGACGTTGTCGGCCGCCGGCGGTCGGCTGATCGTGGTGGAAACCTCCTCGCGTGCGGACTACGATCCGACGCGGAAGTTCTACGAAGCCAAGGGCTACACGAGAGCTGCCACAATTCCGGGCTACTACGCCCCCGGTGACGACCTGGTGATCTACCTAAAGGATCTCACCCGATGGACATGAGCTGGCAGGAGCTACTTCGCAAGAAGAGCATCGCCTCGCTCGAGGCGCTGGCGGAACGGTTCGGGCCCGAGCACGTGGGCGACATCGAACGACTCAAGCAGGCGGCCGAAAACTTCGAGTTCCGCATCTCGCCGGCCATGGTGGACCTGATCCGGGAGCCCGGCGACCCGATCTGGCGACAATACGTGCCGACGGTGCAGGAGCTCGAGATCGAAGACGGCATCGTCGACTCCCTCGCTGAAGACGCCCACTCCCCCGTCCCCAACATCACTCATCGCTATCCCGACCGCGCTCTCTTCCTCGTCAGCCCGGTGTGCGCCAGCTATTGCCGCTTCTGCACGCGGCGCCGCAAGGTGGGCGATCCCGAGAAGATCCCGATGGCCCAGCTCGAGTCGGCTTTCCGCTACCTCGAGGAGCACACCGAGATCCGCGACGTCATCATGTCGGGCGGCGATCCGCTGCTGCTCTCCGACCGGCGGCTCGACGAGATCTGCGCCCGGCTGCGCGCCATCGCCCACCTCGAGATCATCCGCATCGGGAGCCGGGTCCCCTGCCACCTTCCGGAGCGGATCACTCCGGAGCTGTGCGCGATCCTCAAGCAGTACCATCCCTTCTATCTCAATACGCACTTCAATCATCCCGACGAGCTGACCCCGGCCGCCGTCCACGCCCTGGGGATGCTCGCGGACGCCGGGATTCCGCTCGGCTGCCAGACGGTGCTCCTGAAGGGTGTGAACGACGATCCGGAGGTGATGAAGCGGCTGATGCAGAAGCTGCTCGCCGCGCGGGTCCGCCCGTACTACATCTACCAGTGCGACCAGGTGGCCGGCGCCGAGCACTTCCGCACCACGGTGGAGAAGGGGCTGGAGATCGTTCGCAGCTTGCGCGGCTGGACGAGCGGCCTCGCCGTGCCGCACTACGTCATCGACGCGCCGGGCGGCGGTGGGAAGATCCCCCTGCTCCCCGAATACGTCGAAGCGTTGGACGAGGAGCAGATCGTCCTACGGAACTACGCCGGCAAGCGGTTCGTCTACAAGCAGCCGTTCTCGGACTCCGGCATCATCCCCGAAGAGTTCGAGCCGGTCATGGTCGGGTGACGCTCTCCGCGACCTTCGACCCCAGCGTCGTGAGCACCGAGTCGACCCCAGGATAGCCCTCCAAGTCCTTCCGGTAGTCGGCGTTCTGCGGATCCAGCGTCGGCCAGTCGCGCAGCCGGTCGGGCACGTACAGTCCGGCCATCAGTCCCATTGCGTTGATCAGCGTGTCCCGCGTGGGGTTGTCGTAGACCACCACCAGCCGGTAGGGGCGTCCGGCCTTTAGATGGGGGCCGCGGTTCCAGAGGGCGAAGATCGGGCGCTCGACGGCCAGGGTGTGCCCGGTGCTGTCGCGGCGCGCGCGCACCCGCGCCAGAACATGCCCGCTGGCGGCGTCCTCGAGACGAATCATCACCGCATGATCGTGCAGGTGCCCGCTCGCCGCCACGAGGTGGCCACTCGTTGCCACCGTGAACTGCTTCTTCAGGACGATGCCCCCTGGCGGCACTTCGAACCCGTCCGGTCCGCCGTAGGTGCCGTTGACATCGACCAGGAAGGGCAGCATGTCCAGCGGCGCCGGGCGTCGATGGCGGTTGAGGTCGAAGGTATACCGAATGTACGCGCCGTCGACATCGTGCCCCGTGAGGTTGTCCCACATGATGACGATGCCGAGCCGCATGCCGGCCACCATCGGGAGTCCGAGCGAGGCGGGGGTCGAGATATCCTCCGTTTCCTCGCCGAAAGAGAACGGGCGCTCGGCGACCGCGTCCACCAGCTGGCGGCGATCGAAGTTCACCATGTAGGTGTGGTGCAGCAGGCGCCGGGGGAGGGGGTGCCCGAGGCTGTCGATGACCTCGAGCTTCACACCGTGGAACCGCGCGGTGATCGGCCACGCGAAGGCGCCCTCGAGTGACTCGTCATTGCGGCGCATCATCATCATGTCGCCCATCATCTCGGGCGACTGCGGCACGTAGAAGGGCCCGATCGTGACCGCCACCGTGTGGTGCCGTTGATCGAGTTGGACGTCCACGTGCCTCCCGGACATCGGGGGCGGGTTGATCGGGTGGCCGCTGAGGCGGGCGGGCGACGTTGCGGCGAGGGCTGCCAAGGCCAGCACGGCGTGGGTCGACACGAGGGGCTCCGGTTTTCGGTTGAAAGGACCTTGTTACGACCACATCGGACACCGGTGCGTCACCAGTATGGGGTGGCCGACCCTTGGATACCACCCCCATTGCCTGAGGATCCCTGCGTGGTAGATTCGATGCAGGAGAACGCACATGCGCAACCGGTCACTGCAGGTCGTGCTGGCTAATCTGATTAACCTGAATCCCCATCCTGGGGGCGTTCGGGCGAGCTAGCGCGCATCTCGTGACAGACTCGAAACCCGACCCGCTCCCGAACTCGGAGCGGGTTTTTCTTTGTCCACCAACTCGGGAAGGCTGGGGGATGACGAAAGGCCATAGCAGACGAGCCTGGGACCTGCGCGGCGGCGGGCCGATGCCCGATCCGTGGCGCCACAAGGATGCGTGCGGCGTCGGCCTGATCGCCCGCGCCTCGGGCGTGCCGTCGCGCGACGTCACGGACCTCGCCCTGACGGCGCTGGCCCGACTGGCCCACCGCGGCGCAGCCTCCAGCGATCACTCGGGCGATGGCGCCGGGATCCTCACCCAGATCCCCCGGCGACTCCTCACAGCCGAAGCGGCGCGCCTCGGGCTTGCGGTCGCATCGGACCAGCCGTTCGCCGTCGGCATGTTTTTCCTGCCGGTCGAAGCAGCTTCCCGTGCGGCGGCGATCGATCTCGTCGACCAGGTGCTGACCACCGATGGATTCACCGTGCTCGGCTGGCGGGACGTCCCGGTGGATGGCGCGCGTCTCGCCGCGACCGCTCGGGCAACGAGTCCCTTTGTTCGCCAGGTGTTCGTGGCCGCCCCGGAAGCGGCGGTCGATGACGCCGAATGGGAGAGCCGTCTCTATCTGTCGCGCCGCGAGATCGAGCGGCGAGCCGTCGACCTCGGCTGGGATCCGTTCTTCGTCTGCTCGCTCTCCTGCCGAACCATCGTCTACAAGGCGCTGTTGACCGGCCCGCAGCTGCCGGCGTTCTACGACGACCTGCGCCGGCCCGAGTACGAAACGGCGATCGCCGTCTTTCACCAGCGCTATGCGACCAATACCGCCCCCAAGTGGACGCTGGCGCAGCCGTTCCGGATGCTGGGCCACAACGGCGAGATCAACACGCTGTGGGGGAATCGCAACGCGATGCTAGCGCGCGAGCCGCTGCTCGCGTCGCCCCAATGGGGCGCCGCGATCGAGCGGGTGAAGCCGGTGATCTGGCCCGACGGCAGCGACTCGGCGAGCCTCGACAACGCCCTCGAGCTGCTGGTACGCTCGGGGCGCGACCCGGTCCACGCGCTCATGATGCTCGTCCCCGAGCCCCTGGACAGCGTACGCGAGGCCGACCCGGTGCTGCGCGGCTTCTACCGCTACCACGAGGCGCTGATCGAGCCCTGGGACGGCCCGGCGGCGCTGGCGATCTCGGACGGCGTCACCGCCATCGCGGCGGTGGATCGCAATGGTCTGCGGCCCTGCCGCTACAAGATCACGCGCGACGGAATCGTGATCGCGGCGTCGGAAGTGGGCGTCGTGGACGTGAGCCCCGAGGACGTGCTCGAGACCGGCCGGCTCGCCCCGGGTGAGCTGATCGCCGTCGATACGCGGCGCAACGCGATCCTGCATAACGCCCAGGCGAAGCACGAGGTGGCGGGACGCCACCGCTACGGCCGTTGGACGGCGCAATGCGTGCACGTGGTCCGCGAGCAGGCAACCCCCGCGGCGCCGGCCACCGCGGGCGATCTGCGTTCGCGTCAGGTCGCCTTCGGCTACGGAAACGAAGACCTGCGGTACGTGCTGCAGCCGATGAGCGAAGGCCAGGACCCGCTCTGGAGCATGGGCGACGACACGCCGCTGCCGCCACTCTCGCGCATCCCGCAGAGCCTGTATACCTACATGCGGCAGCGATTCGCCCAGGTCACGAACCCGGCGATCGACGCGATTCGCGAGTCGTGCGTCATGTCCCTCGGTATGCTGTTGGGGCGGCGCGGCTCGCTCCTCGCCCGGCAGCCGACGGCGATCCGCCTGGTCCGCCTGCCCCACCCCGTGCTACATCATGAAGAGCTCGCGGAGCTCGTGGGCGTGACGGGCGTGCAGGCGGTCACGCTGCCGTGCGTGTGGCGGGCAGGCGCGGGGCCTGACGGCCTGCGTCCCGCGCTGCAAGACCTGTGTCGCTCCGCCGAGCGCGCAATCCAGCACGGCGCGCGCATCCTGATCCTCAGCGACCGTGGCGTCGACGCGGAGCATGCGCCGATTCCGTTGCTGCTCGCGGTCGGCGCGATCCACAATCATTTGTTGCGCAAGGGACTGCGACACCGGACCGGGCTCGTTGCGGAAGCGGGCGACGCCTGGGACGTGCACCATGTCGCCGCGCTCATCGGCTACGGCGCCGAGGCAGTGCACCCCTGGGTGGCTCTGGAGACGGCGGCAGAAGGGGGTGGCACATCCGCAGTCGCGACGCTGCGGACGATGCTGGAAAAGGGGCTGCTGAAGGTCCTCGCCAAAATGGGGATCTCGACACTGAGCTCGTATTGCGGTGCCCAGATCTTCGAAGCCGTCGGTCTCGGCGGCGAGGTGATCGACGAGTGTTTCCCGGGCACGGCGTCGCTGATCGGCGGCATCGGCTTCGTCGAAATCGCCGAGGACGTGTTGACGCGTCATCGCGCCGCATTCCCCGTCGCCGGCGTCGAGAGCGTCTCCATCCCCGATCACGGCCGGGTGCGCTATCGCCGCGACGGGGAGGACCACGCCTGGGCGCCGCAGGTGGTCAAGGCGCTGCAGAAGGCCACCGAGACGGGCGCAGGGCAGGGCTTCGACAAGTTCAAGGAACAGGCGGCAGCTCGGGAGCCGCTGAACCTGCGCCACCTGCTGGGTGTGCGCCGGGGCGCCGGCATCCCGCTCGAAGAGGTCGAGCCGGTCGAAGCGATCCGCCAGCGTTTCATTTCCACGGCGATGTCGCTCGGGGCGTTGTCGCCCGAGGCACACGCGACGCTCGCCATCGCCATGAACCGCATGGGGGCGCGGTCGAACTCGGGAGAGGGCGGCGAAGACCCCGTCACCTTCCGTCGTTCCACCATCGGCGACCGGGTCGACAACCGCATCAAACAGGTCGCGTCGGCGCGCTTCGGCGTGACGACGGAGTACTTGACCCGCGCCGATGAGCTGGAGATCAAGATCGCCCAGGGCTCGAAGCCCGGCGAAGGGGGCCAGCTCCCGGGACACAAGGTCACGGAGCTGATCGCCCGGTTGCGGCATGCCACGCCGGGCGTGGCCCTGATCTCGCCGCCGCCGCACCACGACATCTATTCGATCGAGGATCTGGCGCAGCTGATCCACGACCTCAAACAGGTGAACCGGCGCGCCCGCATCGGCGTCAAGCTGGTCGCCGAGGCGGGGGTCGGGCGGGTGGCGACGGGCGTCGCCAAGGCGCACGCCGACTACGTGCTGGTATCGGGTCACAACGGCGGCACCGGCGCCTCGCCGCTGTCGTCGATCAAGAACGCGGGCATGCCATGGGAGCTCGGCCTCGCCGACACGCAGCAGGCGCTGATC
>DATFTG010000282.1:0-18197 GCA_035262265.1 Gemmatimonadales bacterium
TGCGCCGGATCCCCCGCGTGGGCGACCCGGACCACCGTGACATTAAGGCGAATGCGGGTGCCGCTCTCCGGACGATCGAGCGCGGTGAACCGTACCCGGTTCTGCCACACGGCGTCGACGCTGCGCGGGCCGGCGAACGCGTCTGGGATCAGCGTCTTCACCATCAGCCGGGCGAAGCCGGTATTGCCGTCAGGGAACATCTGATCGCCGAGCGCGTCGTCGCCGTCGCCCGGGAACTGCGTCTCGATCGCGTAGTCGCAGTACGCCGACAGCGCATCGGGCCCGAGTCCATACCCGCCGCCTGCGAGCGGCGCAAGGAATGTCCGCACCGTGTCGCGGCTGATCTGGTGCCGCGCCATCAGGTGCTCCTCCAGGGTGACGGCGTCGAGCTCGCGCGAGACGGCGTCGCCTTCGGTCACGGGACGCGGCGCCGGGACGTCGGCGCTGCGCGAGCGCAGCCACTCCGCCTTCACCGCTGCCGGGAGCGGCGCTCCGTCGAGGCCGCGTCCCCACGGATCGAGCACCCAGACGCCGGGACGCGCCCCGAACTGTGAACCGAAGTAGAAGCCGTAATCCTTCGGTTCCTCGTACGGGCTGTGACTGAGCGACATCTCGGCCTCGGGCCCCTGCCAGCTCTGGTACGCGAACGCCGGGCGGTCCATGCCGATCAGCTGGTAGAAGCTGTCGGTGTATCCGCCCTTCTGGGGGACGAGGAAGATCGCCGAGCCCTGATGAGCGATCACCGTCCGGCCGTCGACGCGAAACTCGTTGCGCTTCGCTTCGCCGCCGAAGATCGCGTGGTTGTCGAGCACGAGGCAGCGCCCGCTTCGCCGCTGTTGGAAGAACACCGCCGCCGCGAGGCCCGAGATTCCGCCGCCGACCGCGACCAGGTCGTACATCTCACCTGTGTCGGTGGCGCTCGCGATCGCCTGCTCGAACGCCCCGTCGCGCATACGGTGCGCCGTGGCGATCACGTCGTACATGTTGCCGTGCGCGTGCGCGTAATCGCCTACGCCCCCGTAGCCGTCCCAGGCGTCGGCGGGAGAGATGCCGAACGGCACCCGGACGTGGCGACCCAGCAACATGCCGGTACTCGCCAGGAGAGTGCCGTTCAAAAAATCGCGCCGTGTGATCGCGTCTTGCATGGCGAAGCACTACGTTACTACAACCTCCTTCAAGCGGACATCCCATGTCACTCGGCGTTGCTCGGCTTCCCATCCTCGGCGTGCTGGCAGTGGCGCTCGCTCCGGCGCTGCACGCGCAGGCGGCCAACCCGTGGGCCTGCCGGGCGGACAGCCTCAGCGGCTGGAATTGCGCGCGCTACTACAACGGCACCGTGACGCTCTCGTCCGAACTGACGGGATCCGTCCACGAGACGCACAAGATCGTGGCAACGATCACCGGCGGCCGCGTCAGCTGCCGCGTGTCGGGGAGCGAGGTAACGGAATTCGAGGCTCCGGGGATGCTGGCGGTCGCGCACGAGGCGACGCTGACGACGGGCGGTGGCTACAACATCAGCGTCTGGTGTCCCGAGGAAGCCGGTGACCTCCCTCGTGCCAGGACCGAGCCGCAAATCAAGATCGAGGGGCAGCGTGCGGCGAATTACACCACGCTCGAAGGCAAGGACAGCCACGAGAATCCCAATGCCGACGCCGCCAACGGGATCTCGGGGACGGAGACGATCACCTGGAGTCTGCGGCGGTCCTAGCGGTCGATACCGGTCGTCCCAGGATCGTGGGCGCGAAGAGGTTGGCGATGGAGTCGCCGAACAGGGCGGCGGACGCCGGGGAGCCCCGCAAATGCACCTGGCCGAGAGAGTCGCCGGCATCCGTGCCGATGAGACGTGCCACGATGATGAAGGTGGAATCGGTCATCCCCACGACGCCGACGATCCCGAAATGGGCCGCGACGAAGTTGTTCAGGTCGGTGACCTTCACCGGCCTCCGGGAGCGGTCGACGATCAACACACCGGCGGCTTGCAACCGATCGACGATGTGCGCCCGCGTCGTATCCGCTGCGGCTCGCAGCATCGGGGTAGAGTCGGTGCCCAACGACAGCGGGCGCACGACGGCCGCGCTGTGCGGAGCCCGCTTCGGCGCGTGTCCTTGCCCGGAGAGCGGTACGACCACGACAAAGAAACTGATGGCGAGGCAGAGTTTGGGGTCCATGAGGCGGCGGCGAATTTCGCGGCACCTCGCGAGACCCGCAAGACTCAGCGCACGAGCGTAATGATCACCCGCTGATAGTGGGTGAGGGCCGGCGTGCCGTTGTCGGTCGCCTCGAGGATCAGATGAATCGTCTGCCCGGCCGTGGCGTCCGCCGGGACCTGCACGCTCGTGGCGAGCGTGGTGGGGCTCGAAATGGTGACGCGGCCCGGATACGACCCTACATCCTTCCACTGCCACCATCGCACCGTCACGGCGTTTCCATCGGGATCGGATGTGGCGCCCTCGAGATGTATCGTCTCGCCCGGGCGGGCGGATATGCGCGTGGATCCTCGGATCGTTACCCGCGGCTCATGGTTGGCGCCGGCGTACGTCGGCGTCACCGACCATAGCAGTCGCGCAGCGAATCCGTTCTGAGCGGCAGGCGTGAAGTCCGGGTCGGAAGACGGCGGCCGTGCCGCAGCCGCGGCCCGCTCCTGGAGCTTGAGCAAATCGTCGTACGAGTGGATCGCGCTGAAAAAGCCTGCCGCAGCGGCGGGCGTTCCGGTCGCGCCATGTCCCGCCCAGCCACCCGTCGTTCCCTCCCCGTACGCCTGTAGTCCGTTATCGAGCAGGTTCAGGTAGGTGAACGTGTCGCCTTCACCGAGGAACTCCCCCTTCGAACGCGGCGGCGTCCACACGATGTAGCCCATCGCTTTGAGCTGATCGGCGCTGTGGCCCGACAAGCCGAAGTAGTCGAAGATGTCGCCCGGCACCATCTGCTTCCCATCCCCCCAGACCCGGTAGAGAGCGCCGAACGGGCCGCGGCCCGAGATGTTCTTCCCCGTCCACTCGACGCTGTAGTAGACCGAGTCTTCGACGCTCGCCGTGCTTTGCGCTCCATAGCCCAACGGGACCCCGCCCACGCCAGCGGGGAGTGTCCTGATGTCGGGCCAGCTCGGATGGATGTAGGTGGCATAGGTGTCGTCCTGATCCCCGGACGTCGAGAGAATCGCTTTGCGCGAGACCTTCTGGTAGATGGCGGGCCACTCGGGCGTCGCGGCATACTGGTCGTGGATCGACTTCAGCGCCCGCGCGATCGTGCTCTGCCCGCCCCACGCGAGCAGGAAGACGGGGCCCGGCTCGTCGTCCATCAGCAGAGCTTTTATGAGATCCGAGCCGGGGCTGTCCTTCGAGATGTCCCCATCGAACTCCACGTTCCCCCACCGCACCTTCGACTTCAGCTCGGCGGGGGTAGGATAGTCGGGATTGTGCACCCGCAAGTTCGGATAGACCTGCTCGTAGGTCGCAACGGCCTTGTCGATGAAGTGTTCGTCCGGGGCCCATCGCCAGGACGCACACGGACACAGGTTGAGCCCCCAGCGGGAGTACTCGCGGTTCGCAACGGAGATCTTCTTCCCGGTCCCGTCGCCCTTCCAATGAAAGCCGCTGCTGGCGTAGATCAGCCCTTCGGTCCGGAAATCGGTGCTGTAGAGCAGATAGCGGATCAGCGAGTTCGCGTCGTCGAGCTCGGGGTCGGTGGTGACGACGACGCGGGGCAAGCGAACCTGGGCAGCGCCGGTCGCACCGCCAAGCAGGCCGAACGCGAGTAACGACGTTATCAGACGCGGAAACACTGTCATCTCGAAAATCCACCCGCTGTGTGGTTTCGGCTCCGACATCCCGTACTCCGCTACTCCGGCATGGCGTGCGCCGCGGTCACAACCCGCAGCACCGCCTCTTGTCGAAAGCGCCGCTTGTACTCAGCGATGATGACGGCGATCGCTGCCTCCGTGTCGGGCGCGTCCGTCGGATTGACCAGCTCCAGGACGAAGCTGGGTTCGCGCCGGATACGGCCGTCGGCGCCGCGCCACTGGCCCATCGCCGGCCACGACGTGAGGCCGGCGGGAAAGCGGGGCGTCACGACCTCGGCCACGAAGCTCGCCCACGCCGAGTCGGTGACGACCAACGAGTCGGCAGCGTTGCGGCCAAAGTAGAGCCGTTCGACGAGAACCGCCTCGCCCCCGCGAGAGCGCATCGCGGGCGCGCACGCCAGGAAGAACCCGGCGAGCGAGATGAGGAGGGAGCGGTGAACCCTGTTTGACATCAGGGATGGCGGCGATCGCGGAGCGTCTGAACACTGGTTGTCATGGGAGCGCTCGACCTACTTCCGCACCGTGCTCCGCCACTGCCCCCAGGCGGCGTCGCCGACTGTTCCGTAGACACGGATCACGGGCCTGTCCCGCACCGTCATGTCGATCCATTGCACCCAGAGGAAGCTCCCCTCATCGCAGTCTGTGATCGCCGTCCAGGGAATGAGTAGCGGCTTGTGGAGGAATCTGAAAAGCACGAATGGGACCAGGTAGAGTCCCTGAGGGGTGAGGCCAACGGTCATGGAACCGCGATAATTGCTGCGCAACAAGAAGCCAGATCTCAGCTGGATCGATCTGAACCGGTATCGGTTCTCTGGCTCGGGTTCAAAGCCCTCGGGTGCGGCGTAGGACGCTGCGAGTGATCTCCATCCGCCCACTGCGGCAAGCAAACCGATGGCCAGCAGCCAGATCCCAACGAAGAAGAACGGAAGAAGTATTGGGGCAACCTGATTCATTCCTGTGCAATCTTCACGATTCAGTTCGCTGCCACACGCGCCGCACTGTCCAGGCGAGCCACATCGGCGCGCGTGAGCGGCCAGAAGCGCCGCGCGGCTTCACGCATCATGATCGGCATGCCATGTCCGCCCACGATACGCCAGCCATACGGCCGATGAATCACCACGAACGTATCCGTTTCGGTTCTCACCTTCGCCGTAAAGCCACCGGCGCCCGACAGCAGGTCACCCAGGAAGTGGTAAGTCACGGCGAAACGCGCGGTGTCGGCGCGAATGCCGATGGAGTCGACGGCGTAAGCGGTGATCACCTGTGCGACGTCCGGTCCGCCCTCCGCGCATTCCGTGGCCGACACCCAGAACTTGTTGGAGCTCAAGAACTCCCCACTAGCGTCGCGTTTGACATAGTCGCGCACCAGCTTGCCGGGGTCGGGATGGCCGGGCGTCGTGTCCCGGCAGAGGAGATTCTTGTCGCGGGTTGCTTGCGAGTCGGCGGCAGCAGGCCGAGTCTCGGCGGCAGGAGTCTTTGTCGTATCCTGCCCATGACAGCCGACCAGGGCGAGGAGAGTAGTGAGTGAGAGTGTGTAGCGCACGCAGCCTCCGTAGCGCTGTTGGTGGTACGGACAGGGAGGGATTCGAACCCTCGGTACCCTTACGGGCACACCGGTTTTCGAGACCGGCCGTTTCAACCGCTCACGCACCTGTCCTTCTTGAGCTGGAAAATAGCGAACAGCTTCAGACGCACAGACGCACTGGGGAGAACAGAAGGAGCAGCAACAGTAAGCCCATCAGACCGTTCTCTTCTGTTTTCTCAGGCTGTTCTCCCCTGTGCGTCCGTGCGTCTGAGCCTGTTTATCTGTTCTCCAGCCTCGCAGACGGACAGGGTGGGATTCGAACCCACGAAACGGTTACCCGTTTACACGCTCTCCAGGCGTGTGCCTTCAGCCGCTCGGCCACCTGTCCCGGCACGGCGATAAATAAGCGTGGCATGGGGGGTTGCGCCACCCGGACCCGCATCCCTGAACCTTCTGACCCCGTTCGTGCGTACCACACACAGCTTTCACCGGCGCATCACTGGCCGCCGGCTAGTACTTCCGGGGGAATGCGAGGAGGAGTCATGGACAATCTGCCCACCAAGACCCAGTCGTCCGCGCCGACCGAAGTGGACACGATCCCCACGTGGCGCGAGCTGGGGGAGCGGTTCCGCGACGTAATGAAAGACATCGGCGCGGAAATCAGTCAGACGTGGAAAAAGGAAGGCAAGGACTTCGAGAAGGATCTCCAGGCGCGGCTGCTGCCAGCCCTCAATCGCGCGAAACTGGAGATCGAGAAGCTGATCGTCCGGCTCGAGGAGCGGAAGAAAAAGGCCTGATCAGCGCCGCTGTTTGAAGAACTCGAGCAGCAGGGCGGCGCACTCCGTTGCGAGGACGCCGCCCTGCACCTCCACCCGATGGTTCAACCGCGGGTGCCGCACCACATCGCCGACACTACCAGCCATCCCCGCCTTGTCGTCGTAGGCGCCGAACACCAGCCGCCCCACCTTCGCGAGCACGATCGCACCGGCGCACTGCGCGCACGGCTCGAGCGTGACGTAGAGCGTCGCGTCGGTCAGCCGGTCGGTGCCCTGCGCGCTGAGGGCGCGTTGAATGACGAGCAGCTCAGCGTGCGCCGTGGGATCGTGCCGCTCGACCGTCTCGTTGTGCGCGGCGGCGATCACCCGGTCGTCCCGCATCACAACGGCGCCGACGGGAACCTCATTCTGCCCGGCCGCCCGACCGGCCTCCAATAACGCCGCCTGCATCCCCGCCTGATCGTTCAACGACGGCTCCGCCCCGCCCCTCCCGCTGCCCCCTTCGGCTCAGCCGGCTCGCGCTTCTCAACCGCCACCCGCTCGAACACGAGGCCCGCTCCGTCTTTCGAGCGGTCGACCCGTACCGTGTCGCCTTCGGTGTACTCCCCTTCGAGCACCGCCATGGCGAGCGGGTTCTGCAGCAGCCGCTGGATCGCGCGCTTCAGCGGGCGCGCCCCGTACACGGGGTCGTAGCCTTCCGTGGCGATGAGCGAGCGCGCCGCCGGCGTCACCTCGAGGGTGAGCTTGCGGTCGCGCACCAGGCTGGCCACGCGCGCGATCTGCAGATCGACGATGCGGTTGATCTCTTCCTGGCCCAGCGGACGGAAGATGATCACGTCATCGACCCGGTTCAGGAACTCCGGCTTGAAGCTCTGGCGCAAGAGGTCGAGCACCTTCGTCTCCACCTGCTCCCAGTTCGACGTGCCGTGTTCCAGGATGTACGTCGACCCGATGTTCGACGTCATGATCAGGACGGTGTTGCGGAAATCCACGGTCCGCCCCTGCGAATCGGTCAGCCGTCCGTCGTCCAGAATCTGCAACAGCACGTTGAAGACGTCGGGGTGCGCCTTTTCGATCTCGTCGAACAACACGACGGCGTAAGGACGGCGGCGGATTGCCTCGGTGAGCTGGCCGCCTTCCTCGTAGCCGACGTATCCCGGAGGTGCGCCGATCATGCGCGCCACCGCGTGCTTCTCCATGTACTCCGACATGTCGAGCCGTACCAGCGCCTTCTCGTCGTCAAACAGAAACTGGGCGAGGGCGCGCGCCGTCTCGGTTTTCCCGACACCCGTGGGGCCGAGGAAGATGAACGAGCCCGTCGGGCGATGGGGGTCCTGCAGGCCCGCGCGCGCGCGACGCACGGCGTTCGCCACGGCCGCCAGCGCCTCCGGCTGCCCGACGACCCGGGCACCCAGCTCCGCTTCGAGCCGGGTCAGCCGCTCGCGCTCCGATTCGAGCATCTTCGTCACCGGGATGCCGGTCCACTTCGCCACGATCTCGGCGATGTCCTCGGCGTCCACCTCTTCCTTCAGGTACTTCGCCTGCTTCTGGATCTCGAGCAGCCGCTTCTCCTTGGCGGCGATCTCCTTCTCGAGCGCCGGGATGCGGCCGTAGCTGATCTCAGCGGCCTTCTGCAGGTCACCACGCCGCGTGGCGTGGTCGGCCTCCATCCGCAGCTGCTCCAGCTCCGCCTTCTTCGCCTGCAAGCCGCTGATCGCCTCCTTCTCGGCCTGCCACTGCGCCTTCATGCCGCTGGACCGCTCGCGCAGCCCCGACAGGTCCTGTTCCACCTTGGCGAGCCGCTCCCGCGACGCCTTGTCCTTCTCCTTGGCGAGGGCGGCCTTCTCGATCTCCAGCTGCACGATGCGCCGCTCCACCTCGTCGATTTCCTGGGGGAGCGAATCGATCTCGATGCGCAGCCGGCTCGCCGCCTCGTCGACGAGATCGATCGCCTTGTCGGGCAGAAAGCGGTCGCCGATGTAGCGCGCCGAGAGCGTCGCGGCGGCGACGAGGGCGTTGTCGGTGATGCGCACGCCGTGATGGACCTCGTACTTCTCCTTCAGGCCGCGCAGAATCGCGATCGTGTCTTCGACCGACGGCTCTCCCACGAACACCGGCTGGAAGCGGCGCTCCAGCGCGGCGTCCTTCTCGATGTGCTTGCGGTACTCGTCGAGCGTGGTGGCGCCGACGACGTGCAGCTCGCCGCGCGCCAGCGCCGGCTTCAACAGGTTCGAGGCGTCGACCGCGCCCTCGGCGGCTCCCGCGCCGACGAGTGTGTGCAGCTCGTCGATGAAGACGATGAAGCGGCCCTCGGCGGCGGTGATTTCCTTGATCACCGATTTGAGGCGATCCTCGAACTCACCGCGGTACTTCGTTCCGGCGATCAGCGCGCCCAGATCGAGCGACACGAGATGCTTGTTACGCAGGGATTCGGGGACGTCACCGTTCACGATGCGCTGAGCGAGGCCTTCCACGATGGCGGTCTTGCCGACGCCCGGCTCGCCGATCAGCACCGGGTTGTTCTTGGTGCGGCGCGACAGCACCTGCATGACGCGCCGGATCTCCTCGTCGCGCCCGATGACGGGATCGATCTTCCCCTTGCGGGCGATCTCGGTGAGGTCGCGCGTGAAGCGCTCCAGCGCCTGGTACTGCTGCTCGGGGCTCTGGTCGGTGACGCGGTGCGTGCCGCGCACCCCTTCGAGCGCCGCCAAGAGGTCCTTGTGATCGACGCCGCCCGCCGACAACAGCTGCCGCGCCGTCGTCCCCTTCGTATCGGCGAGCGCGAGCAGCAGGTGCTCGGTCGAGACGTAGGCGTCGCCCAGCTCTTTGGCGAGGGCGTCGGCACGGTCGAGCACCGCCGACAGCTCGCGCGCCAGCGTCGGCTCGCTCGCGACCCCGGACTGCTTGGGGAACCGGTCGATCTCTCTCGCCGCTTCGTCGCGCAGCTGCGCCACGTTCAAGCCGGCCTTCTGAAGCAGCGGCGCGACGATGCCCTCGTCCTGGTCGAGCAGCGACAGGAAGAGATGCGCGTCGTTCACCACGGGATTGCCGCGGGACCGCGCGTCAGCAGCAGCCTGCTGAACGGACTCGGCGGCTTTGATGGTCAGTCGTTCAGGTCGGATCATGGTGCGGCTTCCTTTGGCAACCGGCGTGCCCGAATTATATGCCGGATTGGCAGAATCACTTGAAACTCGTCAACGGAAGGCGTCAAGACGACACGTCAAAAAAAACGTCGAGACGAGGCGTGACGCCTCTTCTCGACGTTGTCCCTCGACGTCTTCTTTCGACGTCATTTCATAATGATCATCTTCTTCGTGAACCTCTGCCCATCGACGACGAGCTGATAGATGTAAATCCCACTCGCCGCCTGCTGGCCGGTGCTCACACCGGGAGAGGTCTGGGTGAACCCGTCCCAGTACGCGCTGAAATCACAACTCGTCACGCTCGCGCACGACAACTCAACGTCGGTGAGCGTAACGCCCGTGCCCTGGAGGATCGGCACGGCGACGAGCTGCGCCAACACGTTGTAGATCTTCAGCGAAACTTTTGGCCGGTGACCGTTCGCAAACAATTCCGCCGACAGCGTAAACGGAATCGTGGTCGCCGGGTTAAAGGGGTTCGGGTAATTCTGCTTCAACGACACCGCGGCAGCCGAAGCGGTTCCTTGACCAGAAACGGGTCGCGCTCCGATTTCGACTGCCAACAGCCCGAGCCCCAACACTGCCCAGGCGTACCGCCGCATCCACCGCTCCTTCAGTCTGACGTAAAAGTACCTTGTGACCCATCTCCTTAGTTTCGGGGACCTTACAACTGCAGTCTGCACTAGGAACCTAGGTCCCCGGGCCGCGACCTGTCAAGCGAGCCAATACCCTGCTGTCACCTTTCCGCTCCGTCACACCGCGCCGGTCGGCCCATTCGAGCAGCGGAATCAGATACTTGCGCGTCAACGCAAAGCGCTCGCGCAAATCCGCCGGCGTCGCGGACCCCACCTCACCAAGCACCGCCTCGAGCTCGGCGCGGAACTCGGCCAGTGCCGCCGGTGCCGCGTACCGCTCCTGATCCACCGGCTCGATCGTGCCGTCCCGCACCAGATGCGCCAGCAACGCGCGCACTCGGGCTCCGGGAAACTCCTTTTCCAGCTCCGACACCGTCGGCAGCTGCCAGCGCGACCCGATGATGCGCTGTGCGATGGCGCTCCGGGAATCGCTCGCGCCGCGATCGAGCGACGGCGCCCATCCGGCCCGGTGCACCACTCCGCCGGCGACCTCCAACAGCTGCTTCCGCGCGCCGAGGTCGATGACCAGGTCCATAACCGCGTCCGGGACTTTCCGGCCCCGATCGGACTCCTGAATCGCTGCCCGCAACGCCTGCAGCGACATGCCTGGGTCCAAAGGGTGGGAGTCGTGATACTCCCCCACAATCCCGGCTAAACGCTCTGCTTCGGCAGCTACTACGGATCTGGAAGCCAGCCAACCGCTTGAGCTTAGGGTAGTCTTGCCGAGTCCCGCAATGACGCGGCTCACATCTCCAGGAAGGATGCCGAGGCGCACCGGAAGGTCGCCCTCGGGCAACCCGAAAAGACCCGATTCTTGGACCCAGGCTGACAACCTGTCGGCCGGATCCTGACTCGGACTCAGCACGCGGTCTCCCAGGCGTGGCAGCCGCCCGGGAGCTGGATCGAGCACGATCCCCCCACCGATCGTGGTCACGGGCGAGTAGCTGCGCAGCACGAAGCGGTCCCCGCCACGCGCCACCACCGGACTTTCCAGCACGAGACGCACCTCGCCTCGCTCGCCGGGCGAGATCGTCTCGTGTTGCGAGGTGCGGGCCAACACCTCGGCAGTCCCCAGGTGCACCCGCACCCGCGTCCTCACTTGCAGCGGGCGCTTGCTACCGTGCAGCAGCGTGATCGCGGCGTCGATCATCTTGGTCGCGCGCCACCCTGCGCCCGTGACAGCGACGTGCCCGCGCTCCAGGTCCTGCTTGTCCACTCCCACGAGCGCCAGCGCCGTCCGCGACCCGGGCATCGCTCGCTCGGCCGCCTGCCCGTGCACCTCGATCGAGCGCACCCGTGCGTCGCGCTGCAGCGGCAGGAGGTGGACCGAGTCCCCCACCGACGCCACGCCGCTCCACGTCGACCCGGTCACGACGGTCCCCGCCCCGGGGAGCGCGAAGACCCGGTCGATCGGGAGCCGGAAGTAGTCCGCCTGGGGGCGCTCCACGAGATCGTTGCTGAGGCGGCGCAGCGATTCGCGCAGCGCGTCGAGTCCCGCTCCGGTCACGCTCGAGGTGGCGAGCGGCGGATCCCAGCGCACCGGGCTCGAGGCCAGCCGCTCGGTCACCTCCGCGGTCACGAGCGCCAGCCAATCGTCGTCCACGAGATCGCGTTTGCTGATCACCGGGATACCGCGCCGCACCCCGAGCAGCTCGACGATGGCGAGGTGCTCCTCGGTCTGCGGCATGATCCCTTCGTCGGCGGCGATCACGAGGACGGCCGCGTCGATGCCCGTCGCCCCGGCGAGCATGTTGCGCACGAAACCTTCGTGGCCCGGCACGTCGACGATACTGGCGTCGATCTCCCCGCCGAGCGCGAGCGGCGCGAATCCGAGATCGATCGTGATGCCGCGCCGTTTCTCTTCTTCCCAGCGGTCGGTGTCGACCCCCGTGAGCGTCTTCACGAGGGCGGTCTTGCCGTGATCGATGTGGCCGGCGGTCCCGATTACGAAGCGGCGGACGGCACCCACGTGCGGCGCTCCCAGAACTCGAGCGCCGGCAGATGCACGCTCCCCGAGTGATCGGTGTGGTGGCGGATGAAGCGGGCGGCGAGCCGCCGGTGCGCCGCGGCGTGCGGCAGGTCGAGCTGGGGCAGTGGCGCCTGGGGATCGAGCAGCGCGCAGAGATCGCGCCACGCCTGCAGCGGGAGACGAGTGAGCGATACGGCGGGTTGCCCGGCGAGGCAGGTCTCGCACACCACGCCGCCCTCGGCGGTGCTGAAGGCGACCGGGGCCGTGGCGTCGGTGCCGACGGCTCCGCCGTCGCGTACGCATTGCAACAGCGCCGGCTCGAAACCGAGCACGCCGAGCAGCGCCCACACCACCCGCAGCCCGGTGCCGTCCACGTCCCGGGCGGGAGCATCGATCAGTGCGTCGAGACCTCCGGTGAGGGCGTCGTAGGCCTGCGGCAGCGGCGCCGGCGGCGCCATGCGGACCATCAGCTCGGCCAGCGCCGCCGCGGCGGCGAAGCGCGCCAGGTCCGTCGCCAGCTCGCGGCGCAGCCGCTCGACGTCGAACGCCGCCAGCGTCTGCAGCTCGCGGTTGTCGCGGTGGTACAGCTGGGCGGAGCCCTCACTCAACAGCTCGAGCCCCGCACCGAAGCGGCTCTTGGGACGCAGGGCGCCCTTGGCGATGGCGCTCTGGACGCCCAGGTCGCGGGTCGCGAGACGCACGATTTTCGACGTCTCGCTGTAGCGGTAGGTGCGCAGCACCACCGCCGCTGTCGTGACCAGAGCCATGCCGGAAAATAAGGGGCTCGGAAAGGCGCCGTCGGCCTAAGGAGCCCGGTCGATCACCAGATACTTCGAATCGTCTTTGGAGACGGCGTCGAGCCACGTGAGCAAGTCGCCGATGCGGTTGGGAGGCAGGACGCCGCGCACCCCGGTCAGGCGTCGCATCACGTGCACTACCTGCCCCTCCTGGGAGTACTGCGATTCGTAGCGGCCGAAGGCGCTCGCCGCGGTCACCGGTGCCGGCAGCCGGGCGTGCCATCCGGCGGGCAGTGTAAGCGTCAGGTCTTCTTCGTCCACCCCGCCGCCGCTCACCGCCGCCGCGTTGATCGGGAACTTGCGCTGCCCCCGCGAGCGCAGGTCTTCGGAGATGCTGTGCAGATCGTAGGTGCGCATCGGCAACGTCAGGATTTCGCTCGCCCCCGCGGCCGTCGCGGCGTGGCCGTTGTGGATCGCCACCGCCAGGCGCGGCACCGCCTGCAGGTCGCGCCCGTCGAAGATCTGCAGGCTGTCCCCCGTGCCGCCGGGGAACAGGGCGTTCGCGATGTTGCGGGCAATGCGGCCGCGCCGCGACGAATCGATCGGCGCCGAAAAATTGTTGCGCATCGAATACTGCCGGTCCCCCGTCACCACTTCCAGCAGCGAGCCGTTGAAGATCCCCGCCGTGTCGAGCGTCCCCACGAGCGTCGCGACGTTGCGATTCGACCCGATCGAATCCTCGGGCAGCGTCACCGGCTCGCCGCGTCCGTCGGGGTGCACCACCAGCGCGAAGCTCCCCTGCTCCGCGCTCGGCAGCAGCCCGAAGGGCACCAGATCGGCCGTCAGATCGACGTACTGGTACGTCTTGCTGCCGCGCCGCGCGATCGCCGCGATCATGTGGTCGAACTGGCCCACCGAGGGCAGCGTGCTGTCGGCGGATCCGCTCGAGCTCAACAACACCGGATACGCCGTGACGCCCAGCCGGCCGAGCAGCGCGATGAACAGCGTCGCCTTGTCCTTGCAGTCGCCGTACCCGGTCTGCGAAACGTCGCCGGGCGGACGCGGCTGGTAGCCTCCCAGCCCAAGCGAGAGCGACACGTAGCGAATATCCTGCGCTACGAAGCGGTGCACCGCCTTGATCGAATCGTTTAGCGTCTTCGCCGCGGCCACCACCTGGCCCAGCCTGGCGGCGAGTGCGGGCATCACCGTGGTGCGATCCTTGGCGAGTCCGGCATACCAGCGAGCGACATCCGCCCAGGTCACCGCGCCGGCCACGTCGATCCCGGAGTAGACGGTGTCGGGCACTCCCGCGAACGGCTCGCGCTCGATGCGTGGCACCTCCTGCGCCGCCCAGACATAGACCTTGCGGCCGTCAGCCTCGGTGATCGCGGGACGGAAGTGCAGGTTGCGCTCCTGGATACGCGGCGCGAGCGAAGCGGGGATGTCGAGCAGCAGGCGCGAGCGCCGCGTGCGCCGGCCGGTGTGGACCGACCACCCGGAGTAGAAGTCTCCCGTCATCGGTGGCTGGAAGCGGTCGACCGTATAGCTGTAGTCGACGATCGTTCCCGGCGCGACGCCGGCGAGCGTGATACGCACCACTTTGCTGTTGGAGTACACCGGCGCCTCGAGCGCCACCGGAGCGAGCGACTCCTGCTGATGGCTCGGACCGTCGGAGATCACCGTCCCGTCGCGCTTCACGACGCGCACCCAGTTGACGCGCAGGCTCTCCCGGCTGGCGTCGTAGCTGAACGACTGCTCCGCCCAGTCTTCCACCGCGTCTTGCGTCAGCACCTGCACGATCTGGCGATAAGTGCGGCTGATGCGCCCGTCAGCCTGCACGCGCACGACGCCGTCATCGAGCAGATAGATGTAGGGATCGTCCGGCTGCTCCGCAGAATCGACGGCGAGGCGATAGATCGTGTCGCTCTTGACCGAGGGATCGCCCGCCGGGGTGATCACCGGCGCCTGAGCGTCCAGCGCTGCCGCGCCCGCCGTACCCAGCACGAGCCAAAATGCAATCGATGAAGCGCGCATCCCGTCCTCGCCGCCGTTTGAGATTCGCTACCGTCCCACTGCAAGCTCCGCGCCGACCAGCAGCGTGCGGCGAGGCGCTGCGAAGTGTACGACTTCCGCGTACCAGCCGTTGAACGCGTTCTGCACGCGCGCCGTCAGCGTCACTCCCGGTATCGGCCCCTCGCGCCACGGCTGCGCCCGCAACGCCACGTCGACCCGCGTGTACGCCGGCAACCGCACGCGGGGTGCCGGGAAGCTATTGAAATCCTGATCCTCGCGGTGACCGACGTAGGTGACGCTCACCACCCCCGAGCCGCGTACAGACGGCGCCCATTCGAGGTCGAGCCGCGCCGCGTGCGCCGGCCGCCGGATCAGCGGCTGCCCGGCAGCGAATTGCGCCCCCGCCGAGCTGTCGAAGCCCGACCGTATCACCCTGGTACGAAGAAACGTGTAGCTCAGGGACGCCGTGACCGGTCCCACGGGATGCGCGGTCAGACGGGTCTCCACGCCATTCGCGTCCGCCGCGGCGATGTTGAAGTAGTTCGGGCCCGCCGGGGTCGGCGGCACGCCGAGGTAGTCGATCAGGTCGTGAAACCGCTGCAGGAACGCCGTGGCGCTCGCCGTGACCCGGTCCCCGAAGAGCGAGTGCTCGATCCCGACTTCTTCGCTCGTGGTGCGCTCTCCCTTGAGGTTCGGGTTCCCCACCACGAATCCGGTCGAGAAGTTCTCGAGGAACGTCGGCTCCTTGAACCCGGTACCCAGCGTCGCGCGCAGCCGCGTCGCCGCCCCGAGGCGCAGCACTACCCCGCCCCGGTAGGTGACGATGTCGCCGAACCGGCTCGAGTGATCGAGCCGCGCCCCGGCGGTGAGATCGACGCCCGGTCCCAGGGGAACGAGCGCCTGTCCATACACCGAGCGCGACGTGCGGGCGGTGTCGATGGCGGGGCTCGAGCAGTCGCCGAACTGGCCGACGCAGACATTGGTGCTGCGGTCGTGCTCGTGCTCGAGCCCCACCCCCGCCGTCAGGACGCTCGTGGCGGCGAGGTGGAGATTGGCGTGCAGGTCGACACCGCTGCGATCCTGGAGATCGCGGCTGTGAAAGTCGTTGTAAAACCCGAGCGTGTCGCCGGGGTTGTCCTGAGGGTCGTCGTAGCGCAGCTCGCCGTGGTGTGTCCACAGCGACACACGACCCTCGATGCGGCTCGAGAAGAAGCGCCCCGCATCGATCCCCACCGTCGGCCCACGCTCGGCCGTCGACTGATTGGAGTCGGCGAGGTTCCCCGCACCGTCGGTCGGAAAATGAAACCGGTGGTCGTCCCAGCGACCGGAAATCGTCACGTCACCCTTGTCATCGGGCGCGAGGCGCAATCGGGCGTCCACCGAGCCGGTGCGGCTCTCGTTGTTGTAGGGCAGCGTGCCATCAGTCGTAGCCCAGCCGCCGCCCACCGACCAGCCGAGCCGTGCCGATCCTCCGACCGCACCGGCGTACGATTCGAGCGTGCCGTACGTTCCGCCCCGAGTCCCGAGCGTAACCGCCGGCATCCCGGGAATGCGGCGGTCACGCGTGAACAGCTGCACCACCCCCGTCACCGCGTCCGACCCGTACAGCACGCTCGCGGGGCCGCGCAGCACCTCGACGCGTTCGAGGTTGTCGGTCGTCAATCCCGCGAAATCGAACGCTCCACCAGGCTGGTTCAGCGGCACTCCGTTGAGCAGCACCTTCGTGTAGTCGCTCTCTCCGCCGCGCAGAAAGATGGATGTCTGGGCCCCGAACGATCCGCTCTGCACGACGGCGGTCCCCGGAAGCGCACGCAGCGCGTCGGCGACGCTCCTGATCCCTGCGCGCGCGAGGTCGGCACCGCTCAGGACGTTGATCGAGACGGGAACCGAGGTGAGCGACGCTGGAAGACGGGTTGCGGTGACGACGACGGGGTTCAGACGCACCGTATCGGGTTGCTGGGCCTCCAACGTCAAAGGCGTAAGGAGGAAGAGCGTCGGGAGAGAAGACGTATGGAAAAGACGTGAAATCATCATCGGCTCCAATCAGGAGTGACGTCGCAATGGAGTGATTTGGGGTCGATCATCGAACGACGACACGGCAACGGGCCAACCGAAGACCGATTCCGCCTGGTCGCGGCGCAGTACCTCCGCAGGCGCCCCGGTGGCGACGGCATCGCCGTCGGAGAGGAGCAGCAGCCGGTCGGCGAAGCGGGAGGCGAGGTTGACGTCGTGCGTCACGAGCAACGCGGCGAGGCCCTGCTGGTCGACCAGCCGGCGCACCAGCTCGAACAGCTCCATCTCGTGGCGCAGGTCGAGCGACGCCGTCGGCTCGTCGAGCACGAGCAGCTGCGGCTCCTGCGCCAGCGCCCGCGCGATCCGCACACGCTGGTACTCCCCGCCCGACAGCGTCCACAGCCAGCGATCGGCCAGGCCGGCGACGTCGCAGCGCTCCAGGGCGCGGTCGACCGCGACGCGATCTTCCTCCCGCTCGCGGCCGAAGGCCCCGAGCCGGGGGTAGCGCCCGAGGCGCACCGTCTCACGCACGCGCTGCGGGAAGAGGTTGTCCTCGCGCTGCGGCACGACGCCGACCACGCGCGCCAGCTCGCGACGCGGCCACGCCGCCGCCGCGCGGTCCTGAATCCGTGCCGATCCGGCCAGCGGCGCCTGCAGGCCGAGCGCGACGCGCACCAGCGTCGTCTTGCCGCTGCCGTTCGGACCCAGCAGGGCGACGAGCTCTCCGGTCGACACGCCGAGAGAGACGTCGTGCAACGCGTCGCGCCCCACGCCCGGGTAGCGGAACGTGACGTCCCGCATCTCGAGAATCAGTACGCGGTCCATCGCCTGAGCAGCAACGCGAAGAGGGGGACGCCGACGAGCGCCGTGACGATGCCGACGGGCAGCTCGCGCGGCGCGACGACCGTCCGTGCCAGCGTGTCGGCAAGGACGAGCAGCGTTCCCCCGGCGAGGAACGACGCCGGAAGCAGCCGCAGGTGCCGGCCGCCGACGAGCGCTCGACCGAGGTGCGGCACGATCAGCCCGACGAACCCGATCACGCCCGCCACCGCCACCGACACCGCCGTCAGGAACGACGCCGCCAGGTAGACGCGCCGTTTCACGGCGCGCACGTCGGCGCCGAGGTGGCGCGCCGGCTCCTCGCCCAGCGCGAGGAGATCGAGCGGCCGCGCGGCAGCGAGCAACACCAATACGGGAACCGGCAGGCACAGTGCGATCACGCGCAGCGTCTCCCAGGATGCGCCTGACAGCCCGCCCCAGAGCCACAGATAGGCGTTGCGCAGCTCGCTCGCTTCGGCGAGCGAGACGATCGCCGTCATCACGGCGCCGCAGAACGCACCGACCGCCACGCCGCCAAGGAGGAGAATCCGGGGATCGAGCTCCGCGCCGCCCACGAGGCCGAGCCGGAAGACGAGGCCGAGCGCGATCAGAGCACCGGCGAACGCGGCAAGAGGAATCGCCCACGGACCACCGAGGTGCAGCGCAATCGCCAGCACGGCGCCGAGCCCCGCTCCTCCCGAGAGACCGAGCAGGAACGGATCGGCCAGGGGGTTCCGCACCAGCGACTGCAGGCTCGCCCCCGCGAGGCCG
>DATFTG010000283.1:0-8242 GCA_035262265.1 Gemmatimonadales bacterium
CCCAGACTGTAGAGATCGCTCCGCCCATCCACATCCCGCGTCCCCGAGCCCTGTTCGGGACTCATGTAATCGGGCGTACCCACCGCGATACCCGGTCCGGTGCGCCGTTCTTCCGCCTTGCTGATGGCGCGCGCGATCCCGAAGTCGCTCACCACGGCGTGCCCCGACTCCATGAGGATGTTTTCCGGCTTGATATCACGGTGTACGACGCCGGCGCGGTGCGCGTAGTCGAGCGCGTCGGCGATTTCCCGCGCGATTTCCAGCGCCTCGACGAGCGGCAGCTGCCCTTGCTTCTCCAGCCGGTCCCGCAGTGACTCGCCGGGGACGTACGGCATGTCGTAATAGAGACAGCCGTCCGCCTCGCCGGAGTTGTGCAGCGGCAGGATGTGCGGATGTGACAGACCGGCGGCGAGCTTGATCTCGAGCAGGAACCGGTCGGGGCCGAGCGTCGCCGCGAGCTCGGGGCGTAACGCCTTGAGCGCCACGTCGCGGTCGTGCCGCAGGTCACGGGCGAGGTAGACGATCGCCATCCCCCCGCGCCCGATCTCGCGCCCGATCGTGTAGCGGCCGGCCAGGGCGCTTTCCAGGCGATTGCGCAGCTCGGTCATCTGCCTGCGACGCTCCGCGTAGCGGCTCGAAAACGGAAGAGTTTCAGCGTACTGTACCGCCCGCGCCTCCGCCAGCATCTGGACGTGGCTCGGCGCTCCCCAGCCGGCGCCTCAATCTCGCCCGCGGTAGTCAATTCACCGACAATCCCCAACCCCTTGGCTTGGCGCAGCTTGCCAGCTAGCTTGGGAGGCTCCCGATGGCGGACTTTACGTTTTCCCGGGGACAATTGCTGCTCCTCGCCGGCACGGCCAACCGGCCGCTCGCCGAGGAGATGGCGCAGCAATTGAATCAACCGCTGTGCGCCGTCACGCTGCGTCATTTCGCCGACGGCGAGCTGTTCGTGAAAATCGACGAGAACGTCCGCGGGCGCGACGTATTCATCATTCAGTCGACGAACCCGCCGGCGGAGAACTATCTCGAGCTGTTGCTGCTGATCGACGCCGCGCGGCGGGCCAGCGCGGCACGGATCACGGCGGTGCTGCCGTACTTCGGGTACGCGCGCCAGGACCGCAAGGACCAGCCGCGCGTCGCGGTGAGCGCCAAGCTGATGGCGAACCTGATCACCCACGCGGGCGCCGACCGCGTGCTGGGAATGGACTTCCACTCCCATCAGGTGCAGGGCTTCTGGGACATTCCGGTGGACCACCTGTACGCGGCGCCGGTGTTCGTGTCGCATTACCGGCAGAAGCAGCTCAAGGACCCGGTGGTAGTGGCCCCCGATGTGGGATCGGCGAAGATGGCGCGCGGCTTCGCGAAGCGGTTGAACGCCGCCCTCGCCATCATCGACAAGCGCCGCCCGTCGGCGAACATCGCGGAAGTGGTGAATGTGGTCGGCGAGGTCGAGGGCTCGGACTGCCTCATCCCCGACGACATGATCGATACGGCGGGGACGATCACCGAAGCAGCCGCCGCCCTGCGCCGGCTCGGCGCGCGCCGCGTGTTCGCCTTCGCGACGCACGCGCTGTTGTCGGGCCCCGCGGTGGAGCGGCTCAAGGCGTCACCGATCGAAGAAGTGACGGTGACGAACACGATCCGCATCCCCGACGACCGGACGTTCGACAAGCTGAAAGTGTTGTCGATCGCCGCGTTGATGGCCAAGGCGATCGGCTACGAGCATTCGAACCAGTCGGTGAGTTCCTTGTTTGACTGATGACCGACGACTGACGACCGAGGACTGAAGTATGGCACAGCTCATCTCCATCACCGCCGCCCCGCGCACCGCCGCCGGAAAAGGCGCCGCGCGCCAGGCGCGTCTCCAGAAGAAGGTTCCGGCGGTCGTCTACGGCCACGGCCGCGCGAGCCAGTCGCTCGAGGTCGACGGGCAGACGCTCGAGCAGGTGCTCAGCGGCAAGGAGCCGTCCAGCACGCTGGTCGAGCTCACCGTCGACGGCAAGAAGGCGCGCGCCCTGATCCGCGAAATCCAGCGCCATCCGGTGCGCCCCGACATCATCCATATCGACTTCTACGAGATCCACGCCGACGAGAAGGTGAAGCTCAAGGTCCCCGTGCATCTCACCGGGACGCCCGAGGGCGTGCGCAACGCCGGCGGCGTGCTCGATCAGGTGACGCGCGAGGTCGAAATCGAGGTGCTCCCCGAGCACATCCCCGACCGCGTCGAGCTCGATGTCACCCCGCTGACGATCGGCCACTCGTTGCACGTGAGCGATCTCGCGATTCCAAACGCCACGATCCTCACGCAGGCCGATCTGACGATCGCCACGGTGGTGCCGCCGCGCGCCGAGGAAGTCGCCGCGCCCGCCGCCGAAGCCGGCACCGAAGTCGCCGAGCCCGAGCTGATCCGCAAGGTGCGCGAGGGCGAAGAGGGCGAGGAAGGCGAAGCCGTGGCCGAGGGCAAGGCGCCGGAAGCGAGCCCCGCGAAGCCCGAGAAGTCCAAGGGCGGCAAAGAGGGCTGAGCGCTGCGCGCCGTCGTCGGGCTGGGGAACCCGGGCCCGGAGTACGCGGCGACGCGCCACAACCTCGGCTTCTGGGTGGCGGACGCGCTCGCCCGGCATTGGGGGCTCTCTCCCTTTCGCCGCGGCGAGCGCGCTCGCGTCGCGGAGGGGGAGGTCGGCGGCGTGCCGGTGCGCGTCCTCAAGCCCACGACCATGATGAATCGCAGCGGCGCCGCGCTCGCGAGCCTGCGCGCCGATGCCCGCTTCCTCCCCGCCACCGACTTGCTCATCGTCGTGGACGATTTCAACATCCCGCTCGGCACCTGGCGGCTGCGCCCGTCGGGATCCGCCGGCGGGCACAACGGCTTGAAGAGCATCGAAGCGGCGCTGCAGTCACAGGAGTACGCCCGCCTGCGTGTCGGGATCGGTCCGCTACCGAACGGTGAGCCGTGGGAGGAGTTCGTGCTCGCTCCGTTCGAGAACGCGGAGCGGGAGCAGGCGGAAGGTTTGATGCCCGATCTCCTGAAGGCGGCGGATGACTGGCTCCGGCAAGGAACCAACTGACGCCGCGCCCTCCCGCGAACCGGGCCGCCTCGTTATCTTCTGCGCTCCCAAATCCCCTACTCGGCGCCACACCAGCGCCGGGTCGTTCACGACCAAAGGGAGGTGTCATGGCTCGTCGCTACGAGACGGTCTACATCTTCGATACTGCGTTGGAAGAGCCGGCGATCAACGAGAAGCTGGAGCGGTTCCACGCCCTCCTCACCAAGGACGGCAAGGGTTCCGTCACCGCCAGCAGCCACTGGGGCAAGCGCTCCCTCGCCTACCCCATCAAGAAGAAGGAAACCGGCTACTACGTCGTCACGCAGTTCGAGGCGGCGGGAGAGCTGCTGCCGGAGTACGAGCGCGCCGTGAAGCTCGACGAATCGGTGCTGCGCTACCTCGTCGTGCTCAACGAGGGCGAGCCGGCGAAGCCGATGCCGCAGGCGCCGGCCGTCGCCGCCGATGAAATCGAAATCGACGAGGAGGAAGCGTGAGACGTCCCGCGAAGACCTGTCCCGTGTGCGAATCCGGCGTGCGCGTGCTCGACTACAAGGACGACCGTACCCTGGGGCGCTTCCTCACCGAGCGCGGCAAGATCCTGCCGTCCCGCCTGTCGGGCATGTGCGCGCGCCACCAGCGCCAGCTCGCCACCGCGATCAAGCGCGCCCGACAGCTCGCGCTGATTCCCTACATCAAGAGCGGGTCCGCCGCCTGACGATGCCCGGTCGGGATCAGCTGTGGAGCCTCGTGCTCGGCACGTTAGGGCTATTCGTGCTGCTGATGGTCGCCCTGGCGTTCTACGGTTGGGGACTGCTCCCCGCGTGGGGACTGCTCCCGCTGAGCCTCGCAACGCTGCTCTGGGCGGCCGGCCCGACGCGCTGGTGGGAACGATCGCTGATCGGGGTTTTGGTGCTGTTTGGTCTCGCCTTCATCGCCACCTCGTTCGTGCCGTTCGATTCGGCCGTCGGCGCCTACGTCGCGATCGTCGCGGCAGCCTTCGCGGGCATTGCTCTCGTGGCGCCGGACCGAGTGCTGCGTCAGGCCCTCCGCGCCGTGCTGTTGGGCGTCGCCGGGACCGGCGTGCTCGGCCTGTTGCAGCGCGGCCGGTTTTTCTGGGCCGAACTGCATTGGAGCACGGTACGTGAGACGACCTTGCGCGTCAGTTTCCTGGTCGAGCAACGTCCTGACGTTTCGGGTGTCGCCGCCGGAATCGTGCAGTTCCTCACCGATGCGCTTCCAGCGGTCCTGCTCCTGATCACGCTTGCCGCACTCGTGCTCGCGTGGCAGTGGCACGCGCGCATCGCGCGCACGCCGCTCGGGGCCCCGCTTGGCCGCTTCCGCGACTTTCGCTTCGGCGATCAATGGGTTTGGGGACTCGTGCTGGCGTTCGTCGTCTGGGCGGTCCCGAAGCTGGCGGCGCTCAAGTGGGCGGCTCTGAACGTCGGCATCGTGCTCGGGGCGTTGTATGTGCTGCGCGGCGCGGCTGTCGTGGCAGCGGTCGCCACCGCCGTCGGTATGCCGGCGTGGATGCTCGCCGCCGGCGCCACTGTCGCCGGCGTATTGATCGTGCCGGTCCTTGTCCTCGTCCCCGGCCTCTGGACGCTCGGGGTGTTCGATACGTGGCTGGCGTTCCGCCAGCGCCGGTTCAACCGGTCTCCCGCACCGTAAAGGGTTCGACGATGGAAATCATTCTGCGCGAAGCCGTCCCGCATCTCGGGGCCGCCGGCGAAGTCGTCAAGGTCAAGGACGGCTACGCCCGCAATTACCTGCTTCCCAAGGGACTGGCGTACCCGGCGACCGAGGGGAACAAGAAGCGCATCGCCTTCGAGTCGGAGCGCATCGCCAAGCAGCGCGCGTCCGAAAAGCAGGCGGCCGAGGCCGAGTCCACCCGCCTGGCCGGAATCTCGCTCTCGTTCCCGATGAAAGTCGGGGAGGAAGAGAAGCTGTACGGTTCGGTGACGGCAGGCGACATCCAGCGCCGGCTCGAGGAACAGGGCATTCACGTCGACAAGCGCAAGATCGATCTCCCCGAGCCGATCCGCTCGCTCGGCGATTTCACCGTCGGCATCAAGCTGCATCCCGAGGTGCGGCCCGAAATCACGGTCGTGGTGGTCAAGGAGTGACGGACCGGCCGTGACGGTCGGCATCGCCTATGTCGACGGTCCCCGGCTCCGCCGCTCGTTGCTCGCGGCGGCCGACTGGGTGGCCGCGGGGCGCGATGAGCTGAATCGCATCAATGTGTTTCCGGTGCCCGACGGCGATACGGGCACCAACATGTGCCTCACGCTGCGCGCCGTGGCGCACGCCTTACGCGACCTCGGCGACGCTCCGCTCCCCGCGGTCACCTCCGCGATGGCGCAGGCGAGCGTGCGCGGCGCGCGCGGCAACTCGGGGTTGATGCTGTCGCAGTTCCTGCTCGGCCTGCAGGAAGGGCTCGGTCGGGCGCAGCAGGCGACCAGCGTCGATCTCGCCCGGGCGATCCGCTCCGGGTTCGACCACATCCTCTCCTCGCTCGATCAGCCCGTCGAAGGCACCATCCTCACCGTCGCCCGGGAAGTCGCCGAGGAGGCCGAGCGCGCCGCCGCCGAGCCCGACGTCGGGGTGTTCGTGCGGCGACTCGTGGCGCGCGCCGAGGCGTCGCTCGCCCGTACCCCCGAGCTGCTCGAGTCGTTGAAGCGCGCCGGCGTCGTCGACGCCGGCGCCAAGGGCTTCGTGCGGTTTCTCGACGGCGTGAAGCGCCTCATAGAGGAAGGCGCGCTGGCGCAGGGCGCCGTCGATCGGCTCGACATCACCGATGCCGCCGCGCGCACGGAAGTGGCCGCCGATCGCGACTACCGCTTCTGTACCGAAGTGCTGGTGCGGGGCAGCGCGCTGCCGGCCGTGGCCGACGTCCGCCACGCCCTGCGCCAGCTCGGCGGCTCGATCGTCGTGCTCGTGTCGGGCGATCTGCTCAAAGCGCACGTGCACACCGACACCCCGGAGGACGTCTTCACCCTGGGGGCCTCCTGGGGCACGCTCGAGCAGAAGAAGGCCGAGGACATGAGGGCGCAGCACCGGGCGCTCCAGGCAAAGCGCGCCGTCGCCTTCGTGACGGATACCGCGTGCGACCTTCCCGATGCGGTGATCTTCGAGCATGGCGTGGGCCTCGTTCCCACACAGCTGATCATCGGCGACCGCGCCTACCGCGACCGCCTCGAGATGACGCCGGCCGAATTCTTCGCCCGCCTGCGCTCCGGGGACGACGCCACGACGTCACAGCCGACGCCCGAAGCGTTGCGCGAAGCGTTCAGCGACGCGCTGCGTACGGCCGAGCGCGTCGTGGCGGTGGTGCTCTCCAAGGCGCTGTCCGGGACGTACGTCAGCGCCGAACGGGAGAGCCGCACGGTCGGCGCGGGCCGGGTCGTGCTGGTCGACAGCCGTGGCGCGTCCCTGACGGAGGGCATGCTGGTGCTGCGTGGCCTCGATCTTGCCCGCGAAGGCTGGGAGCCCGAGGCGATTGCCCAGGAGTTGGTGCGGGTGCGGGATCAGTCGGGAGGATTCTTCACGGCCGACAATCTCGAGCGTCTGATCCGTTCGGGGCGCGTCGGCCGGCTTGCCGGCTGGCTGGGAACGAAACTCAACGTCAAGCCGATCATCGCGCTCACCAAAGACGGCCGGGCCGATCCGGTGGCACGCGCGCGGGGGCGCGAGGCGGCCCGCACCAGGATCCTGCACTTGCTGGACGAGGTACTGACTCCGCGCCCCGCCCTGCTGCGGCTCGGTGTCGCACACGGAGACATTCCCGAGTTCGCCGCCGAGCTACGCGATGAGCTGCAACGGCGCTATGCTCCTAAGGAGCTGCTCGTCAGCCCCATTACGCCGGTGATCGCAGCGCATGCGGGGATCGGCGCGTGGGGCGTGTTCTACCAGGTGGAGGACGGAACAAAGCGGTGAGGCGCGCGCTATGAATAGAAGCCGGAGCCGGTCCCCGCGCGGCGGCCCGCGGCACCATCCCGAGGGTTTGCGACGTATTTCCAGCGCGTTGGCGGACCGGAAGGCCGTGGATCCGGTGATTCTCGACTTGCGCGGGCTGTCCGAAGCAACCGACTATTTCGTTATCGCCTCCGGCACCTCCGACACGCACGTCCGGGGTATGGCCGAGCACTTGATGGAGCGGGTGCGCCCCCATCACGTGGAGGGCCTGCCGCAGGGGCGCTGGGTATTGCTGGATTACGTCGATGTCGTGGTACATCTCTTTCATCCGGAGCTGCGGGAGTTCTACCAGCTCGAGCGGCTGTGGGGAGATGCCCCACCGGTAGCGTTGGGGGAAGTGGGAACCCTCGGGTAATGCAGGCGGAAAGGATGGAGCGGGCAATGCGGCAATTCCGAGTCCTCGGGGCGGCGGTCTTCGGTGCGGCCGCGCTCCTCGTGGCGCGCCCGGCGGCGGGTCAGTACTTCGGGCAGAACAAGGTGCAGTACCGCTCCTTCCCTTTCAAAGTCATCCAGACCGAGCATTTCGAAGTCTACTTCTACGACGAAGAGCGGGAGGCGGCGCTCGATGCCGCGCGCATGGCCGAGCGTGCCTACGCGCGGATGTCGCGCGTGCTGCACCACAAGTTCCAGGCCCGCAAACCGATCATCCTGTACGCCTCCCACACCGACTTCGAGCAAACCAACGCCATCGAGGGCGAGCTGGGCGAGGGCACGGGCGGCGTGACGGAGTTCTTCAAGCATCGCATGGTGCTGCCCTTCACCGGCTCCTACGCCGACCTGGAGCATGTGCTGCAGCACGAGATGGTGCACCAGTTCCAGTACGACGTGTTTTCCCGCGGCCGCATCGGCGGCGGAGTGCAGACGCTGGTGAACGTGAATCCGCCGTTGTGGTTCATGGAGGGCATGGCCGAATATCTGTCGCTCGGGCCGATCGATCCGCACACGGCGATGTGGCTGCGCGACGCGTCGCTCGAAGGCAACCTCCCCACGATCGATCAGCTGACCTACGATCCGCGCGTCTTCCCGTATCACTTCGGCCACGCGCTCTGGTCCTACATCGGCGAGAAGTGGGGCGACGAGGTCATCGGCGAGATCCTGCAGTCGACCACGACGTCCGGGATCGAAGGATCCTTCAAGCGCGCCCTCGGTCTGTCGCTCGACGAGCTCTCCAACGAATGGCGCGACGCCGTGCAGACGACGTTCCTGCCGCAGATCGGCGACCATTA
>DATFTG010000284.1:0-3397 GCA_035262265.1 Gemmatimonadales bacterium
GGTGAGCGGGTTGTTCAGCTCGTGGGCGACGCCCGAGACGAGCTGCCCCACCGTGGCGAGCTTCTCGCTCTGGATGAGCTGTGCCTCCATCGCCTGCTGCTCGGTCACGTCCTGCACCAGCACCACCGCCGTCTGATCCGCGCGCGCTTCCGCCATGCGCGCCGCGTTGATGCGGAACGTGCGGCCGCTCACCTCGGAGCGCTCGATCAGCGGGGCCGGCCGCTCGCCGCGGCGCACTTCATCGAGCATCTGCACCAGGGCGTGCGAGCGGCCGAGCAGGGCGTGGCACAGATGCGTGCCGATGACGTCGGGAAGCGGCTGGCTCAGCATCACGGCGAGCGAGCGGTTGGCGCGGCGGATCTGGCCCAGGTCATCGACGACGGCGAGTCCCTCGGACAAGGCGTCGAACGTCGTCTCCCATTGTTCTTTGCCGCGCGACACGAGATCGAAAAAGCGACCGTTGGCGAGCGCCACCGCGGCGTGCGTGGCCACGGTCGAGAGCAGGCGGACGTCGTCGGGGGCCAGGGCGCCGCCGCGCGGCTCGGCGACCACGAGCGAGCCCACCACCACGCCGTGCGCGCGCAGCGGCACGGCCGCCGCCGACTCGACGCGGGTGCCGCTCGCCAGCGCCGCCCCGGTTTCGCTGTTGCGGATCAGCTCCAGCCGCTCGCTGCGCGAGGACCGCGCCACGAGTCCCGGGTCGCCGGCCGGGACGGTCGTTCCCTTCAGCTCGGCGAGCGACCCCTCGGCGGCGGCGATGGTGAGTGCGTCGTCGGGATTCTCGCCGGCGAGCGCCACCAGCGCGCCGCGCGCATCGATGAACCGCATCGCGTAGCGCACCACCTGCTCCACGATGCGCTCCAGCTGGATCGATTCGGAGAGGACGTAGGACAGCTCCTGCAGCCAGAACAGCTCGGAGAGGCGGCGGTTCAGCTCGTCGGCGGTGCGCTGGCGGTCCCGTTCCAGCGCGCGATAGCGCTGCCGCAGGCGGTGCACGCCCCAGATCACGATGCTGCCCGCGGCGCCGACCCCGAGAATCGCTACGAATGCGACGAAGGACACGTCGGATAAAGTATAATTTTCCCTAACTTCATGCAGGGCTACAGGATCGACCGGCCCCTCAAGCCCCCGTCCACACGGGGGATGCGCCGCCTCGGGTTCGTCGCGGCGCTGTGCTGCGCCGCGGCGAGCGCCTGCGGTCGGCACGCGTCGCCCTATGTCGCCCGGATCCGCGAAGCGCGGGGAGTGCTGATCTCGGTCGCGGCCTGGGGGCCGGATTCAGCACGGCTCGACCACGCCGTCGCCGCGGCGCTCGATTCGGCGGCGGCGGCCGAGACGGCGCTGGCGAGCCTGGGCGCTCGACCGGGGTCCCAGGGGGTCTCTCCGGGGCTCGCCCGGCTCGTGCTGCGAGCGCTCGCGCTGGCGCGCGCGTCGGACGGAGCGTTCGACCCTGTAGCCGGGAGGTTTCGCGCCCTCACCGTAGACACCGCGCGCGCCACGGTCACTCTGCCGCGTGGAGTGCACGTCGACTTGGGGGAGCTGGGCCGCGGGTACGCGCTCGACCGCGTGCTCGCCGCGCTCCACGGCGCCGCGGACAGCGCCGTGATCAGCTCGGGTGGGCAATACCTGATCCATTCCGACTGGTCGGGCGCGCGGGTCGTCGGGATCGGCGATCCCAACCACACGCTGGCCCCGCAAACGCGGCTCCTCGTTCCAGCGGGGACATGGGCGGTGAGCACGATGTCGGTGGCGGAGGCCCAGGATGAGGTGCTCGACCCGCGCACCGGGAAGCCCGCCACCCGCACGCGCGTCGTCGCCGCAATGGCGCCAGACGCAGCGGATGCCGGCGGCTGGTCGGCTGCGTTCTATGTGATGGGGTGCGACAGCGCGCTCGCCTTGGCTCCGCGCGTCCACATGTCGGTGGTCTGTGTGGATGACGACGTCCGCTGGAGCTCGGATCTGGATGGGCGGGTGAAGAGAGACACAATGCGTGAGCAGTGAGCGGTAAGCGGTGAGCGGCAGGCGAGAGGATTTCCCGCTCACTGCTCACCGCTCACGCAGTCAGGGTTTGGGCTCGGACATCGCCCTCGCGCGGACTCGCGCCCGCTCGGTCTGCAGCAGCTGGAACGAATGACTCCACGACGCCTGGGTGCCCTGGTAGTCGGCGGAGGCGTCCTCCGACCAGGTGAGATCGTCCTCGAACAGATAGATCGCCACGGCTTGCTGGCGGAGGTCGAGCTGCAGCGTCCCCCACGTCGGCGACAGCGGCACCGTCGCCTGCGGGCGGAACAGCCGGCCGCGGCTCTGGACCTGCACATCTTCGGGCGTGAAGCGGGCTCCGGGCGCCTGGCCGTAGAAGGTCACGAGGACGAGGGTGGGATTCACGACGCCCGCGCGCTGGCCGGCATCGGTGATGTCCTTCTGCTTGCTCTGGATCAGCTGCTCGAGCGACCGGTACGTATCGGGCGCGAGCAGCCGGATGACGCGCTCGTCCAACGGGAGGATCTGCAGCTGCAGCAGCGTCGAGGCGAAGCGCAGCGTGATGTCGTCGCGGCGCAGCGTGCCGAATCCCGGGGGCACCGTGTCGCCGAGGGCGGCCGGCGCGGCGCCCTGCGCGCCCGCGTGCGTGCCGGGGAGGCAGGCCGCGAGGACGAGGAGGACAGCCAGGGGAGCGCTACGCGTCATGTCGCGAAGTCTCAACCCCGCCGCGAGGTGACGCAAGGGAGCCGCGCACCACGTCTCGAAGAAACGCTTCTACCGCGCGCACTTGCGTACGGATGTCGTAGCGCGCTCGCGCACTCTCGCGTCCGGCGCTGTGCCAGGCGGCCAGCCGCTCGGGCGACGCCGTGATCACGCTGCGCACCGCCTGTGCCATCGCGTCGGGATCACGCTCCGGAACGAGAATGCCGGTTTCCGGTGTGAGGGCTTCGTGGTTGCCGCGAATGTCGGTCGCCACGGGTACGGCTCCACAGGCCATGGCTTCGAACAGGACGCGCGACAACCCTTCGGTATCCTGGTGCGATCCGCTGACGAGCACGTCGGCGGCCTGCATCCACCGCTGAATATCTTCCTGCTGCGCCAACACCCGGACGTCCTCGGCGATTCCCGCTGCCCGAGACCGCCGGGCGATCTGCTCGAGGATCGACGGCGGGTCGGGCGTCCCGATGATGTACAGGATCGGCCCCCGCCCGAGTCGCGCCATCGCGTCCACGATGTCGAGCACGCCTTTGGCCTCTTTGATCTGCCCCACGAACAGCAGCACCGGCCGGTCCAGGGGGATGCCCAGCTGGCGCCGCAGCGCGGGGCGATCCGCGGCAGGCTGGAACCGCTCCAGATCCGCGCCGTCGAGGATGGTGCGATAGCGCGCGGCAAAGCGCTTCCAGCGGGAGAAGCGGCG
>DATFTG010000285.1:0-5909 GCA_035262265.1 Gemmatimonadales bacterium
CCCGAGATTCTGTTCTTCTGGGTCGCGCGCATGCTGATGGCGGGGTTCCACTTCATGGGCCGCAAGCCGTTCACGACGGTGTACCTCACCGGCACCGTGCGCGACGCGCAGCACCGCCGCATGTCGAAATCGCTCGGCAACGGCATCGACCCGCTCGACGTCGTGCGGCTCTACGGCGCCGATGCGCTGCGCTGGACGCTGATCGCGAGCGGCTCGCTCGGCGCCGACGTGATACTCGATCACAACGATCTCGAGACGACGTTCGCGACCGGGCGCAATTTCGCGAACAAGCTCTGGAACATCGCCCGCTTCCTGCTGCCGCATCTCCCCACGGAAGCGATCCCGATCGAGGCCGTCGACCCCAAGACACTGACGCTCGCCGATCGCTGGATGCTGTCGCGCACCGAAGGGGCGATCGCCGAGGCGACGGGGGCGCTGGAGCAGTTCCGCCTCGACGAGGCGGCGAAGCGCTGCTTCGAGCTCGCCTGGGGCGAGCTGGCCGACTGGTACGTCGAAACCGTGAAGCCGCGGCTCGCGGCCGGCGATGTCGGCGCGCGCGCGGCGAGCGCGGTGTTGCTGCACTCCTGGGACACGGTGCTGCGGCTGCTGCACCCGATCGTGCCTTTCATTACCGAGGAGCTGTGGCAGAGGCTGCCGGGACGGCGCGCGGGGGAGCTGCTCATCACAGCGTCCTGGCCCGCGCCCGACCGCCGGCGCATCGATCCGCGGGTCGAAGCGGAGTTCGGCGCGGTGCAGCAGGCGATCACGGCGATCCGCAATATCCGCGCCGAGTATCGCGTGTCGCCGAAGCTGAAACTCGCGGCGGCGATCCGGGCTGCGGGACCGGCGGCGCGCGGCGTGTTCGAGTCGGAGCGCGAAACCATCGTGCGCCTGGCGCAGCTCGAGTCGGTGACCTCGGACGGCGCGGCGCTGCAGGGAGCGCACGCGGTACTGAGCGACGGCAGCGAAGTCGTGGTCGCGCTCACCGGAGCGATCGACCTCGGGCAGGAATGCCGGCGCCTTTCGGATGAGCTGAGCCGGCTCGACAAGCAGCTCGAAGCGCTCGCCGCGAAGCTCGCCAACGAGCAGTTCATCTCCCGCGCTCCCGCCGACGTCGTGGCCAGGGAGCGCCAGAAGGAGCAGGCGTGGCGCACGCAGCGCGACGCCCTGGCCGGCAAGTTAGCGGCGCTCGGTTGCGGCTGATCGCGCTGGTGGGCCTGGGCGTAGCCGCTTGCGCCCGCACCGGCGAGCCTCCTGGTGGACCTCCCGACGTCAAAGCGCCGGTGATCCTCGGCGTGTATCCCGAATCGGGCGCCGTCGTCCCCGACCTGCACGCCGACGCCGTGATCCAATACGACGACGTCATCGACGAGGGGGGCGGCGGCGGGACCGCGGGAGGCACCAGCGGCGCCGCGACCGGGCTCGCGACGAAGATCCTGCTGTCGCCGACGCGGGGATCCTACAAGGTCTCGTGGCACCGCTCCGCGATCCACGTGAAGCCGGCCGAGGGATGGAAGCCGGGCCGCGTCTACCACCTGGAGATCCTGCCAGGCATCGCCGATCTGCGCCGCAATACGACCAAGGAGCGCCACACGATCGTCTTCAGCACCGGTCCACCGGTCCCGAAGAGCCAGCTCGCGGGTACGGTCGTGCAATGGGTCGAGCAGCACGTCCTCACCGGCGGGCTGGTGCGCGCGCAGCTCCTCCCGGACACGATCGCCTACCTCGCCGTGACCGATTCGGTGGGACACTTCCGGCTCGACGCGATCCCTCCGGGCCGCTATCTGGTCTACGCCATCGTCGATCAGAACAACAACCGGCTGCGGGACCGCCGCGAGGCCTACGACTCTGGCGTCGTAAAGCTCGACACGATGGCGTCGGTCGTGCTGTGGACGTTCCTCCACGACAGCCTGGGCCCGCGCGTGCGCCAGGTGGACGCCCTCGACTCGGTCACGGCACGCCTCAACTTCTCGGCACCCCTCGATCCATACCAGCCCATCGACTCCCTCGTGGTGCGCGTCCTCGCGCTCCCCGACTCGACACCGGTGAAGGTCGCGCGGCTCTATTCGAGCGCCGACTACGACTCCCTCGCGGCGCGCGAGCGTGCCGTCGCCGACTCGATTCGGGCGGCCAACGACACGACGAAAAAAGCGGCTCCGCCGCCGAAGCCGGACACGACCGCCGATACGACGGGCCGAGTCGCTCCGACCCGACCGGAAGCCCCCAAGGCCGCGGTCGATACCTCCGAGCTGCGCGCGCTGTTGCGCCTGCGTCCAGTCCCGCAAGACAAGATCGTGCTGCGCGTCGAGAGGCCCTTCAAACCCGAAGGGAAGTACTATGTCGAGGTGCGCGGCGCGCGAAACCTCAACGGCGCGCGCGCCGACGGCCACACCGTGCTGGTCGTTCCGAAGCCCAAGCCGCCTCCGACGGCCGCGGATTCGGCGAAAGCCGCCGCCGATTCGCTGCGCCGCCGGCCGGCGCCGCGGCGCCCGCCGCGCAGCCCATGACCGACCCCCGCCGCGGGCTGCCGTCGGTGGATGCCCTGCTCGCCCTCGAGTCCGTCGCCGCACTGACGACGCAGCACCCGCGCGCCCTCGTGGTGCGCGCCGTGCGCGCCGCGTTGCAGGCCGCACGCGAGGACGGCGGCGCGGCGCCGGCAGAAGGATGGGCCCAGGCGGTGTCCAGCCGGCTGGGGCGCCTCGCGGCGCCGTCGCTCGTGCCGGTGATCAACGCCACCGGCGTCGTGCTGCACACCAACCTCGGCCGCGCGCTGCTGGCCCCCGCGGCAGTCGAGGCGATGACGGCGGTGGCGCAATCGTACGCCAGCGTCGAGTACGACCTGGGACGAGGCAGCCGGGGCTCGCGCCACGCGATCTGCCGCGATCTCCTCGTGGAGTTGACCGGCGCCGAGGACGCACTGGTGGTCAACAACGCCGCCGCGGGACTGCTGCTGGCCCTCTCCGCGCTGGCGCGCGGCGGCGACGCCATCGTGTCGCGCGGCGAGCTGGTCGAGATCGGCGGTGCGTTCCGCGTGCCGGACATCCTGGCGCGCTCCGGTGCCACACTCGTGGAAGTCGGCACCACCAACCGCACCCATCTCGACGACTACGTCCGCGCCGTCACACCGCGCACCCGCGCGCTGCTCAAGGTGCACCGTTCGAATTTCCGGGTGACGGGATTCACCGCCGAAGTCGCCGCCGGCGAGATCGCGCAGCTGGCGCGTGCCGGCGGCGCGGCGAGCCTCTACGACCTCGGCAGCGGACTGCTGCTCGATCTGTCCCGCTGGGGCCTCACGGGCGAGCCGACGGTACGCGAAGCGGCGGCGAGCGGCGTGGACATCGTCGTCTGCAGCGGCGACAAGCTGCTCGGCGGCCCGCAGGCGGGCATCGTCCTCGGCAAACGGCAGGCGATCGCCGCCTGCAAGACGGACCCGCTGGCGCGGGCGGTGCGGGCGGACAAGTACACGCTGGCGGGACTGGAGGCGACGCTCGCACTGTATAGAGATGAAGAGACGGCACGACGCGAGATTCCGACGCTGCGCATGCTGACTTTGGACTACGTCGAGATGAAGCGTCGAGGGGAGGCGTTGAAAGAAGCCGCAGCGAGAAGCGAAATCGAGTTGGCCGATGGGTTCTCAGAAGTGGGTGGCGGATCGTTCCCGGAGGCAAGACTTCCTACCTGTCTCGTCCGCCTGACCGCCCGACCGCGACCGTCAGGAAGTCCTTTAGGGCCCGACCGCCTCATCGAGCGCCTCCGCGCCAACGACCCACCCATCATCGCTCGTATCGAGGACGACGCCGTCGTACTCGATCCCCGAACGATCCTACCGGGGCAGGAAGAGACCGTCGCACGAGGGATCCAGGCCGCCCTCGATGACTGATCGCGCGGGCGTCGGCGCCGTCTTTCTCGATCGCGACGGCACGATCGTCGAAGAAGTCGAATTCCTGCACGACCCCGCCCTGGTACGGCTCATCCCCGGAGCGGCGCAGGCGATCCGCCGCCTGAACGACGCGCGCTGGCCGGTCATCATGGTCTCCAATCAATCGGGGATCGCGCGCGGGCTCTACACGGTGCACGACTTTTTCGCCGTTCAGCGCCGCATCGACGAGCTGCTGCGCGCCGGCGGCGCGCGGCTCGACGGCGTCTTCTTCTGTCCCCACCACCCCGACTTCACGGGACCGTGCGATTGCCGCAAACCCGGCACGCGACTGTTCCACGACGCGGCGACGCAGCTCGGCGGCATCGACCTCGAGCATTCGTGGTTCGTCGGTGACCGGATCAGCGACGTCACCCCCGCGCTCACGCTCAAGGGCCACGGCGTGCTGGTGCGCACGGGGTTGGGCGCCGAGCATGCACCCGAGGCCGAGCAGCTCGGCATTCCGGTGGTGCCCGACCTCACCGCCGCGGTGGCTATGATTTTGACAGGATGAGCTTCGCCGCGGCGACGAGCTGATCGCGCGTCAGCCGCGCCCCGGTGATATGCCCGGGACTCGAAGTTTCATAGAAGGCCACCAGTGAGAGCAGGTCGCCGCCGCGCCGGACACATAGCCCTTGCTGCTGAGCCCCCCACCCGACCGCCTTGTCTCCGACGCCCGTCACAGCCACGACCGGCTGCGCCACCGGATTGCTCGAGCAGGACGTGAAGCGGCGCGCCAGGTGGGCCGCGTCGAAGTGTCCCCAGGTGAACAGCATCAGCAGCTTGCCGTCCGCTGTCGCGTAGTCGCAGGTCCCGCCCGCCCCTTTGGAGGGATTGTAGGGAACCAGCCGGACACCGGGTTTCCCCGCGATCCGGCCCAAGTCTTCGGCTGTCAGGAGCTTGGCGCACACCGGATCGATCGTGCCGATCCGGTGCCCCTGGGCCAGGGCGGCGATGGGAACGCACAGTGTGACGGCCAGCACGGCGCAGCGTTTCATGGTCGCTCCAGCAGGGGGAGACCAAAAAGATTGTGCCGCCGGGCCCGGATCGCCAAATTTTACCGTTCGGTTCCGCCATCCCCGACATCACCTGCAGGAGCAAGACGTGCGTACCACTCCGCTGTTGTTGGCGGCCGTCAGCGCCGCCGCCCCCGCCCTCCTCGTCGCGCAACAGCCGCGCCTCAACCTCGACAGCCTGCGCCGAGCAGTGGTGACGATCCACGCCCTCGATGCCGGCGGCTCGTCGATGGCCAGCGGGACGGGGTTCTTCGTCTTCTACAACGGCGCCGAAGGACTCGTCGTGACGGCGGCGCACGTGCTCGAAGGAGCGTCGGGATGCAGTATCGAGCTGACGAGCGGAGAGACACGGCGCTGCAGCCCGACGGCGTCCGACACGGCGAAGGACGTGATGATGCTGCTCGTGCCAGGATCGCCGCCCGCGACCCTGAAATGGGGATTCAGCGATCGCTCTCAGGACGGTGACGACATCACCGTCATCTCGAACCCGCTCGGCGAGCTCCCGGGGACCGTCTCCAAGGGAATCATCTCGGCGTCGCGGATCGTGAACGGAACGAAGCTGCTGCAGATCTCCGCCCCGATTTCCCACGGCTCGAGCGGTGCGCCGGTGTTGAACGCCCAGGGCCAGGTGATCGGGATCGTGCGCAGCACGATCGAGAACGGCCAGGCCCTGAATTTCGCGACCGCGACCGACATCGTGCGCAACATGCAGATGGACCGCGCCGCGATTGCCGAGGCGCACGGCATGATGCAGGGCGGCGCCACCGCGTCCCGAGCGTCATCCGTGCCGTCCACCTCGGCGAGTGCGGGCTCCGATGCGCGCATGGTGGTGGTGGGGCAGACGGTGACCGGCACGCTCAGCGATCGCGATCCGCTTTATAGCGACAGCACCTACTACGAGCGCTGGCAGTTCCGCACCACGCCCGGTCAGGCCGTGACGATCGATCTCACTTCGGCCGATTTCCGCCCGATGCTCG
>DATFTG010000286.1:0-5206 GCA_035262265.1 Gemmatimonadales bacterium
CTGCGCCTGATACTAGATCGGTCTCGTCCTAATTGGCAATTCGACGCGGCCGAACCGGCCCGCCGCGCGAGCCTCAGCGGTTGACGATGCCCTTGGGGATGGTCAACACCAGCAGGCTGCCGATGCACATGACTCCTGCGAGGGTATAGACGCCCATATCGGTCGATCCGGTGCGATCGCTGATCCAGCCGATCGCCAGCGGACTGACAAAGCCCGCGAGGTTGCCGATCGAGTTGATGAGGGCAATACCGGTCGCCGCGGCGGCGCTCGCGAGCAATGCGGTGGGCAAACACCAGAACTGCGAGAGCGAGGTGGTGACGCCGGCCATCGCGAGGGTCATGCCCGCCACCGCGACGGCGCTGTTCGCGCCAAAGAGCACCGTCAGCAGCCAGCCCGCCGCGCCGATCAGCGCGGGAGTGACGAGGTGCCAGCGGCGCTCGCGCGCCGCGTCTGACCGGCGGCTGATCGCGACCATCGCGATTGCACCGGCGGCGTTGGGCAGCACCGTGAGTATTCCGATCTCGAGGGGGCTCTGTACGCCGGTCCGCGCAATCAGGGTGGGCAGCCAGAACCCGGCTCCGTACAAACCGGCGATCAGGCAAAAGTAGATGGCGGCGAGCACCCAGACGCGCGGATTCGTGAGCCCGTCCCGCAAGGCATGGGACGACACGTCCTGCTGGTCCTCGGCGACGCGCCGCGCGAGGTACGCCTGCTCCTCAACGGTCAGCCAGCGCGCCTCGTCGATGCCGTTGTCCAGGTAGGCGAGCACCGCCGCGCCGAGGACGAGTGAGGGGAGCGCCTCGAGCAGGAACAACCACTGCCATCCCGCCAGCCCGTGCACGCCGACCATCGCCTTCAGGATCCATCCGGAGAGCAGCCCGCCGATGACGCCGGCGATCGGGATGCCCGTCATGAACAACGCAATCACTCCAGCGCGCCGAGCGGCGGGATACCAGTAGGTCAGATACAGAATCACGCCCGGGAAAAAGCCGGCCTCCGCGACGCCGAGCAGAAACCGCAGGATGTAGAACACCCGGGGCGTGGTCACGAAGACCATCGACGCCGAGATCACCGCCCAGCTCAGCATCACGCGCGCGATCCACCGCCGCGCTCCGACCCGGTGGAGGATGATGTTGCTCGGTATCTCGAAGAGGAAGTAGCCGATGAAGAAGATGCCGGCCCCGAGGCCGTAGATCGTCTCGCTGAACCTGAGATCGGTCAGCATTTGCAGCTTGGCGAAGCCGATGTTCACGCGGTCGAGGTAGGCGGCGACGTAACAGCAGAACAGCAGGGGGATGAGACGCCGGGTGACGCGGGCGTAGAGACGCGCCTCCGCGGTGGTCTCGGCGAGTAACGCCTCGGACCGCATGGGGTAAACTATCTCGCGGCGCGCCCGAACGCCGCTTCGTCGGCGTGGAGGCGCAACCGCCGCGCAGTTGAGAGGTTATAATTGGTCTATGCCCGCTCATTCCATCGGATCCGCTACGATCTCGTTCGGGCTCGTATCCGTCCCGATCAAGATGTTTTCGGCCGGTGAATCATCGGCCGCGATCTCCTTCAACTGGTTGCACAAGAAAGACGGCTCCCGCCTGAAGCAGCAGTACGTCTGTTCCAAGGACGGCGAGAAGGTGGAGAAGGACGACATGGTGAAAGGCTACGAGTTCTCCAAGGGGCAGTATGTGCAGTTCACCCCGGACGAGCTCAAGGCCCTGGAAGAAAAGGGAACGGGGTCGATCAACATCCAGGAGTTCGTCGACGCCGACACGGTGGACCGGATGTACATGGACAAGGTCTACTTCCTCGGACCGGACAAGGGCGGCGACCGCGCCTTCACCCTGCTCGGCGAGGCGCTGAAAAAGACGAAGAAGGTCGCGATCGGCCAATGGGCGGCACGGGGCAAGCAGTACCTGGTGATGATCCGGCCGCTCGGACACGGGCTCGCGATGGAGCAGCTGCGCTACGCCAACGAGGTGCGGTCGATCGACGAGGTGCCGATCCCGAAGGTCGAGGTGAAGAAGCCCGAGCTCGACATGGCGGTGCAGCTGATCGAGCAGGCGGCGACCGAGACCTTCAAGCCCGACAAGTACGAAGACACCGTCAAACAGCGCATTCTCGACCAGATCCAGCGCAAGGTCGACGGCAAGGAGATCATCGAAGAGCCGACCGAAGCGCCCAAGACGCAGATCATCGACCTGATGGAGGCGCTGAAGCAGAGCCTCTCCAAGGGCAAGGGCGCTCCCGAGTCGAAGGCTGCCAAAGGGACGAAGTCCGCACCGAAGAAGAAGGCTGCCAGCGCCTGAGCTGAACGAGAGCCTCGCCGGTCGCTATGCGATCGAGCGTGAAATCGGCCATGGCGGCATGGCCGTGGTTTACCTCGCCCGCGACATCCGCCACCACCGTCACGTCGCCGTGAAAGTGCTGCGGCCCGAGCTGGCGGCGCTGCTCGGCACCGAGCGGTTCCTGCGCGAGATCGAGATCGCGGCGCAGCTCAATCATCCGCACATCCTCCCGTTGCACGACTCCGGCGAAGCGGGTGGCCTGCTGTTCTACGTCATGCCGTTCGTCGATGGCGCTTCGCTGCGCGACCGGCTCGCCACCGACCGCGCCCTCCCTATCTCCGAAGCGGTGCGCCTGCTGCACGACGTGGCCGACGGGCTGGCGTACGCGCACGAGCACAACGTCGTGCACCGCGACATCAAGCCGGACAACGTGATGATCGCCAACCGGCACGCCATGATCACCGACTTCGGCATCGCCAAAGCGATCAGCGACGTCGCCGGACAATCGCGGGTGACCACGGCGGGAGTCTCGATCGGGACCCCGGCTTACATGGCGCCGGAGCAGTGCACGGCCGACGCGCACATCGATCATCGCGCCGATCTCTATTCGTTCGGCGTCCTCGCGTACGAGACCCTCGCGGGCAGGCTGCCGTTCGATGGGACGAGCGCCCAGGCGGTGCTGGCGGCCCACCTCACCGAGGTCCCGGTGCCGTTGCACGCAGTGCGGGGCGAAGTGCCGATCGCGCTGTCGAAGGTGGTGATGCGGTGTCTCGAGAAGCGGCCGACGGATCGCTGGGCTTCGGCGGGGGAAATCCTGAGCCAGCTCGAATCGCTGACGACCCCCAGTACGGCGGTGCCGCTGCCCTCGCAGAGCCCAGTCGGCACAAGCCGTCGCCGCCTTGCCATCGGCACAGTGGCGCTCGTGGCGCTCGCGGCCGGCGGCCTCGCGCTGCGACACAATGCGCGCGTCCACTGGGTGCTCGAAACCGCGATCCCCGAGATCCGGCAGCTGGCCGACAGCGGGCGTACCGAAGCGGCCTACCACGTGGCGCTGCAAGCGAGCGCCATCCTCCCGCACGACCCGTCGCTCGCGCGGCTGTGGCCGCTGATCGCGACTCGCGTGAGCCTGCGGACCGAGCCCGCGGGAGCGGTGGTCCTACGCCGGGACTACGCCAATCCCGATACGACCTGGGAAACGGTCGGCACGACGCCGCTCGACAGCATCTGGTTCCCGCAGGGATTTTCGCGCCTCAAGATCGAGAAGCCGGGCTTCCGCACCTGGCTGGGAGCGGCGGGTCCGCAGTGGCTGTCCTCCGAGCCGCTGCGGCTCGACAGCGCGTCCGCATCCGAAACGGGGATGGTGCGGGTCGCGGGACTCGCTCGCTTCGCGATCTCTCTTCCCGGTCTCGATCACCTCGACCCCGTCCCGCTCGCCGCCTACCTGATCGACCGCACCGAGGTGACCAACGCCGAATTCCAGCGATTCGTGGACAGCGGGGGATATCGCAGGTCGGAGCTATGGGACAAGAGGTTCCAGAAGGACGGGCGCTCGCTGAGGTGGGAGAGCGCGGTGGCGCTGTTCAAGGATCGGACGGGCCGACCGGGTCCGGCGACGTGGGAGGTCGGCCACTTCCCTGCCGGGCAGGGCAACTATCCGGTGACGGGGGTGAGCTGGTACGAAGCCGCGGCGTACGCGCGGTTCGTCGGCAAGTCGCTGCCGACGATCTATCACTGGACCCGCGCGGCCGAGACGCGCGCGGCGTCGTGGATCGTTCCGGCGAGCAATTTCGCGGGCAAGGGACCGGCCCCCGTCGGCAGCTATCCCGGCATCGGGCCGTTCGGCACGGCGGACATGGCCGGCAACGCCCGGGAGTGGTGCTTCAACGAGACGGGGGGCCAACGCTACATCCTGGGCGGCGGCTACGACGACGCCACCTACCACTTTACCGAGGCGTTCGCCCAGCCGCCGTTCGATCGCTCGCCCACGAACGGGTTCCGGTTGGCGCGCTACGACACCACCGCCGCGGTCACGCGCCGGCCGGTCGAGCGGTTGGTGCGCGATTTCTCGCGCGAGCGTCCCGTCTCGGATGCGGTGTTCGCGATCTATCGACACGCGTTCGACTACGACCCGGCGCCGCTGCGGCCGGTGATCGAAGCGACGGACTCGACGCCGGAAAGCTGGGTGATGCGGCGCGTCACCTTCGACGCGGCGTACGGCAACGAGCGCGAAATCGCCTATCTGTTCTTGCCCAAGAGCGGTCGGCCGCCGTATCAGACGGTCATTTATTTCCCCGGCGCGATCGCCCTGCACAGCCGGTCTTCGGCCACGTCGCTCGAATACGACGCGATCGACTTCATCTTGAAGAGCGGCAGGGCGGTGCTCTATCCCGTGTACAAGAGCACCTACGAACGCGGCGATGGACTCGACAGCTGGTACGCCAACGAGACCAATAGCTACCGCGATCACGTCATCTGGTGGGGGAAGGACTTCCGGCGCGCGATCGATTACCTCCACACCCGCGCCGATATCGACACGCTGCGGCTGGCATTCTATGGCCGCAGCTGGGGCGGCTATATGGGCGGCCTGCTACCGGCGCTCGAGCCGCGCCTCAAGACCGCGGTACTCTACGTAGCCGGACTCGAGCTGCAGCGCGGGCAGCCCGACGTGGAGCCGGTGAATTTCCTGCCGCGCATCCGCATGCCGGTCCTCATGCTCAATGGTCGTTACGATCACTTCTTCCCGATCGAGACGTCCCAGCTACCGATGTTCCGCCTGCTGGGAACGCCGCCCGACCGCAAACGCCACGTGATCTACGATGGCGGACACTTCGTGCCCCGGGGCCTCTTGATCTCCGAGACGCTCGACTGGTTGGACCGCTACCTCGGCCCCGTGACGCGCTAAGGAGCCTTGTTCAAGGCCGCGAACT
>DATFTG010000287.1:0-29861 GCA_035262265.1 Gemmatimonadales bacterium
CGATGTCGCAGGGATGAGGCCGGCGGTCGGACGGACGGGCGGTCAGGCGGACGACACCGGCACAAACCGACCGCCCGACCGCCCGACCGCCCCGCCGCACCCCGGTCGCCTCCTCGCCGTCGACTGGGGCGAACGCCGCATCGGGCTGGCTCTCTCCGATGAGACCCAGACCCTCGCTCAGCCGCTCGCCACGCTGACCCGTCGCACCGGGAAACGGTTTCCGATGCAGCCCCTGCTCCAGCATCTCGCGGCGCACCACGTCGTCGGCATCGTCGTCGGCCTCCCACTCGACGAGTCGGGAGGGGAAGGCGAGCCGGCGCACGCCGCCCGCGAGCTCGCCGCCGCCATCGAACGGCGCTCGGGACGCCCCGTCACACTCTGGGACGAGCGCTTTACGACGGCCCGTGTGCGACAGGCGGTGCGCGAGATGGGCGGGAGGACCAAGGGGCGCGCGGCGGACGTGGATGCGCTCGCCGCTACCGTGCTGCTGCAACACTATCTTGATGGCAGACGCGGGAGCAGCACGTGAAGGCCCAATACTGGACATTGCCGTTTTGCCTGGCCGCCTTCGGTTGTGGCGGTCGTCCGTCGCTGCCCTGCGATGTAGCGGCGGCCGATTGCGTGGCGCTCACGATTCCCCGGGGCGCGACGCTCGGCGCCGCCATCGATTCCCTGTCCGCGCACGACCTCGTCGCCCGCCAGTTCCTGTTCTCGATCTACGCGCGCGTGCGCGGCCTGGGCCGCGACTTGAAGAGCGGGACCTACGCCTTCCACCAGGGGACGCGCTGGAGCGACATCATCGACGCGCTGAAGCTGGGCCGCGGCGCGCTGGTTCGCTTCACGGTACGGGAAGGGCTGCGCATCGTCGAGATCGCCGATCAGGCGTCGCAGGAGCTTGGGGTACCGCGCGATTCGTTCCTCGCGGCGGCGCGCGATACCGCCGTGATCGCCAAGCTCGGCCTGTCGCCGGAGACCGAAACGCTGGAAGGGTATCTCTATCCGACCACGTATACGATCCAGCCACACCCCAGCGCCCGGCAGCTGGTGCGGGTCATGACCGATGAATTTCAGACCCACTGGTCGACGGCGTGGGATGCGCGGCTCGACTCGCTGCACTTCTCCCGCCAGCAGCTGATAACGCTTGCCTCGATCATCGAATCCGAGGTGCGCTACGCTCCCGATCGCACGTATGTGTCCGCCGTCTACCACAATCGGCTGGATCGGGGAATGATGCTGCAGGCCGACCCGACGGTGATTTACGCGATGGGCGCACGGCCACGCCGGGTCTACGAAAAGAACCTCTTCGTCCGCTCGCCCTACAACACCTACCTCCACGCCGGGCTGCCCCCAGGCCCGATCAGCCAGCCCGACAGTGCCTCGATCGACGCGGCGCTCTATCCCGCCGCCGCGCCGTACCTCTACTTCGTCGCACAGCCCGACGGCAAGCACATCTTTTCGGCGAGCTACACCGAGCACCTCGCGGCCATCCGCGACGTCAAGGAGCAGCAGTCGGAGATCCGCTCGGCGCTGTCCCACCGCCAGCGCGACCCTTAACCACCGCGCCGCGGACGGCCGCCGCGGCGGCCTGCGGATCGGCCGCGCCCAGCACGGCGTGGATCACGGCGACACCCACCGCCCCTGCCTGAGCGATGGCGGCGGCGTTGACCGCGGTGATGCCACCGATGCCGATCACCGGCACGCCCGGCGCGAGACGGGCGAGCGCCGCGAAGCCGTTCGGCAACAGCGGCGGTCCCGCATCGGGCTTGTTGGCGGTTGCGAAGCACGGGCCGATACTCCAATAATCCGCGGGGCTCGTCCGAACGCGCTCGGCTTCCGCCACTGAGCCGACGGAGATGCCGAGAAGGAATCCCGCGGGGACATGCGGGCGCGCCGCGTCGAGCGGGACGTCGTCCTGGCCTAGGTGCGCGCCCGCCGCGCCGGCGACGAGTGCCACGTCGACGCGGTCGTTGACGATCACCGGAACGGCGAGCTCGGCGCAGAGGGCCCGCGTCAGGCTCACGAGATCGCGGACGGTCGCGTCCTTGCCGCGGACCTGCACCATCGTGGCGCCGCCCTGCACCGCGGCGCGGCACACGGCGAGCGCATCCCGGCCCGCCAGCAGCACGGGATCGGTGAGGACCATCAGACGCAGCTGATCGACGAGGGCCATGGAGTCCGACAAAGCTATCGCGGTGGTCTCGGCAAAGGGCGCGGCACGCTGGGCGGCCGGGCATCCCTGGATCTACAAGACCGACGTCGTCGTGTCGCCGCGGCGCGGGCCCGGCATCGTGCCGGTGCACGACCGCCGCGGCGCGCAGCTCGGCCAGGCGCTGTTCTCTCCCCGGAGCGAGATCCGCCTGCGCTTTCTGACGGCGCAACCGCAGCCGATCGACGCCGCCTGGTGGCGCTTTCGCATCGCCGCCTGCGCCGCCCGGCGCGAGGGGATTCAGGCGTCGGCGTATCGGGTGGTCCATGGCGAGGGCGACGGGCTGCCCTCGCTCGTCGTCGACCGTTACGGTCCCTACGTCGTGGCGCAGCTCCTGTCGGCCGGCCTCGAAGCGGTTCGTGCCGACGTGCTCGACGGCATCCGCGAAGCGCTCGAGCCAACGGGGATCCTGCTGAGACATGACACCGCGGTGCGTCGCCACGAGGACCTGCCGCTCGACGTCGAGCTGGTTCACGGCGAGGTCCCCGACGCCGTCGAGGTGCGTGAGGGGGACGTCCGCTACCTCGCCGCGCCGCGTCACGGCCAGAAGACGGGTGCGTTTCTCGACCAACGTGAAAACCGCCAGCTCGTGGCCGCCCTGGCGCGGCCGGGCGGGCGGGCGCTCGACGTGTTCACCTACCACGGCTCGTTCGCCTTGCAGCTGGCGCGTACGGCGGCCGCGGTGCTCGCCGTCGACCAGAGCCGCGAGGCGCTCGACCTGGCCGCCCAAAACGCCGCGCTCAACGGCCGCACCACGATCACCTGGAGGGAGGCGAACGCGTTCGACTTCCTGCGCACGCTGGAACGCGCCCGCGAGCGCTTCGACACGGTGGTGCTCGATCCGCCCGCGTTCGCCAAGACGCGCGCCAGCCTGCCGCGGGCGATCGCGGGGTACAAAGAGATCAACCTGCGCGCCATGCGACTGCTGGCCCCCGAGGGACTGCTGTACACGGCCTCCTGCTCGTATCACCTGCGCCGGCCGGAATTTCTCGAGATGCTGGCCGCCGCGGGACGCGACAGCGGGCGCCGCCTCGAGCTGCTGCGCCTCACCGGGGCCGCCTCAGACCATCCGGAAATCCTCACGATCCCTGAGACCGGGTACCTGAAAGGCGCCCTGTTGCGAGCGCTGGACTGACGTCCCGTTGACTCCCGGAGCCCGCCTTACAACCTTGCATCCATGCCATCGGCCCGGCTGGAAGAGGGGGCGCGCGATCGGGCGACCCTGGTCCGCCGTGTCCTGGTCGGATTGTTCTTCGCCAACCTGGCCGTGGTCATCGCGAAGCTCCTGGTGGGGCTCGCGGCCCGCTCGCTCGCCGTGCTGGGCGACGCCCTGCACTCCACGGTGGATGCGGTCAACAACCTGCTGGCCCTGGTCGTCGTCCGTGTGGCGGCGCGGGCCCCGGACGAGGAGCACCCCTACGGGCATGGCAAGTTCGAGACCCTCGGCGCCTTGGCGCTGGTCGGATTCCTCTCGATCACCTGCTTCGAGCTGGCGCGCGGCGCCATCGAGCACCTCCTCGGGGCGCACCCCGCGCCGACGGTCTCCGATCTGCAGCTGAGCATCCTCGTGGCCGGACTGGGAGTGAACGGCGCGGTGGCGTGGTACGAGCGTCGCCAGGGCGTTGCGCTGCGGAGCGAGCTGCTCGTCGCCGATGCGGCGCACACGCGGAGCGACGTCTACATCTCGGTCGGCGTCATCGTGGGGCTCCTGCTCGCGCGTCGCGGCCTGTGGTGGGCCGATCCGGTGATCGCGCTCGTGATCGCTCTGCTGATCGTGCGGGTCGCCTATGCAATCACGCAGCGCTCGGTCCCGATCCTGGTGGACGAACGGGCCGTCCCCAGGGACACGATCCAGGCCGCCGCCGAGGCGGTGAGCGGGGTGGAGCGCGCCTACGACATCCGCTCGCGCGGCGGCGCTCAGGTGCGCTACGCGGAGGTGACGATCGCCGTCGACCGCAACGCCAACGTCGCCTCGGCACACGCCATCGCCGACGCGGTCGAGCAGCGGCTGAAGCGGGACCTGCAGCTCAACGAAGTCACGGTGCACATCGAGCCATGCTGACGACCGCCGAGACCGGCGCCCGCGCCCGGCGGCCACGCCGCGTGGCGCGCTCGCTGCGCCAGGAATACGAGGAGTTCCTGTTCCAGCGCATCGAGGAATACAAGAACTCGCTGTCGCGCGCGGTGCTCCTGGAAATCGGCGACGAGGCGGTGCGTGAGCTCGAAACCGCCGCCGCCGATCAGTACCTGCTCACCGAGGTGCTGCTGCTCGAGCACGTCGACCGCATCATCATGCGGCGGCTGCGCCTGCCGACGTTCCAGCGCTGGTCGCGCACGCACCGGGCGCTGCGCGCCGCGCAGCGCGAGCCGACCCACTGGGAGCTCGAAGCGGCGATGCCGCTGGTGCACTGGGCGCGGCGGCTCGAGCCGGGGGACGCCGCAGTCGTTGTCGGCGCACCCGCCCTGCCGGCGGCGCTGTTCGTCGCGGCGCACGATGTGGAGGTGCTGCTGCTCGACCAGGAGCTGGCCGCCGTCGAAGCGGCGGAGGCACGGGCCGTCTCCGAGCAGCTGGCCGGCCGCTTCCACGCCCTCGTGGTGCAGTTCGGCAACTGGATGCCCGACGTCCCCGTCACGCTGGCGGTGCTGCATCCGGCGGCGCTCGCGGCGCTCGCCCCCGAATCGCGCCGCTCCCTCGTCGCCGATCTGCAGACGCGCACTCCACCGGGGGGCGTGCACATCGTGCTCCCCTGGGAATCGGTCGAGGACAAGACGGTGATCCCGATCGCGACCGACACGCTGCTCGAGCAGTACACGGCGTGGCAGGTGGAGCGACGCCCGCGTGGCCGCCGCGGGGGATTCGCGGCGACGAAGCCGGCGAATCGCGTCGAAACCGAGGCTCGTCAGTCGGAATGACACGGGGCGACACGTGTCAGAATGTCGAAATCCTCTTCCCGCCACTATTGTAAATCGATTGCTGATAATGGTTTAACTGCCAAGCGGATGTGGCCCTCAGCTTGCCAATACGAACGGCATGACCAGTCTTCCGCTCGTCCTCGATAACGAACCGATCGGCATCATCCTGCGCGCGGGTCAGCGGCTGGCGCGGCCAGCCCGGATCTGGGCGTACTGTTGGTGCGCCGATGACTCCGAGTCCGGAGACCATGTGCACCAGCGACTGCCGGTCGACCCCCATCCCGCGGGGACCTGAGAGCAGCACGTCGAGCTCGCCTGCGCGAGCGCGGGGCCGGCACCGATGCCGGCCCCGCGTCGCATTTGGGGGTTCGGGCCCGGGACTATATTATCGACGCCGATCACGCACGATGCCCTGACCTCGCCCGCCACCGACCGTCCCCAGCCCATGCCCGATACAATGCAAGCCGTCGTGAAGGAGTCTCGCGCGCCCGGTCTCGCGGTCCGAACGGTCCCCAAGCCGCGCGCCGGCCCTGGAGAGGTGCTGATCGCGGTGCGCCACGCAGGGGTGTGCGGCACCGACCTGCACATCGCCGACTGGGACAGCTGGGCACAGGGGCGGATTCACCCCCCGATCGTGGTCGGCCACGAGTTCGCCGGAGAGATCGTGGTCGTGGGGGAAGGCGTGTCGGAGCTGAAGGTCGGGCAGCTCGTGACGGCGGAGGGGCACATCATCTGCGGCCACTGCCTGCAGTGTCGTACCGGCAACGGCCACATCTGCCGCAACACCCGCATCATCGGCGTCGACCGCGATGGCGCCTTCGCTGAATTCATCTCCATGCCGGCGACCAACGTGCTGACGCTGGACGGCATCCCGACCGAGATCGGCGCCATCATGGACCCGATGGGTAACGCGTTCCACACCGTGCTGACCGCGGACATCCCCGGCGCCACGGTGTTCGTCGTGGGGTGCGGGCCGATCGGATGTTTCGCGGTCGGCATCGCCCGCGCCGCCGGAGCGGCGCGCGTGATCGCGTCGGATGTGAACCCGCGGCGCCTCGCCCTGGCGCAGAAGATGGGCGCCCACGTCCTCATCAACGCCCGGGAGGCGGACGTGGAAGCGACGGTCCGCGCCGAAACAGGCGGCGAAGGCGTGGACGTCGTGTGCGAGATGTCGGGGGTGCCGCAGGCGTTGCACCAGGCGTTTCACACCGTGCGCATGGGCGGCCGGGTGCAGCTGCTCGGCATCCCGCAGGGCGACGTGCCCATCAATTTCGCCGATGAGATCATCTTCAAGGGCATCACCGTATACGGGGTCATCGGCCGCAAGATGTACGAGACGTGGCACCAGATGCGGCGCTTCCTCTCCGCCGGACTCCTGGACCCCCGCCCCGTGATCACGCACCGGTTCCCCCTCGCCCACATCGATCAGGCCATCGCCGCCATCCGTTCCGGCGACGCGGGCAAGGTCATCCTGGAGATCGCATGAGCTTCGCCACGAGCCTCGCCGCCGACCTGGGGCAATTCAAGCGCGACGGCGTCTACAAACGCCTCAACTACCTCGAGGGGCCGCAGGGACCACGCACGCGCATGGAAGGCCGCGGGGAAGTCGTCATCCTCTCCTCCAACAACTACCTGGGGTTGTGCAATGAACCCGAGGTGGTGGCCGCGGGGCATGCGGCGCTGGACCGCTATGGCGCCGGAACGGGGTCAGTACGCTTCATCTGCGGCACGTTCAGCATCCACCGCGAGCTCGAGGCCGCGCTGGCGCGCCTCGTCGGATGCGAGAGCTCGCTCACCTACGTGAGCTGCTGGAATGCCAACGAGGGGCTCTCTCCGACAATCCTGACGGAGCAGGACATCGTCATCTCCGACCAGCTGAACCACGCGTCGATCATCGACTCGATCCGCATCGCCAAGACGATCACGAAGTGCCAGACGGCGGTGTATCGGCACTCCGACATGCCGGATCTCGAGGAGAAGCTCAAAGCCGCGGGCGGCGCGCGCCGCCGCATCGTCTTCACCGACGGCATCTTTTCGATGGAAGGCGATATCGCCCGGCTGCCGGACATACTCGCGCTGGCTCGCACCTACGACGCGATCGTCGCCGTGGACGATTCCCACGCCACCGGTGTGCTCGGCGCCACCGGTCGGGGGACGGCCGAGCACTACGGGGTGATGGGGCAAGTCGACATCATCACCTCGACGCTCGGAAAGGCCCTCGGTGGTGCGGCGGGGGGCTTCACGGCCGGCCCGCTCGCCCTGACCGACTACCTCACCCAGCGTTCCCGGCCGCAGCTCTTCAGCAACGCACTCCCGCCGACGGTCGCCGGCAGCGCGCTCGCCGCGGTGCAGGTGCTCGAAGCCCACCCCGAGCGCGTGCGGCGGCTGCACGAAAACGCGCGCTACTTCCGCGAGCAGCTCATGAGTCTCGGGTTCAAGCCGCTGCCGGGGGAGACGCCGATCGTCCCCGTGATTCTCGGCGAAACGGCGAAGGCGATCCAGATGAGCGACCTGCTGCTCGAGGAGGGCGTGTTCGTGACCGGGTTCGGGTACCCGGTCGTTCCGCAGGGGCATGCGCGCGTGCGCTGCCAGCTCTCGGCGGCACACACGAAGGACGACCTCGATTTCGCGCTGCGGGCGTTTCAAACGGTGGGGCGGCGTCTCGGGCTAATTTGAGACATCGTTAGCACATCATCGATACACTCCAGACACCGGTTATTCGGTATTTCTTTGGTATCCGCCAGGCGACTTCAAGTAGTTTCGCAGTGCAAGCTCTTAACCGACATTATGGCAACATGCTAGCTGTGATCCCAACGCTTGCCAAACGAGCGCCGACTCCTATTTTGGGGGTCCACCGACAGCCCTGTCTGGGGCTGGCTTGGAACCCGTGGAGGAGTCCGATGAAGCAGACGTCTCGCTTGGCGCTGTTCGCGCTCGTCGCGATCGCCCTCGTCCGGCCCGCCGCCGGGCAGGTGCCGGAGGATCGCTCGCACCGCTGGTATTGGGGCGCCACGGCGGGGGGCTTCGCCTACAAGACCAACGACCAGGGCTACTACATCGACCCGATGATCGGCGTGCATTGGCTCGTCACCGGGAAGCGTACCGCCCTTTACGTGGGCGCAGAGCAGGCGTTCTTCCTCACCTCCGCCCGGGCGACAGTGGTCGACCAGAACACCGGCAGCGCCCATGACGTGACGTTCGATCAGGTGCGGCGCCTGTTCATCGGCTTGATGGCCTTCCCGCTGCAGCAGCATATCGAGCCGTTCGCCGGCGTCGGGGTCGGCCTGATGACGGTCCAGAACCCCACGGCGGACTGCAGCGCCGCGACGCCGACCGCCATCTGCTCCACGCCCGCCGATGCCGCGAACGCCGAGGCGCTGGCCCAGTCTGCGGGCAGCAAGGCAATCGGGTGGGCGATCGGCGGCGTGCAGATCAACGTCGGCAAACTCGCCGTGTTCGGCCAGTACATGATCAATACCGCGGCGAACAACTTCTTGCTGACCGGCGCGACGCACACCTTCAGCGGCGGGGTGCGCTATAGCTTCGGCAGCTCGAAAGAGGATGTCACGTCGGAGCACTGAGCCGGCGGCCTGCTGGAAACCAGAAGCCCGGGGAAGATCTTCCCCGGGCTTCTTGTTTGTCTCAGCGTGACAGCCAGGGCGAGCCGGCGATCACGAACCGCAATGGCCAGTCGCGTGCTGTCGTGATGCCGATGCGCGGCGTCACGACTACGCGGAGCCGGGTCCGGGACCCGGGCAGGATCCGGACCGACCCCCGCTCGAGCGAGCCGCCATTGTGTTCGCCGGTGATGCCGAGGGCCTCGCACAGACGCGCGGGCCCGGCGCAGAGTGCGCGGTCGGGAACGTCCCCGCGCCGTCGGCGCATCAGCGCGATCCCTTCGAGCGGCTCGAGCGCCCGGATCAGGACCGCCGCCGGGTAGTCGACGCGTTCCGTAACCGCGTTGAGGCACCAATGCATCCCGTACGTGAAGTAGACATACGCCGTACCCGGCGGTCCGTAGAGCGGCTCGGTGCGTGCAGTGCGCCGGTGGCCGTACGCATGGCAGGCGGGATCGTGCGGCCCGAGATAGGCCTCGGTCTCGACGATCCGACCCACCACCTCGCGGCCGCGGATTCTGCTCACGAGAATCTGCCCCAAAAGCCGACGCGCGACCTCGGCAGTGGGTCGCGCGTAGAAGGCCGGGGCGAATGGCTTCCCCGTCACTGACCGCCGATCAAACCTCGTTTGACGCGCGACCAGAACGAATCCCCTTCTTCACGGCTCTCCGCTGGCGGCGCAGACCGTGGCGCAGGCGGCGGTGGCGGGGGTGGCGAGGGTGGCGGCGCGGACGGCTCTGACGCGTGGGAGCTGTCGTGAGCGCTCGCCCCCCGTTGACGATCCTCGCCATTGCGGTCGGACCGCCCTCCGCCGCGGCCGCCCCGACCCCGACCGCCGCGACGACCGCGAGAGCGCTCACCATCGCCGCCACCGCGCCCCTCCCGGCCCTCTCGCCCCTCATAGCCGCCGTGACCGTGCCCGCCGTGTCCGCCGTTTCCCTCTCGGCCTTCGCGATTCCCGCCGCGTCCGCGGCCCCGCCCGCCCCGACCGCGGCCGCCACGCTCGCGACGCGGGCGGTCCTCGTCGGAGCGGCCGCTCCCGGTCGACGGCGGCTCGCTTGCCGCAGGTGCTGCAGGCTCGCTGCGGGGCGGCATGCGCTCGACCCGAGACCGGAAATTGGGATCGACCTCCACGACACCGACGCGCGGCACGTCGGGGGCCGCAGGCCGGGGGCCACGCGAGCCGCGCCGGAAACGCGCGCTGCGCATCGGCACGCCGCGGGAATCGGCCGACTGCTGGGAGTAGGGCGGCGGCGGGGCGGAGGAAGCCGGCTGCGGCGGCTCGTATTCTTCCTCTTCCTCCTGTGCCGCTCGCGTGTCGCGCACCGGCTCGGGCGCCGGCGCCGCGTCCGCCGATTCCTCCGGGCGGACGCGCACCGCATAGGCCCCCTCATCGTCACGCGACAGATCGATCAACTCGGCGTCGTGCGCCTGGCGTAACAGCTTGGGCATGCTACGCGCATCGACGCGCTTCGTCCCCTCGGGGGCGAGGTCGTTCATCGCTTCGCGCACCGCCTCGGCGCTCACCGTCTGGTCGCCGCTGATCTTACCGAGCGCCTGGCGCAACAGCCCGAACGCATCACTGACAATCGAGCCTTTCCGCGCCCGGGGCGGCGCGGCCGGAGGGGCCGGCGGGGTCGGCGGGGCCGGCGCCGCGGCGGGTTGCGCAACCGGCGCCGCCTCTTCGACCTTGGCACCCAGCGAGATCTCGAACTGCCCGTTGTCGAGCCGCTCGGTAGCGATCAGGCCGCGGTGGGCCGCCTCCTGCACGAACTTGCTGAAGCGCGAAAACCCTGCGTCTTTTTCGTCGAAGCCCGGGTCGATCTCCTGCATCACCTGCTTCAGGCGATCGGAGCGCATCACGTCGTTGTGCGCCGTCATCTGCTTGACCGCTTCGACCACCAGCTCCCAGGGATCGCGGCGGACATGCTCGACGTCGCTCTCTTTAGTCAGGCCGGCAAGCTCATTGTACGAGAAGTACTCGTCGCAATTCTGGATCAGCAGATCCGACGAGGATTCGCGGATCCCCACGCCGATCACATACTTGCCGTACTCCTTGAGCTTGAGGACCAGCGACGAGAAGTCACTATCCCCCGAGAGCAGGATGAACGTTCCAATCTCCGGCCGCGTGAACACCAGCTCCAACGCATCGATCGCGAGGCGGATGTCGGTTGCGTTTTTCTTGCTCGAGCCATAGGCCGGCGCATAGATGAGGTCGATCGAGGATTCCGCGAGGGGTACGATGTACTGCGGGTAGCGTCGCCAATCGGCGTAGGCGCGTTGGACCGCGACTTTCCCCCTGATGATGTCCGACAGGAGCAGCCGTTTCAGCTCGGACTGCAGGTCGGACCGGATCCCCATGGTGACGTTGTCGAAATCGATCAACAGAGCGGCGTTGGGTGCGTGGGCGGGTGGTTCTTTGTACTGCGCACGGGCGAGATGCGAATGCTGCGATGATGTGGTCATGGATGTTTCAATACGTGCCGGCCGCTACCGGGTGCGCCTCCTGGGCCGCTCGCTCCAATCCCGATCCGTGGAGCGGCGCCTCGCGCACTCGGCGGGGCCTCGTGTCGAGCGGCGATGAAGTCGCGCACGGCGCGTCCGTTCATCGTCCGCCTATTGCGCCCGGTGTCCGCCCCGTACTGGGGGCGGCAACGGGCGGAGCCGGTGTCCGGAGGGTGTCCGGCGCCCGAAGCCGGCTCGCCGGTCGCGGACCAGCCGCGCCGTGATGCCGAACCCGAGCGTCACACCTGCCGGGCACTTCCCGGTCTCCATCGGGAGTCATTGAAAATAAACAACTTGCGCCCAATACGGAAGCCCGCAGCCTAGTCGCCGAGAACCTTGATGATGACACGCTTGCGGCGCTGTCCGTCCCACTCGCCATAGAAAACCCGCTGCCAGGGGCCAAAGTCCAGCTTTCCCTTGGTGATCGGCACGATCACCTCGTGACCCACCGTGAGGCTGCGCAAGTGGGCGGCGGCGTTGTCCTCCCCGGTCTCATTGTGCCGGTAACGCTTGGGATCCCACGGCGCGATGGTGTCTTCGAGCCAGTGCTGGATGTCGTGCCACAGCCCCGATTCGTGATCGTTCACGAACACCGACGCGGAGATATGCATGGCGGACACGAGGACGAGCCCTTCCGACACCCCGCTCGAGCGGACCTGCTCCTCGACGGAGTCCGTGATATCGATGATCTCCTGCCGCTGCTTCGTGTTGAACCACAAATAGTGGGTGTGGCTCTTCATGCCTGCCCCCGATCGCCGGTCAGAATCGTGTCAGTTTGTCGCACCCGACGCATCCCCATAGATTGCGAAAAGATATGCCCCTACCCTTCCGGCGCCGCATCTTTTTCGTCCTGGTGGCGATGGCCGCCGCCCCCACTGGCCTCGCCGTAGTGGGATGGGTGCTCACGGTCCGCACCGTGGCCCCCATGTCAGGTGCCCGGGCGTCGCTCGAAGAAGTGGCGAGTTCGGCGCGGGTGATGCTCGAGCAGGTCGACACCAACCGGCTCGCTCCGGCTGCCCGGGCCGCGATGCGCGACCACATCAATGCGCTGTCGCGCGGCGTGAGCCTCGCGCGGCGCGCCGACCGCTACCTGCGCTACTACACGGCGGGCCTGGCCGCCGTCGTCGTCGCCCTCGGGACGCTGGTGCTGTTCGCCGCCGTTCGCGTAGCAGGACATCTGTCGCGCCAGCTGTCGCGACCGATCGACGAGCTCGTCGGCTGGACCCGACTGATCCGGCAGCACGAAGCGCTGCCCCAGGGCGCGCCGACCCGCGGGGCGCCGGAGTTCGAGTCGCTGCGCCTCGCGCTGCGGGACCTCGCCGGGGCGCTCGACGCGGCGCGCGCCCGCGAGCTCGAGTCGGAGCGGCTGCGCGCGTTCCGCGAGGTGGCGCGCCGCGTCGCGCACGAAATCAAGAATCCCCTCACCGCCATGCGCATCGCCGTCGAGCAGCTCGGCCGCCCGAGTCAGGGACCGGATCAGCGTCGCGCGCTGGCGCTCGAAGTGCTCGCGGCGGAAACCGACCGCCTCGAGCACCTGGCGCGCGAGTTCGCCGACTTCGGCCGGCTCCCCGAGGGTCCCACGAGCGAAGTCGACCTCGTGGAGCTGCTGGAGGAGCTGGGGCGGACCGCCGTGTCTGAGCAGGTGGCGGTGGTGGTCCATGCCAATGGCGCTGGCCGCCGCTCGATCCAGGGCCACTACGACCCGCTGCGCCGCGCGTTCAGCAACCTGTTTCGCAATGCCGCCGAGGCGATGGGCGGCTGCGGTAGGATCGACGTGCGTGTAGCGGGCGAGGGCCGGGGCATGGTGGTGACGGTGGCCGATCACGGACCGGGGATCCTGCCAGCGCTGCGCGGCCGTGTGTTCGAGCCGTATATGACGACGAAAGTCGACGGAACCGGTCTCGGACTCGCGCTGGTCCGCCAGACGGTCGACGCGCACGGCGGCACGATCGCCGCGTCGGAGACGCCGGGAGGCGGCGCCACTTTCACGCTGGTGTTCCCGACGTGAGCCCGCGCATCCTGCTCGTCGATGACGAGCCCAACATCCGCCGCATGGTCGGCGCTCTGCTCCAGGGCGAAGGGTACGAGACGGACGAAGCCGCCAACGGCACCGCCGCCCTCGTCGCCGTGAAGGACGTCGCCCCCGACGCCATCCTGCTGGATCTCATGATGGGCGGCGGACCGGACGGTATGGCGACGCTGGAGCAGCTGAAGCAACAGCTGCCCGAGGTCCCGGTCGTGATGATGAGCGGCAAGGCGTCGCTGACCGACGCGGTGCGGGCCACCAAGCTCGGCGCCTTTCAGTTTCTCGAGAAGCCGTTGACGCCGGAGGGGTTGCTGGTGGCGGTGCGCAGCGCGCTCGAGCTGGCGCGGGCGCGTGCGGAGAATCGCCGCCTCCACGAGGCGCTGGGCCATGCCGATCCCCTCGTCGGCGCGAGCGCTGCGATGGAGGAGCTGCGCGCCTTGATCGCCCGCATCGCGCCGACGGACGCCCGCGTGTTGATCACCGGGGAATCGGGGACGGGCAAGGAGCTCGTCGCCTCGTCGATCCACAACCAGAGCGGGCGGGCGGGCCGGCCGTTCGTGACGGTCAACAGCGCGGCGATCCCCCGCGATCTCGTCGAGTCCGAGCTGTTCGGCCACGAAAAGGGCTCCTTCACCGGCGCCAGCGAGCGGCGCCTGGGCCGCTTCGAGCTGGCGGACGGCGGCACCCTGTTCCTCGACGAGGTCGGCGATCTCGGACAGGAAGCCCAGGCGAAGCTCCTGCGGGTGCTCGAAACGGGCGTGATCGAGCGCGTCGGCGGAGAGAAGCCGATATCCGTGAACGTCCGTGTCCTCGCCGCTACGAACAAGGACCTGGTGCGCGCCACGCGCGAAGGAAAGTTCCGCGAAGATCTGCTCTTCCGGCTGAACGTGCTGCCGGTGCAGATCCCACCGCTGCGCGAGCGCGCCGAAGATGTGGCGCCGCTGGTGCGGCACTTTCTGGCGCGCCAGGCGGCGCGCCTGGGGCGTCCACTGGCGATCGACGCCGGCGCGCTGCAATTGCTGACGAGCTACCAGTGGCCCGGCAACGTGCGCGAGCTCGCCAATCTGGTCGAGCGGCTCGCGATTCTCGCCGCGAGCGACTCCCTCACCGCCGACGAGGTGATCCGCGTGCTGCCGCACGACGCCGTCACCGTGCGGCCGGGCGATGGGGAGACGGGAAGCGCCACGGCCGGGGCTCCCGATGTTCCGCTCACCGATGCCCTCGACCGCTACGAGCGGCAGCTGATCGCCGCGGCACTCTCGGCAGCCGCCGGCAACGTCGCCGATGCGGCGCGGCGCCTGGCGACTGACCGCGCCAACCTTTACCGGCGGATGAAGCGGCTCGGACTCGAATCCCCCCGTCACCTCTCCGACTGAGCCTCACCATGCGTCTCTTGCTCATCTCCGCCGCGGCGCTGTGCGCGCTCCGGCCCCTGGCGGCACAGGACACCGCGATCGTCATTCACGCCGAGAGCGCCGGCCTGCATTTCACGCCGCCCGAGCTGCCACACAGCGCGGTGCTCGCCGTCGTACGCGCCTACAACGCCCCCTCGACGACGCGGCTGGTCGGGCGGGCCAGCCTCCCGGCCGGCAACGTCTGGCGCGGCGACGTCGCTATCCGCAATGGGCCCGCCCTCATCGGGGGTCGGGTCGAGGGCGCGCTGCTGGTGATCAACGGCAACGCCGTCCTCGATTCCACCGCGACCGTCACCGGCAGTCTGACCGTGGTCGGAGGTACCGTCATCGGTCCGCGCAGCGGCGTCGGTGGGGAGATCCACGTCTACGCGGAGCCGCTCCCCTACCGCCTCGAAGGGGATACGCTCGTGTACGCGCCGGATCTGCTGCGCCGGCTCAGCCTCCAGGCACGCTACACCTTCGGCAACGCGACCTCGCGCTCCAGTCTCCTTCTCGCCACCAGCGGGACGTTCAACCGCGTGGAGGGTCTGCCGATCGTCGCCGGACCGACCGTCGATCTGGCGCTGCGGCGCGGCCTCGGCTTCCGCGGCGCCGCGATGGGAGTCTTCCGCACGGCGCACTCGATCAGCGGCGAGTGCTGCGACCTGGGCTATCACACCCGTGCCGAGCTGGTGTTCGGGAACCGCCGGCCGATCGGACTCACCGTGCGCGCCTTCGATCTCGTGAATCCGGTGGAGGACTGGGGACTGCACGCGAACGAAGTGGGGTGGGAGGCGTTCCTGGTGCGGCGTGATTACCGCGACTACTTCCGCGGCTCGGGTGTCGCGGCGCGGCTGGGGTGGCGCGTCGAAGCGCCGCTCGATTTCTCCTTTGAGATCCGCCGCGAGCGCGAGACGACGCTGCGCACCCGCGATCCGTGGACGCTGTCGCGCACCAGCATTCCCTGGCGGCCCAACCCGCCGATCGACAACGGGCACTACACCAGCCTGATGCCGGCCGTCACGCTCGATTCGCGGAATAACGCCGATCAGCCGTCGTCGGGATGGTACCTGTACGGCGCGCTGGAATTCGTGACGAGCGACGACGTCCGCCCCGTCCCGGACTTCCCGGGCACGGTGCGCGACTCGGCCGCCATGCTCGGCGAGTATCGGTCCACGCGGGCGTTCTTCGATCTGCGGCGCTACAACAAGCTGAGCCCGCAGGGTCGGCTCAACTTCCGCTTCGTCCTCGCGGGGTGGGCCGGCGGCGACCCGCTGACGGTGCAGCGGCGCCTCAGCATCGGCGGCCCGGAGCCGCTCCCCGGATACGAGTTCCGCCAGGGCGCCTGCAACTCCCTCGCGACGACGGGAGGCTTCGCGGGAACGCTGGTGGCGGCGTGCGACCGCGTGGTGACGGTGCAGACCGAATACCGCGACCACATCAACCTGCGCGCGAACTACAACCCGGAGACGGGGCAGACGGGGGGGCTCGGGTACATGACCCGGTTCCTGCGCGGTCCCGACTTCGTGGTATTCGGCGACGCCGGGCAGGGTTGGCTCGTCGGCAAGGGGCCCGGCCGCGTGCCCAGCGGGCAGCTGCCACGGCTCTCCAGCTGGCTTGCCGATCTCGGCCTCGGCATCGACTGGGGCGGGTTCGGCGTTTACGTCGCGAAAGCGGTCAACGCGAGCCAGCCGCTGCGGCTGACGGCGCGCCTGGAGCACCGCTTCTAGTGCGGCGCAGCTTCGCCGCGGCCCTGACCGTATTGCTCGGGGCCCGGCTCGCGGCGCAGGCGGGACCTTCGCTCGCCGTCACGCGCGATGGCCCGGTGGCCCGCGTGCAGGCCCACGGACTGCTCGCCGACGGCCGGTTCGTCGATCTGATGCGCTCGGGATTCCCGCTGCGCCTGCACTTCCGGCTCGAGCTGTGGCGCGATCGCTCGGGGTGGTTCGACCGCTTCCTCACCGGTGTCGAGTGGGACGCCGTCGCCCGCCACGACCCGCTGGCCGATGAATATGTGCTGATCTCCTACGGCGGCACGGTGAAGCGGTTCGCCACCTCCGCCGAGCTCGACTCGGCGCTCAACGTCCCCTACCGCGTCACGCTCGAAGCGCGGGAGGGCGGCCGGCTCTACCTCGTCGGCCACCTGGACGTGACGACCTTGAACGACACCGATCTGGAAGAGCTGACGCGCTGGCTGAAGGGCGATGTCACGCCCGCCGTGTCCGGTCAGGAGAACCTGGGGCAGGCGCTGGCGCACGGAGCCCAGCGCGCCCTGGTGCGCATCGCCGGGCTCCCCACGCTCAATCTGGAAGGACGATCAGACGATTTTACGGAGCACGTGCCTTAGAGCCCCTCGAGCGTCCGCAGCACCGCCGCCCCGTAGAACAACCGGATATAGCGCGACTGGATCGCCGTGAGGCGGCGCACCGCCCACGACAGGTGCACGAAGTGCGGCTCGACCGGCGGGCGCAGCGGGTGCATCCCCACCTCTTCCGGCAGGAGATTCCCTTTGCGTGTATTGCACGTCGAGCACGCCGTGAGCACGTTCGTCCACGCGTTGGTGCCTCCGCGCGAGAGCGGGATGAGGTGATCCCGCGTGAGGCACTCGCGCGGCCGCAGCTGGTGCTGATGCCGCGCGCAGAACTGGCAGCGGTACTCGTCCCGGGCGAACAGGAAGGTGTTGGTCACCTGGCGCCGGAAGCGCCGCGGCACGTGGACGAACTTGACCAGCCGGATCACCGCGGGGCGCGGCAGCTCGAGGCGCGCGCTGCGCATCACCTCGCCCTTGTCCGCCTCCACGATCTCGGCCTTGCCGTCGATCACGAGGCGCAGGGCGCGGCGCACGGGCACCATCGTCAGGGGCTCGAACGACGCGTTGAGCGCGAGACAGCGCACGGGGCTCACTCTCGGCGAAAAAAGACCGCCTCGCTCACCGCGAACGGGCGGTAGCTCAAATCCTAACCCTGGTCCCTAACCTCAGGCAAGTTGGGGGGTTAACTAGTAGAGGTTGTGGAGGATGACCTTCACCATCCTCCACAACCTAACTCCGATGGACCAGTCTGCCGCCCAGCACCGTCGCCAGGGCAACCGGAGGGGGCGGCAGCTTTTGGGGCGGCGTATACGCAAAAACGGCGATGTCCCCCGCTTTCCCCGCCTCCAGCGAACCGATCTCCCGATCCCAGCCGAGCGCTTTCGCCCCTTCGAGTGTGAGAAAGCGCAGCGCCTCCTCGGCGCCGAACCACGCGGTCCGGGCTTCCGCCCAGAGGTCCAGATCCGGCACGCTCACGACCGAGTCGGTTCCGATCCCGACCGGGACACCGGCATCGCGCATCAACGCGACCGGCGCGACCCCGTGGCCATGCGCCCGGTTGGATCGCGGGCAATGCGCCACCGCGGCGCGCGATGCCTTGAGTGCCGCCACGTCCTCGGCGTCCACCTGCACGCAATGAATGGCAAGCGTTCCCGGACGCAAGAGCCCCAGGTCGCGCAGGTATTTGACGGGGGAGCAGTGGTGCGGCTCGACGGCGATGCCGCGCGCACGCAGCGCGTCGGCGAACGGACCGGCGCCGTAGCGCACCAGCTCGGATTCCTCCTGCGACTCGGCGAGGTGCAGCGCGATCGGCAACCGCTCCTGCTGCGTGAAGCGCGCCACTCGGCGATACAGCGACTCGCACACCGTGTACGGGGCGTGCGGCGACACCCCGATGCGCCGCTGCGAGGTGGCGAGTCGACGCAGCCGCAGAGTCTGCTGCTCCAGCTCCGTCATGCTCGCCGGCACCTGCGCGGGGGACGGGCCGAAGACCTCCTGGTACACGATGCCGCGGCCGCCGAAGCGCACCAGCGCCTGCATCGTCGCCCCGGTGCTCCCGGTATCAGCGACGCACGTGATGCCGTGGGTCCAGCAGTCGCGCAAGCCAGCCTCGGCCGCCGCCTGAAACTGCTCAGGCGTGGACTGATCCTTCAACGCCCGCACGCGACCGATCCACTTTGCGAAGTCCTTCTCGTCGTTGGTGCCCGAGAGATGCGTCAGCTCGAGATGGGTGTGGACGTTGACCAGCCCCGGCGTCAGCACGCCGTCCTTGAACTCGAGCTGCTCGACATCGCGGGGCGTGGGGACGCGCGCGTTGGGACCGACTGCCGTGATGCGTCCGTCGGTGCCGACGAGAACGGCGCCGTCCTCGATCGGCGGCGCCGTGACCGGGAAGACTACACCCGCACGGATGCGGAGCATGCGCTCAGGGAGTCAACGGTCCGAGTCCGCCGTGGACGGGGCAGAGCTGCCGCGGCTCCGTTCCCGGGTAGAACCAGTCCCAGTGATGGTCGCCCGCGGGGCAGAACGGCGTGACGAGATATCCCGTTTTCCAGTCGACCTCGCGCGGCACCAGCGAGTCCGGGCGCGGCCAATCGGCCGGCGGCGAGCGGCGGTCGTACACGTCGCGCATGAACTCCGTCCAGGCGGGAGCCACGATCTTGCCGCCGCCGGCGTCGTTCATGATGCGCTGCTGGATGTCGTAGCCGACCCAGATCCCCGCGACGATCTCCGACGTGAAGCCCACGAACCAGGCGTCGGTGTAGTCGTCGGTCGTGCCGGTCTTGCCCCCGGCGGGAAGCTGGAAGCCCGCTCCCCACACCGCGGCATGGGCGGTGCCCTGGCGGACCACGTCCTTCAACATGTCGGTCATCAGCCAGGCGTGCTGCGGATCCATCACATTTTCCTTCTGGACCGCTGGCTGCCACAGGATGTTGCCGCTCTGATCTTCCACGCGGATGATGCCGATCGGCTGCACCCGTGTGCCGAGGTTCGCAAAAGTCGTGTAGGCCGAGATCAGCTCGATGGGAAAGACACTCTGCGCACCGATGTGGATCGCCGGCACAGGGGGGATGGGCGTCGTGATCCCGAACCGCCGCGCTTCGCCGATCACGGTCTGCTCCCCGATGGACATGCCGAGCTTGATCGTCGACAAGTTGCGGGACAGAAACAGTGACTTACGCATCGGAATGGGCCCGAGCGTCGTGAGATCGTAGTCCTTCGGATCCCATTCCGAGCTGTCGGGTTGCGTCACGGGATGATCGAGCGGGGTGTCCTGGAGGATCTCCGTCACGGGATGCCCCGCCTCCACCGCCGCTGAGTACACGATCGGCTTAAAGGTGGATCCAGGTTGCCGGTATGCCTGCGTGACGCGATTGAACTTCGAGTCGGAGAAATCGCGCCCGCCGATCATGGCGCGGATGTAGCCGGTCTTGGCGTCGATCGCGAGCAGCGCGCCCTGCAGATACTTGGTGAACCCGCTGCTCTCCTCCCCTTCACCGGCCCGCGACGATTCGAGGTAGTCGCGGTACGTCGGTTTGTCCCACTTGCCGTTGGTGTAGACGCCCGCCTCGATCGCATCGAGCTGCGCCGACAGCGCCCGCTCCGCCGCATCCTGCATGTCGAGGTCGAGCGTGGTGTAGATCCGCAGCCCCTTCTCGTAGAGCGCGCGACCGTAGCGCGGCTCGAGGAACTGGGTGCGCAGCCACTCCACGAAATAGGGTGCGACGTCCCCGTAATTGGTGCGATTGGTCGTGAGCGCCAGCGGGTAGGAGCGCCAGCGCTCGGCCTCGTCCGCCGAGATGAACCCCTGCGACTCCATCAGGCCGAGGACGACATTGCGGCGCCGCACCGAGCGGTCGGGGTGCAGCCGCGGATTATAGAAGGAAGGCGCCTTGGGAATCGCAGCCAACGTCGCCGCCTCGGCGACATTCAGATCGCGCGCCGACTTGCCGAAGTAGATCTGCGCCGCCGCCTCGACCCCATGCGCCCCACCCCCCAGGTCGATCTGGTTCAGGTACATCTGCAGGATCGTGTCCTTGGGGAAGTTGTGCTCGATCTCGAGCGCGACGCGGGCTTCCTTCAGCTTGCGCGGCAGGCTCTTCTCGCGCTTGATCTGATCGGGGAAGATGTTGCGCGCCAGCTGCATCGTGATCGTCGAGAAGCCCTGCGCATACGACAGCGAGGTGAGGTTCGCCTTGAGCGATCCGATGATGCGCCAGTAGTCGATACCGTGATGCTGGTAGAAGCGCTTGTCTTCCGTGGCGATGAAAGCCGCCCGCACCCAGGGCGGGATCTCGCGCAACGGCAGCACGGTGCGGCGCTCGAGACCGAGCTCCGTGATGAGGCGGCCGTCGGCGGCGTAGATCTTCGACGTCTGCTGGGGCATCGACCCGGGCGTCGCCAGCCGCGCGATGCTGGGGCAGCGCTCGGCGGCGCAGACCCGCGACCACGATCCCCAGGTGAACCCGACGCCGACCATCGCCGCCAGTACGGCGGCGCCGATCATCCCCCGGCGGGAGAGCACGGTGTCCCATGACAAACGCGGTTTCAGGATCCCCAAGTCCATCGTCCTAACAACCTAGTAAGCCGCTCAGGCGCTTGCCAGCGCCGGTGGCCGCTCTTACGATTCGCGGCCATGTCGGGACTGCTCGCGGAGCTCAAGTGGCGCGGCCTCCTTCACGCGGCGACGCCGGGACTCGAGGAGCACCTCGAGCGCCGGCGGCCCGTCACCGCCTACTGCGGCTTCGATCCCACCGCGCCGAGCCTGCAGCTCGGCAATCTCGTTCCGTTGATGCTGCTCGAGCACCTGCAGCGGGCGGGACACCGTCCCATCGTGCTGATGGGCGGCGGCACCGGTCTCATCGGCGATCCGTCGGGGAAACGATCGGAGCGGCCGCTGCTGCCGCCCGAGGAGCTGCAGGTCAACGTCGCGCGGGTCCGCACCCAGATGGCGCGGTTCCTCGATTTCTCTCCCGGCCGGGCGATCCTCGCGGACAACGCCGACTGGCTGGTGCCGGAGCGCCTCATCGATTTCCTGCGCACCGTCGGCAAGCACTTCACGATCAACATCATGTTGCAGAAGGAATCGGTGAAGGCGCGGCTCGAGGCCGGGCTGTCGTTCACCGAGTTCAGCTACATGCTGCTCCAGGCCTACGACTACCTGCAGCTGTTCGATCGCGAGCAGTGCACGCTGCAGGTCGGGGGCTCCGATCAGTGGGGCAACATCACCGCCGGCGTCGATCTGGTGCGGCGGGCGCGCGCCGCGGACGTGCACGGATTGGTGGCACCGCTCATCACGATGCCGTCGGGGGCGAAGTTCGGAAAATCGGAAGCCGGGGCCGTCTACCTCGATGCCGAGATGACCTCCCCGTACAAGTTCCACCAGTTCTGGGTCAATGCCGACGATCGCGACGTCGGCACGTACCTGAAGCTGTTCTCATTGCGACCGAAAGACGGCCCGGAGGGAATCGACGCGCTGCTCGCCATGCATGCGCAGAACCCGGCGCAGCGCGAGGCGCAATACCAGCTCGCCAACGAGCTCACCGAACGGGTGCACGGGAAGAATGCGCTGGAATCGGTGAGCGCGGCCGCCGCCATCCTCTTCAGTGAATGGGATCCCCAGCGCGCTCAGGCGGGAGCGTTCGACGTCCTGGCGTCTGAGATTGCGTGCGCAACCGTCGCCAGGGGTAGCGGCTTGATCGACGCCGTCGTTGCCACGGGCCTCGTGAAATCGAAGAGCGAGGCCCGCCGCCAGCTCGAGCAGGGTGGCATCTACGTGAACCAGCAGCGCGAGACCGCCGACCGGGCGTTGACCGACGGCGATTGGCTCGCGGGGGGCAACGTGCTGTTGCGAAAGGGAAAGAAGGACTACGCCCTGCTCAGGGTGGGACCCGCCTAGGCGACTCCCTCCAGCACCTCGATCACCCGCTCCATCTCCTCCGCCGTATTATAGAAGTGCGGCGACAGCCGGATCGCCCCCTCACGCAGCGAGCAGACGACGTGCGCCCGCTTGATGGCGTGGTAGGCTTCGACCGCCCGTGGCGGCGCGAGGCAGATAATCGCCGAGCGGTGGCGGTCCTCGCGCGGCGAGACGACGCGGACGCCTGTGGCGTCGGCCCAGCGCAGCAGTGGCTCGTGCAGGCTGCGCGTGACCTCGGCGATCCCCGCGATCCCGACCTCGAGCAGCAGCTCGACCGACTGGGTGAACCCGTAGAAGTCCTGGAACGGCAGCGTGATCATCTCGAAGCGGCGGGCATCGGCGCGGAAGTTGGGATTGTATTCGGTCAGCCGCGAGAAGTCGTCGGTCCCCTCGAATGCCATCCACCCCGGCATCGCCGGCTCGAGCTCGGCAATCAATTCCTTCCGCACGTACACGAACCCCGACCCCCACGGCGACAACAGCCACTTCTGCCCGCCGCACGCCAGGATGTCGACCGGCGTCTCGCGCACGTCGAGCACCGAGTTGCCGATTCCCTGGATCCCGTCCACGACGAGATACGTCCCATTGGCGCGCGCGGCGGCCGAGAGCTTCTTCAGATCGGCGCGATACCCGTTGGAGAACTGCACGAACGACACGGCGAGCACTTTCACTCGGGGATCGCGCAGCGCGGAGAGCAGAAACTCCTCGTCGGGCCACCCTTCCGGCGTGCACGGCGCCAGCGTCACGTCGATCCCCCGCTTGCGCAGCATCAGCCAGGGGTAGACGTTCGCCGGAAATTCCTTGTCGCTGACGATGACGCGCTCGCCGGCCGCCAGCGGCAGCGCCTGAGCGGCGAGGTTCAACCCGTAGCCGGTATTGGTGGCGAGGGCGATTTCCCCGGTGTCGGCGTTGATGAGCCGCGCCGCGACGTCGCGCGCCGCCTGCAATCCCGCCTGCAGATCACGGTCGGGGAGCAGGTGGGGCGCGGTGCGCTTGGCGTTGAAGGCGTCGAGGATGCCGCGCGTGCGCTCCGGGATCGGTCCGATCGAGGCGTTGTTGAGGTAGACGGTGTCGGCCGTCCAGGGAAATTCACTGGCGCGCAGGTGCTTGAGCGACTCGCGCAGCGCCCGTACCGCGGCGGGGTGGACGGCCAGGTGCGTCATGCCGGCCGCACCTCGAGGGCGTCGCGCAGCCCGTCCCCGACCAGATTCACCCCCAGCACCGTGAGCCCGATCGCGAGCCCCGGCATGAGGCTTACCCACGGGGCGACGCGCAGCAGGTCGCGGCCGTCGGCCACCATCGCGCCCCACGACGGCGTCGGCGGCCGGGCCCCGAGCCCCACGAACGACAGCGCCGCCTCGGCCATGATGGCGCCCCCGACTCCGAGCGTGGCGGCCACGATCACCGGCGCCATCACGCCCGGCAACAGGTGCCGCCACACGATGCGGGCGTCGCTCGCGCCCAGGGCCCGCGCCGCCTGCACGTACTCCCGCACCCGCAGCGTCAGCACTTCTCCGCGCACCAGGCGGGCCATTCCCGCCCATCCCACGAGGCCGATCACGACGAAAACGACCGGCAGCGACGGATTCACCGCCGCCGCGATCGCGATCAGGAGCAGCAAAGAAGGAAACGCCAGCGTCACGTCGGCGAGGCGCATCAAGGCCCCGTCGACCCAGCGCCCGTAATAGCCGGCCACGAGGCCCAGGGCGACGCCGATCAGGGAAGCCACGGTCTGGCTCACCAGTCCGACCGCCAGTGAGAGCCGGGCGCCGAACAGCAGCCGGGCGAGGAGGTCCCGCCCCTGAACGTCGGTTCCCAGCCAGAACTCACGCGACGGCGCCCGCAGGCTGTTGACGAGCGATCCGCGGAGCGGATCGGCGGGTGTGATCCACGGCGCGGCCAAGGCCAGCAGCGTGAGTGACGTCACAATGCCGAGGCCGATCAGCGCCCAACGATCGCGGGAGAAACGCCGCCAGTGGCGTGGCGCTTGCATGGGGGACGTGACTACGTTACTCGGGACTCGAGCCCCAAATCAAGCGGAAACTGGCAGTGAGACCCGGCACACGCTTTACCCTCGTTCTCGGGGGCGGCGGCATGAAAGGACTCGCGCACGTGGGCGTGCTCGAGGCGCTGCTGGAGCGCGGCCTGAAGCCGGCCCACATCGTGGGGTGCAGCGTCGGCTCGCTGGTGGGTGCGGCGTGGTCGTCGGGGAAGAGCATCCCCGAGCTGAAAGACATCGCCATCAACCTGAAGCGCAAAGACGTCTTTCAGATCGCGCATGCCGATATGGCCCTCAAGCGCATGCGCTCCCCCGCGCTGTTTCGCCGTGAGCCGCTCGCCCTCCTGATTCAGCGCCTCGTCGGCCGGGCGACGTTTCAGGAGCTCGACATCCCGGTGATCATGAATACCGTCGACATCAACTCCGGCATGCAGGTGCTGTGGGGATTGCCGGGGTTGGACGACATCCCGGTGTGCGACGCGGTGTTCGCTTCGTGCGCGCTCCCCGGCTACCTGCCGCCGCACGATATCCGCGGCCGCTACTTCGTCGACGGCGCGACGATGGACAACCTCCCGATCGCGGCGGCCCGCGCGCTCGACGGCGAGCTGATCTTCGCGGTCGACGTGTCGGCCTCGAGCACGCTGCGCGAGGACACCCAGGACGAAGGGTTCGCGTCGGTTTTCGGCCGGGCCACGGAGATCGCGATGCAGTCGCTGCTCGAGCTGCGGCTGCGTTACTGGACGACGCCGCCGGTCTACTACATCCATCCGCGCGTCGAGCACGTATCGATGTTCTCGTTCGACAGCCTGCGCGAGGTCGTGGAAGAGGGATACCGCGCCACGATCGACGCGCTCGATCGCGCCGCCACCTGGCCAGCGCGGGGCGCCGACGGCGTGTACCCGCGGCGCCGCGTGATCGTCCACGTCGAGCGCGACCGCTGCATCGGCTGCGGCGCCTGTCTGTTCCAGGGGCCGCCCGGTCTGTTCGTGCTCGACTCGAGCGGCAAGGCCGTCGTGACGCAGCCGGAGCAGGAGTGGTCCCCCGCCGGCGGAGGATTCATCCGCCATTGCCCCACCTACGCAATCAGCGCACGCCCGATCCCTGAGTCGCAGGAGATGCGAAAGTCCGGATGACGTAACGCGAGTTAGAGGCTGAACTTCCGCAGTCCACAACCGGCACGATCGGTCTGTTTCTTGCGACAACGCTCACCAGAGACGGTGCTCGACGCTGTTGACCCCAACGCGCTCCGCCTGATTCTCGCTTCACCCCTGCAGTTACACGCATTGCCGTGTCTCGCAGGGGTGTGGTGTGCTTGCCACATAACGGCGGTTGCCGGAGGGGCAACGCTTGAACATCGACCCCAGCCACGTCGCGGCCAACCGCGCCCTCACCTTTGGTGAGAGCGAGCTGCCGTTCGTCTCCAACCGCCGCAGCGAGATACCCCCCGCTCTGCCCGAACTCGACCCGAAGCAGCGACCGGCGGCGCGCGGGAAATTCCTGTTCGTCGGCGACGAAAAATTCCACGTCCGCGGCGTCACCTACGGCACCTTCCGCCCGCAGGTCGATGGAGCCGAGTTCCCGGCGCCCGAGGTGGTGGAGCGCGATTTCGCGCTGATGGCGGCGCACGGCATCAACTCCTGCCGCACCTACACGGTGCCGCCGCGCTGGATGCTCGACGCCGCCGCACGCCACGGACTGCGCCTCCTCGTCGGCATCCCGGTGGAACGGCACATCGGCTACCTCACCGATCGCAAGGGCGCCCCCGATACCGCGCGCGTCGTGCGCGCCGGCGTGGCGGCGTGCGCCGGCCACCCGGCGGTCCTGGCCTACGCCATCGGGAATGAGATTCCCGCGTCGAGCGCGCGTTGGCATGGCCGCCGCGAAGTCGAGCGGTTCCTCGAGCGTCTGTTCCACGCCGTGCGCGACGAGGACGGCGAGGCGCTCGTGACGTACGTGAACTATCCGTCGACCGAGTACCTCGACCTTCCGTTCCTCGACTTCACGAGCTTCAACGTCTTCCTCGAGTCGCGCGCGCCGCTTGCGGCGTACCTCGCACGGCTGCAGCACATCGCCGGGGAGCGGCCGCTCGTGCTCACGGAGGTCGGGCTCGACAGCCTCCGCAATGGCGACGCCGCCCAGGCCCGCACCCTCGACTGGCAGATCCGCACCAGCTTCGCCGAGGGGTGCGCCGGGCTGTACGTGTACTCCTGGACCGATGAGTGGTACCGCGCCGGCGAAGACGTATTCGACTGGAAGTTCGGCCTCACCGATCGCGAGCGCAGCGCCAAACCCGCGCTCGCCGCGGTGCAAGCCGCCTACGGCGACACACCGTTTTCGGCCGACGTCCGCTGGCCGCGCATCTCGGTGGTCGTCTGCACGTACAACGGCCAGCGTACGATCCGCGATTGCATGGAGGGAGTACGCCGGCTCCGCTATCCCGACCTCGAGGTCATCGTCGTCAACGACGGCTCGAAGGATCAGACGCCGGCGATCGTCGGCGAGTACGACGTCCGCCTCATCAGTACGGAGAACCACGGACTCTCGGCGGCGCGCAATACCGGCTGGCAGGCCGCGACGGGAGAGATCGTCGCCTACCTGGACGACGACGCCTACCCCGACCCCGACTGGCTCACGCACCTCGCCGCCACTTTCCTGCGCAGCACCCACGTCGGCGTCGGCGGCCCCAACATCGCGCCTCCGGGCGACGGCAAGATCGCCAAGTGCGTCGCACTGGCGCCGGGCAATCCGACGCACGTCATGCTCACGGATCGCGAGGCGGAGCACATCCCCGGCTGCAACATGGCGTTCCAGCGCGCGGCCCTGGAAGCGGTCGGAGGCTTCGATCCGCGCTTCCGCGTCGCCGGCGATGACGTGGACATCTGCTGGTCGCTGCGCGAGCGCGGCGGCACCCTCGGCTTCAGCCCGGCGGCCGTCGTCTGGCATCATCGCCGCAATTCGGTGCGCGCCTACTGGAAGCAGCAGGTCGGGTATGGACGGGCGGAGGGACTGCTGGAGCGGAAGTGGCCGGAGAAGTACACCGCGACGGGACAGATCGCGTGGGCGGGTCGTCTTTATGGAATGGCGTCGCTGCCGGCGGCGCCGTGGCGCGTCGCCCGCATCTACCACGGCATCTGGGGATTCGCACCGTTCCAGCGGCTGTACGCCCCAACCCCGACGTGGCTCGGCGCGATGGCGCTCGCGCCGGAATGGTATCTGCCGATTTTCGCGCTGATGCTCATGGCCGGCCTCGGCATCAAGTGGGCGCCGTTGCTGCTCGCCATTCCGCTCCTCGCGCTCGCGACGCTGCCGCTCTTGCTGCGCGCCAGCGTCGCCGCGCGCATCGCGTTCCCCCGGTCCCTCGCCCGCCGACGCATCCGGCAGCGCGCCTTGACCGCGGTGCTCCACATGCTGCATCCGCTCGCCCGTCTGTATGGCCGTTTGAGCCGGCCGACGGCGCCCCGCCCCGCCCGATGGGGCCGGTGGGGTTCGGTGGCTCTGTGGTGCGAGCAGTGGCGGGACCCCGCCGAGCGTCTCAGCCGTATCGAGCGGGCGCTGCGCGCCGCCGGCGCGGCGACGCGCAAAGGCGACGAATTCGAGCGCTTCGATTTGGAGGTCCGCGGCGGCCTGCTGGGCGGCGCGCGTCTCCTGATGGCGGTCGAGGAGCACGGCCGCGGCATGCAGCTGGTGCGGGTGCGCTGGTGGCTCAAGCCCAGCACCGGGGGCGTCGCGCTCACCGCGGGGCTCGCTGGTGTCGCGATCGCCGCGATCGTGACCACGGCCTGGATTCCGGCCGCCGTCTTCGGCGCCGCAGCCCTGTGGTGCGGGTGGCACGAGTCGATCGACTGTGTGCGTGCAGCGGGTGACATTCGGCACGCGGTGCCGCAGGCCGGGGACGACTGATGCGGACGCGGGCCGCCGACGATTTCACCCTGTACCGACGGTTGCTGCGGCAGGCGCGGCCGTACTGGCCGCACCTGGGGGTGTTGTTCGGGCTGAGTCTCCTGGCCACGCCCGTCGCACTGCTCGCACCGCTGCCCTTGAAGCTGGTGGTTGACAGCGTCCTGGGGTCGCGGCCCCTGCCGCACCTGCTCGCCGTGTGGGTTCCGGCCGCCGCACAGTCACCAGCCGCCGGGCTCGCCCTCGCCATCGGCCTGCTCATCGCCGTCACGCTGCTGACGCAGGTCCTCGCCATCGCGACCAACTGGCTGCGGGCCTACATCGGGGAGTACCTCGTGCTCGGGTTCCGGGCACGCCTCCTCGAGCAGGGGCAGCGGCTTTCGCTCACGTATCACGATTCCAAAGGAACGGTCGACACCGTCTACCGCATCCAGCAAGACGCGACGACGCTGCAGTACGTCGCGGTGGACGGCTTCATTCCCTTCGTGTCCGCCGGCATCTCGGTGATCGCGATGGTCGCGGTCACGGGCCGCCTCGATTGGCAGCTGGCGCTCGTCGCTCTCGCGATCGCGCCCGTCCTGTTCGTGCTGTCCCGCAGCTATCGCCCGCGCATGCGCCGACAGAGCCGCACGGTCAAGAAGCTCGAGAGCTCGGCGCTCTCCGTGGTGCAGGAGATCCTCAGCGCGCTGCGCGTCGTCAAGGCGTTCGGGCAAGAGCGCCAGGAGACGGAACGGTTTGCGACACGAGCGCGCGAAGGCGTCGTCGCCCGTCTGCGCCTCGCCCTGACGGAAGGCCGGTTTGGTCTGCTGATCGGGCTCACGACCGCCATCGGGACCGGCGCCGTGCTGTTCATCGGCGTCGGACACGTCCGCGCCGGCGTCCTCACGCTTGGCGAGCTGTTGATGGCGATGAGCTATCTGACGCAGCTCTATTCACCGCTCTCGACCATCAGCCGCAAGGCGGCGAGCCTCCAGAACTATCTCGCCTCCGCCGAGCGCAGTTTCGCCCTGTTGGATGCGACTCCGGATGTGCCCGAGCGCCCCATGGCCCGCGCCATCGAGCGGGCGCGGGGCATGGTCGAGTTCCAGAACGTCACCTTCGGGTACGATGCGACTCACGCGGTGGTGCACGACGTGTCCTTCATCGTCAAGCAGGGGACGCGGGTGGCGATCATGGGTGCGACGGGCGCGGGAAAGACCACGCTCGTGGGTCTGCTCACCCGGTTCTACGATCCGACGAGCGGCGCGATCCGGCTCGACGGCGTTGATCTTCGGGAATATCGAGTGGCAGACCTGCGCCGCCAGTTCGCCGTCGTGCTGCAGCATCCGCTGCTCTTCTCCACCACCATCGCCGAAAACATCGCCTACGGCCGTCCCGGAGCGGCGTACGCCGACATCGTCGAAGCGGCCGCCGCGGCCGGGGCGCACGAGTTCATCCAGCGACTGCCGCACGGATACGAGACACAGGTGGGCGAGCTGGGCCAGAAGCTCTCGGGCGGCGAGCGGCAGCGCATCGCCCTGGCGCGCGCCTTTCTGCGGGATGCCCCCGTCCTCATCCTCGACGAGCCGACGAAC
>DATFTG010000288.1:0-8799 GCA_035262265.1 Gemmatimonadales bacterium
CCTCTCCCAACCCGAGCTCGCCGAACCAGCCGCGCGGCCGCCCCGCGGCCGACTCGCATCCCACCAGCACCATCAGCACGCCGGTCCCGCGGTAGGCCCGCGAGCCGACATAGGCGATGCCCACACCGGCGTAGGGAGACACACCCGTCTTCGCCGTCGGCAGGACGAGAAACTGGGCCGTGGCTTCGACGCGCATCCCCGCATGGCGGTCGACGGAGCCGCCGGCTGCGGAGAAGGCGATGCGCCCGTCGCTCGACGGCCGCAGCGCCAGCTCCACGCCGCCACCGTAGAAGTCGCGACGGGCCCAGGTGGCGAGAGCGCCGACCCCCAGCTCGGTGGCGGTGAGCGCCTGGCCGCCGAGCGGCCGGGCGCCGAGCACGGCGACGAGCGCGGCCCGCACCGCGCCGCTACGCCAGCGAAACGTCGTAGCCGACCTGAATGTCGGGGGCGAGCGAATTCATCACCGAGCAGTACTTCTCGAGCGACAGGTCGACGGCCCGCCGCACCTTCGTCTCATCGACCCCGGCGCCGGAAACCTGAAAGTGAAACTGAATGGCCGTGAAGCGACGCGGATACTCGTCGCGCCGCGCTCCCAGCACTTCGACCTGCAAGCCGCGCAGGTCGACACGCATTTTCTGAAGGATGTCGACCACGTCGGCGGCGGTGCACGATGCGGCCGACACGAGCAACAGCTCCACCGGCGACGTCGCGATCTTGGAGTCACCGTCCACCGTGACGGCGGGCCGCCCCTGCGCGCCACCCTCGAATACCAGCTTCTCGCGCCATCGAACGGTGACCGCGGCGGTCGGACCGGTCGTACTTTGTCTCCGCTCCATCCAGTGTCTCCTCTATGGCACAGGGGGCGCACTGTCCCGCCGGGTCGCGGCGCGTCCGTAATCCCAGATGGCATACACCGACACCGCTCCCGTGGCCCAGGCGAGCGGGCGCGAGAGCGGCGACTTCGCGAGCAGCGCCAGCAGCGTGAGCGCCTGGAGCACCGTCACGGCCTTGCCGCCCGCACGCGCCGGCAGCGCCACCGGACGGCTCAGAATCACCGTCCCCGCGAACGCCAGCACCGCGACGATGTCGCGCAGCAGGACCGCGGTGATTTCCAGCGGGTGGAGCGCTCCGTGCGAGGCGAGCGTGATGAAGGCCGTCGCCATGAACGCCTTGTCGGCGATCGGATCGAGGACCGGTCCCCAGCGCGACCCGCCGGTGTGCCGGGCGATCCAGCCGTCGCCCAGGTCGGTGACCGCCGCCGCGGCAACGATCCCGAGCCGCGCGAGCGTGCCGTGCACGATCGGAAACAGTGCCGCGAGCGGAAACCGCAACACCGTGAGCAGGTCCGCCGCGCCCACGCGCGGTTTCACTTGTGCGGCCATCACCGGTCCGGTACCTTCACCGCGTGGACCTCAATTTGTTGAAACAGGCGGCGATCTTCCAGGACCTCGACGACGGAGAGCTTGCCCGCGTCGCGGAAGTCTGCCGGGAGCAGAAGTTCACCAGCGGGCAGTACATCTTCAAGGAAGGCGAGCCCGGCAACCGGCTCTTCATCATCTCCGACGGCGAGGTGCGGATCTCGCGCACCATTCCCGGCTCCGGGGAAGAGGCGCTGGCGGTCCTGAAACCGGGGGCCAACTTCGGCGAGATGTCGATTTTCGACCGCTCCGAGCGGTCCACCGACGCGATCGCCAACACCTCGTGCACGCTGATCACCATCTCCCGCTCCGACTTCGAGCTGTTGCTCGACTTCAACCGCGATGTCGCCTACAAAGTGCTGTGGTCGGTCGTGCGGCTGCTCTCATCGCGCCTGCGCGTCACGAACGACAACCTCCGGTCGTTCCTCGCCATGTCCATGTTCTGAGGCGTGAAACGCCTCGCCTTCGTCCTCGGGATGGGTCTCGCCCTGGCCGGGGGCGGCAGCTGTAACCCGTCGAGCGGCCCTTCCAGTCTCGCCCAGGTCCTCGTGGCTCCCGTCCTCGACTCGATCTTCGTCGGGGACAGCCTCGGCCCGCTCAGCGTCACCTACCTCGGCGACAACGGTCAACCGCAGCCCGCCGGCGCCGTCACCTGGCAGAGCGGCGACGCCACGGTCATCTCGATAGACGCCACGACCGGCAAGATCGCGGCGCTGAAACCCGGCTTCGCGCTCGCGCTCGCCACCGCTCACGGCGTCACCGGCGCCGCTCTGGTCGTCGTGTCGCGCGCGCTCCAGGTCTCCCTGCTGCTCGACACCCTCTACTTCATGCCCGGCGACACCTTCACCGTGCCGGTGCAAGTCGAGCACCAGGCGGCCGGCGTTCCCGCCGTCTGGTTCAAGGCGATCGGAGGAACCAACGCCGTGTTCGCCATCGATTCCGCCACCGGCAGGGACAGCGCCAAGGCGACCGGCGGACCGCTGCCGTTCCAGGTATTCGCGGCGCTGGGACCGGACACCGTCGCCGATACCGGGGCGGTACGGGTCCTGACCCTGAGCGACACGACCGGCGGCGTCGGATCGTATTCGATTCTCGGCACGGTCATCCGCCGGGTCAACGTCCAGACCCAGGCGACGAATTATCAGCGCGTCGGGGATACGCTGACGTTCCGGCTGCGCGCGTTCATCACCCAGGGCACGGTGACGGCCGAGGCGGCCATCGTGACGATTCGGACCGGTCTCTCGGCGCCGGGAACTTCGCCGATCGATTCCCTCTCGAGGACCGAGCTGCCGAGCGCGGGGTTCGACCCGGTGTGCCGGCCCCCTCGCAACTGGGCGACCTGGTCTACGATCGCGACGGCCACGCCGATCGCCGCGCTCTCGCGTCCTGGAGGATCGGTGACCGTCACCCAGGTCGTTCCGGTGACGGGCGGATTCGCGATCAGCGGCCGCTTTTCGTTCGTCGCGCAGCGCACCGACTTCTACGCCGATCCCCTCGGCCGGCTGCCGATTCGCGGAACGTTCGTTGCTCCGCTCACCACTCTGACGGGCCGGTGCTAGCGACGAGCTGCGAGCATGTGTTCGCCGACCTCGGCGGCATCGCCCCCGGACGCCTGAGCGATGCGCAGGCACTCGGCGCGCTGTCCCTCGCCGCCGCCAACGCCGCCGGCCTTCACCCCGCCGCCCCACCGATTGCCCAGGCCGGCCCCAACGGCGTGGTCATCGCGCTGGCGTGCCACGGCGGCCACGTCGCCATCCACGCCCTCCCGGAAACGGGTATCTGTTTCGCCGATGTCGCCGCTGTCGGGAAGGCGCAGCCGCAACGGGGGCTCGACGTCATCATCCGGCGCCTCGACGCCCGCGACGTCCGCACCGACGCGCGGCACCGCGCCCCGGCTCTCCAGGCACCCTCGGCCCCTCCCACCCACACGGAGCGCAGATGAGCCAATGGTCCGGCTATGCCGCAGTGCCCCTGCGGCTCGCTGTCGGCGGAGTCTTTCTCCATCATGGCATTATGAAGCTGCAGATGGGCATTCCCGGGGTGACCGGATTTTTCCACTCGCTCGGAATCCCGTTTGCCGGCGTCTTCGCGGTCATCGTGACTGCCCTCGAGACGGTGGGGGGGGCGCTCGTGATCCTCGGCATCCTTACGCGGATCTGGGGGATCGCCTTCGCCGTGGAGATGGTCGTGGCGATCACGCGCGCATTGCTCCCCAATCATCAGAGCTTCGAGCTCGAGGGGATGCTGCTCGCCGGAGCGCTGAGCCTCGTGGCGCTGGGGGATGGCCCCGTGGCGCTGGGGATGACGCTGAAGCGGGGCTGACCCCGCCTAATGCAGGATACGCAGCAGGCCCGCTTCGGCGCTGCCGCGAATGAACGACTCCGCGTCGGTGGCGGAGATCGTGACACCGGTGCGGGCCCAGTCGGCCGCGTCGTCCTTCATTTGATGGACGATTTCCTCCCACGTGCCTTCGTACACCCGTCCCGCGGTGGTCCGCACCCGGTGAATTTCTCCCCCGGAGCTTTTTTTCATCCCCGCCAGCTCGGTCAGCAGCGTGCCGAACAGCTCCAGCTGCCGCGGGTCGCGCACCTGGCCGTCCGACCCGATCGCCTCGATCTCCGCCAGCAGCAGGTCGTCGGGTGATGCGTCGGCGGTCAGCTCGCCGAGCCGACTGTTCCACGGCTTCAGCTCGGGATCGTCTTCCTTGAGCTTGTAGACGCTGCGTTTCAACTCGAGCAGCCGCCAGATCGCCAGCGTGTCGACGTGGTCGTCGGGGGTCGAGCGCTCCAGGTGGAACAGCGCCGCTTCGTACTCGCCACGGTCGTAGAGCAAGTTGGCGAGGTAGATGCGGGCTTCCGCGTGTCCCGGCTCCAGCTCCAGGGCACGGCGCAGCCAGAACAGCGCTCCCCCTTCGTCCCCGAGGCGGTGCGAGGCGTAACCCACGCACGCCGCCGCCTCGGAAGAGTCGCTGTGCGCGGTGAGCGCGACCTCGAAGAAGCGGCGCGCCTGATCGAGCACCGACTCGCGGAACAGGGCCCGTCCCACCTGCAGCATCAGGTCGTGGTCGTCCTGGAAGCCGAGGCTCAGAATCCGCTCGAAGCAGGTCACCGCCCCCGGCCTGTCGCCCACCTTGAGGAGCACCTCCCCCAGGCCGGCGAGGGCGTCTTCATGATCGGGATCGAGGGTGAGGGCTTCTTCGAAGCTTTTGCGGGCCCAGGCGAACTCCTCCCGGGCGAGGCGGGCGTATCCCATGCCGACATGGAGCTCGACGGCGTTGGGGTAGAGACTCAACCCCTCGCGGAGCACCTCGATGGCGTCGTCGTAGTGTCCTTCATTGTACAGCTGATGCGCGCGGTCGTCGTATTCGTCGGAGCTGAGGAACGGTTCCCCAGTCATTCGAACGGGACCCCCTGGAAGGTTGCGCTATGATATGTAATGGCGGGGAGTTACACAAGCAGGAAACCGGGTTCCGGCATCCGGGGTCCGGGCTCGACGCCACGGACACCGGATGCCGGATACCGTGCGTCGTTAGTTCGGCTTCTTCGTCGTGTCGGTCGACGCCGGAGTGGCCGGCTTCGCCTTCGACGTGTCGGCCGCGGCCTTCGGCTTCGGCTTCGCCGCATGATGCGCGGCCGTCTTCGGCTTCGCCTTCGACGAGTCCGGCGTCTGCGCCGGCGTCTGCGCGGCGGCGAGGACGGGAGCGGCCACGAGCGCCAGGGTGATCAGCATCTTCCGCATAGGTGTTGCCTCCAAGGTTGGACAACGCGGCCCACCGTGGACCGCTTCGGCGGTTAGACCCGGTTCCCGGCCCTGGGGTCACACCCCCCGGTCAGGGGCGGTCGGGCCCGGGCTGGACGCGGCGGGCGCGGGACAGCGTCGACGGCGCTGGGCGCGGCGGCGGCGGAACATTGGGGAGCAGGCTCTTCACGTGGGCCAGGGCGGCGGCGTGGGAGCGGCCGCGCTGCAGCTCCTGCACGGCGGCGGCGGCGACATCCAGGAAGCGCAGCCCGCGCAGTCCGGACTGGGCTGCCGCGACGATCAGATCCACCGAGGAGTCCTCGGCAAAGCGGTGGCCGACGAGGTCCGCCACCGCGTGCAGCGCCGGTCCGGTCGGCTCACCGGGCAGCACCGCGGTCAGCTCTCCCACGAGCTCCGGCGACAGCCCCCGCGACAGCGCCGCTGCGACCGCGGTGACTTCGGCTGGATCGGTCGGCTGCGCCTCTCCTGCTTCACGTAACAGCGCGCGCGCGACGCGCAGCTGGTCGGCGGAGGTGCTCACCGCCAGGACGATCTTGTCCGGCGCGACCCCTTTGGCGCCGCCCTCGAATGCCTTCTCGATCAGCGGCTGAGTGGGCAGCCCTTCGCGGTGGGCGGCGACCAGGATGGAATCGATTGCGGACAGGGCCGGTGGGGGAACGCGGCCGGCCAACCGCGCGAATCCGCTCTGCGCGGCGAGCGGCGTAGCGGCGGCCAGCAGGAGCGCGACCAGCCGCCGGGCGGTCACCGCGCCAGGGGCCGGACGAACAGCAGGGCGTTCTGGCGGCCGAACCCGTCGTCGACGTAGCGCCCCGCCAGCGGGTCCGCAACCCAGCGCTCGCCGTCGACCACGAACATGTACTCGTGCTCCCCGACGGGGAGGACGACGGAGGCGCGCCAGATGCCGTCGTGGTCGTCGTCGCGCAGCACCACGGCGCCGGGACGCCAGTCGGTGAACGAGCCGACGACTTCGACGGACCGCGCATCCGGGAACCGCCCCACGAATTGGGCGATCCCCTCCTGCTCGCCGAGCACCGGCCCCGGCCCGCGTGACGGGATGACGGCGATCGCCGCGAGCGCGGCGGCGAGCGCCAGGCTCCAGATCGGCCGCACCGCGATCGTGACGGCGTGCCGCTCGGTGAGCCACTGCGCGACGCGCTGTCCCAGCCGCTGCGGGGGCCGCCGCACTTCGGCCATCACCCGCGCGGCCACGCTTCCCACCGGCGCCTCGGCGAGCAGCCGCGCGGCACGCTGCAGGGCGGCGGATTGCTCGCGCTGCAGCGGCGTCAGGTCGTCGGACGGCAGCTCGCCGTCCAGCACCCGGTGTAGTTGCGGATCGATGTGCATCATTCGTACTCCTTCAGCGCTTCCAGCAAGGCCGCCCGGGCGCGGTGCACCCGCATCTTCAACGTCGGGATCCGCTCTCCGGTGACCGCCGCCATTTCTTCGTAGCTCATCCCCTCGACGTGCTTCAGCAGGAACGCTTCCCGCTTTTCCGGCGACAGCGTCTCCAGCGCCCGCTCCACCTGCGCCAGCTGCTCCGCCCGCTCCGTCGCCGCTTCCGAATCCTGCGGGTCGGCGATCGGCGGGGCATCGTCGAGGGAGAGGTCCGACGTGGAGCGGCGCGCGAGGTGACTGCGACAACGATTCCCGACGATCCGATACAGCCAGCTCTTCAGCCGGCCCGGGTCGCGGCACGTAGCGAGATGGCGGTACGCCCGCACCAACCCTTCCGCCACCGCATCGGCCGCGGCGTCGGGATGCCCCAGCATCCGTGTCGCATACCGCAGCAAACCCGCTTCGTAGCGGCGGATCACGATGCCGAACGCCTCGGCATCGCCCCCCAGGACCTGGGCCACCACCTCTCCGTCGGTCGGCTCCCGGTCCGTTGCGGACAAGACCCCGGCCCCGATCATTCGGTCACGGTCGGTCACGCGTGGCCAATGCTTCCCGGGCGACCAGGAGAAAGCTCGAGCCGCGCAGGCCTTCGCCCTGCACCGCGCCGGCGAAGGCCTCGAGCGTCGCCTCCGCGCGGCGCCGGTAGTCGGAAACGCCGGTGACCGCCGCCAGCCCGAGCAACAGGTGTGCCGCCCAGGCGTTCGGTCCCGGCAGCATCTCGTCGAACACCGGCTTCATGCGGTCGTCGACGACGGGCGCGTCGCTGACCGCAACGTCGAAAAAGCCGCCGGCGAAGTCGGCGAAATCCTGGCTCAGGATCGCGGCGAGGTCCTTGGCGACCTCGAGGTAGTGCGGGCGACCGGTGGCGGTGTAAGCGGCGACACATGCATCGCCGATCATCACCTGATCCTGCAACAACCCGGTGAGCGTGCCGTTCGTGACGTGACGCACACCGCGGCCGGGTGCGTAGACGCGCCGCAGCAGGGTGTCGAGCGCGGCCACCGCCCGCCGCTGCGCGACCGAATCGCGCAACGCATCGGCGGTGGTGATCGCCGAGCTGATGGCGTAGCCGTCACGGTCCGCGAAGACCTGGCGGCCGCCGCCGAACGTCAGGCCGTGCAGCAGCGCCGCCAGGTGCGCCCGACCGGCGTCGTAATACCGCGACTGCGCCGTCGCCACCCAGGCCAGCGACAGCACCCGCGCCAGGGACGCGCGCACGATCTCCGGCGGCTCCTCGCTCGTCGCCGCGGCGACGGCCTCGGTGTCGAGCATCGCGTCGACGGCGGTGCGCGCGACCGCCAGCGCCGCCGTGTCGCCGCTGCGGATGTACTCGGTGATGAGCAGCGCCACCGACTGCGTGGAGGCCACGCCGGCCAGGGCGTGCCCCGAGGCGACCGCGGACGCGAGGCTCCCGCGCACGGCCACGACTTCCGCCGCGAGGGCTTGCGGGCGCAGCACGCCGTGGGCGCCGAGCGCGCGCGACAGGGCCAGCTGCCGCACCACCGCCGCGTGGCGCACCAGCACGTCGCGCCGGTCGCGGAAGTCGCGTGCGACATCCGGGAGCAGCTGCTTCAGGCCGCGGCCGGTGACGGGGTCGTCGGCCGGGAAGTAGGTGCCGCCGAAAAACGGTGAGCCGTCGGGAGTGAGAAAGACGGTGAGTGGATAGCCGCGCAGCCCCGCGAGCGAAAGCACCGCGCCCTGATAGCGCTGCGCCACGTCGGGTCGCTCGTCCCGGTCGACGCGGACCGGAACGAACAGCGAGTCGATCATCGCCCCGAGATCGGGATCGGAGTACACCTCGCGATCCATCACCGTGCACCAGCGGCAGTCCTCGGCGCCGACGTACAGCAGCACGGGACGATCGAGCCGGGCCGCCAGGGCGAACACTTCGCGGCTCCACGGTTGCCAGCTCACCGGCTGCCGGGCGGCGCGGGCGAGGTAGGGCGTCGCGGTGTGCGCCATCTGGTTCACGAGCGCGCCGTGCTCGGATGCGCAGGCGGGCGCGACGAGCGCCAATGACCAGTAAAGGAAGGGGCGACGGTGCATGGGGGGTCAGCGGAATGTACATACCCGACCCGGCGGCCACCCGTTCCCCGCCTCCACCTAGGGATGGATGATGAATCCCGCCGTCAGACTGGGGACGGTGTACAGCTCGTCCCCCGACATGAGCCGCCGATACGTGTAATCCACGCGCAAGGCGGTGCGGGAATCGAACCGGACGACGAGC